>CAYODE010000079.1:0-16511 GCA_964402685.1 uncultured Aestuariivita sp. | reverse complement strand
CCGAGGATTTTCCAGCCTTCATCGTGAACCGCATCCTGATGCCGATGATCAACGAAGCGGTTTATACGCTTTATGAAGGTGTCGGATCAGTCCAATCCATCGACCAGTCCATGAAACTGGGTGCCAATCATCCGATGGGGCCGCTGGAGCTGGCTGATTTCATTGGCTTGGATACTTGTCTAGCGATCATGAACGTCTTGCATGACGGCTTGGCGGATACCAAATACCGCCCCTGCCCGCTTTTGACCAAATATGTCGAAGCCGGTTGGCTGGGCCGCAAGACACAGCGCGGATTTTACGATTATCGTGGCGACGTACCGGTACCGACGCGCTGATCCAATTCGGATCAGTAATGCTCCGGGTGTTCAGCCAGTGACATGGTGTGCGCCCTCAGCCAAGCCATGAACCCACGCGGATCACTCTCTAGCGGTGCCATCTGCTCATCGGTCAACGGTTTGCCAACAATCGGCGCCTGAGGTTTGTTGCACGACCGCACGATTTCATGAAGCAACAAACCCTGCCGCAAAATTGGAGAAACCTTGTTGGCAATCTGATAGGCGCGTGAGTTTGATCCAGGGAAATAGATCGGCACAACCCGCGCACCAGAGCGACGGATCATCTTGGCCGTAAAAACGTTCCATTCCCGTTCAATCGCGGGTCCGAACCATGTATCCGAAGACATCACCACTCCAGACGGGAAGAGCGCGACAACCCCGTTGTCTTTCAAATGCGCCATAGCTTTTGAGCGCATTTCGACCATCTTCTTTTGCGCGTCTGGGTCATGCGGGAAAGGTACCGGAATCATGAAAGATGTGGCGGCCTCGTCCAAACCGGTCAGAACAGACCGTGTGAGAATCCGATAGTCCAAGCGAATACGGCCAATCAAATCTGCAAAAAGCATGCCGTCGACCATGCCATGTGGGTGGTTTGCCACCACCACAACGGGACCGTCCTTCG
Source organism: uncultured Aestuariivita sp. (assembly GCA_964402685.1). Classification (GTDB taxonomy): domain Bacteria; phylum Pseudomonadota; class Alphaproteobacteria; order Rhodobacterales; family Rhodobacteraceae; genus Aestuariivita. The sequence continues at coordinate 15,554 of CAYODE010000079.1, read as the reverse complement.
GGATATTGGCCAATTGCTCAGCAGGGGTGACGAGGTCAATGCCCATGGTGTTCAACGCGCCGCGCCAAAACCGTTGTCCCCGGTAGTTCGCATTTTGTTTTTCGAACTTGTTGACCATCCGCAAGATGGTCAGCTTACCCGTAAGCCACTCGATCGTCTTGATCGAGTTCGCGGTCCAGGGATCATCGAAGGAATTCGCGTATGTCAGCGACCTGCGGTCGTAAACCTCGATGGTTTCACTCTCAAGCTCTGTCTGACCAGCAGCTGATCGTTGGCTATCGCCGTTTTGCGTCGTGTCTACCACGTTTTTCACCCCGTGCGCGCCATCCCCATGCGCGTTCAGTAGCCTTCGCCGAACTTGTCAGAAACCAACGTTTCCAAAGCTTCGGCAAGTGCCTCAGCATCGGGTCCAGAGGTTTCTACGTCAATACTCGTTCCCTTGGCTGCGGCCAGCATGAGAAGCCCCATAATACTATCTCCCGATGCAGACAAGCCATCACGCGACACCTCGGCTGTGGCGTCAAACCCTTCAACGACCTCAACCAGCTTGGCCGATGCGCGGGCGTGCAGCCCCTTTTCATTTACGATATTCAGCGTCCGGCGCACCATAACACGAGCGTCTTTCTTCCTGTCCCATACGGCCCTTAATGGGCGCTTACATTTTGGCTGTCGATATATTTCTTACCAGCCTCAAGGGCGGCGCGTACAGCATCTGAAACCGGCTTGTCACGGCTTTTGGCGAGCTTGATCAACAATGGCAAATTGGCGCCGTACATGATTCTGCGGTTCTCTGGCCGACATGCCATCAAGGATAGGTTTGAAGGCGACCCGCCAAAAATATCCGTCACCACGACAACGCCGTCGCCCGTGTCGACCTGATCAGCGGCTCGGCAAATCTCGATCTCCTTTTCCGCGCGATCATGATCCGCAGCGATAGAGATTGCCATAATACCAGGTTGCTTGCCCACCACATGCTCGACGGCAGCCAGATACTCTCTGGCCAGTCCTCCGTGTGCAACGATGACGATCCCGATCACCCAGGCCTCTTTTCCATTCCCGCACTAGCATTGCGGCGTTCTAATTCTCGATGCCTTATAGACACCTGCAATCCATCCTGTGCAAGCTCCGCGGCCAATGCCTCAGCCAAGGTCACAGATCTGTGTTGCCCCCCCGTACAGCCGAACGCAACGGACAGATGCGACTTGCCCTCTTCGACATATGCGGGAAGCAATAACTTCATCAATCCTGAAACGCGTTCGAAAAACGGAGCGTACCTCGCATCGCCTGACACATGCTGCTGAACTGCGGCATCCCGGCCATCTAGTGCGCGCAGGTCAGGGTTCCAATAGGGATTGGCTAGAAATCGGCAGTCAAAGACCATGTCGATTCCACGAGGTAAACCGCGCTTGTACGAGAAGGATTGCACCGAAATCGCCAAATCCCGCTGTCCATCAACACCGTACCACTGCTCAATCTCTTCGCGCAGCTGATGCACGTTCATATCAGAAGTATCGATCAAGGTGTCGGATCGACCCCTGATCGGCTGCAATAGATCAAGCTCTCGCTCGACACCGATTGAAGGGCCCTCCGCAGGGGCCAAAGGATGACGCCGCCGCGTTTCTGAAAACCGACGGATCAAAACCTCCGCGCTGCAGTCCAGATACAACACAGAGAGATCGTTGCCGCGTTTTGTGCTTAAACGATCAATCGTTTCGATAAGCGCAGAGACAGAAAAATCGCGGTTTCGGACATCAATGCCCAAAGCCATAGCGCGGTCATCGGCATCCTTACCCTCCAGCAGACTCGGCAACAGGCGCAGTGGCAGGTTGTCGATAGTTTCAAACCCAAGATCTTCCAAAACCGCAATTGCAGTTGAACGGCCGGCGCCGGATGGGCCCGTGACAAGAACAAGCCGGGCCTCTTTCTGTCGGGAAGTCGATTTCAACTTTGGGTCCATCGGCCCGCTCGTAGATATTGCAAAACTGCCGCTGCAAAATGTGGTTCGTTGGCTTTGTGAAGCAACGGCAATTGTTGCCCCAAAAGGTCACAGGTCTGTGCGTCCGGCAAGCGCTCGGTCTCTGTCTGGTCCAGGTCGACAACAAGTGCGATGGGGCTGGGCGCTGCACTGTCAGCTCTCAAAATGCCCACGCCACGGGCCTCGATCAGACCAAGAAGCAAAGCGGGCGCATAGGCGACGACCCCGCGTTCCCGCTTTATCAAACAGGTCCGGTCGTCTGAGACCAGCATGGCGCCGCGCGTCAACAACTCCAGTGTCAGTGAAGATTTCCCGCTACCAGACGCACCGCGGATCAGGACTGCCTTATCCTGTAGTGCTACGCAGCTGGCATGGAGAATTTCGTCAGGCTCCGGCGCAGTGATGAACGCCGTCATACCCGATCACACGGGGAGACCCACGACAAAGCGGGCACCCAGCGGTTCGGAGGTGATGTCTGCCTCGGTCGGGCGGATATTCTCTGCCCAGATCACGCCGCCATGTGCTTCGACAATCTGTTTGGAAATCGCCAGACCCAGACCGGAGTTGTTACCGAAATGCTCTTCTGGGCGCTGCGAATAGAACCGCTTGAAGATCTTTGTCAGGGCCTGGTCGGGGATGCCGGGACCTGTATCCTCGACGACCACAAGAACGCGGTTTTCACGCTTACGCGCCCACACGCGGATCGCATCGCCATCTTCGCAGAAGGAGATTGCATTGGTGATCAGGTTCACAAACACCTGTGCGAGCCGCGCTTCGAGCCCATTCACCAAGATGGCGTCTGTAGGCATGTCAGTGATGTAATCGATGCCTTTTGTGCGTGCGTCTTCACCCAGGTACTGGTTCAGATTGTCCAGCATCTGCAAGAGGTTGAACTCTTCTTCTTCTTCCTTGACCAGTTCGCTATCCAGCCGCGACGCATTCGAAATGTCGCTAACCAACCGGTCCAATCGGCGGACATCATGATCGATGACGTCCAACAGCTTTTCTCGCTGGTCATCACGTTTGACCATCCGTAGTGTGCCCACCGCACTTCGCAGCGACGCCAGCGGGTTCTTGATTTCGTGCGCAACATCGGCAGCGAACTGTTCGTTGCCCTCAATCCTGTTGTAGAGCGCGGAAACCATGCCACGCAGCGCACCTGACAAACGCCCGATCTCATCCGGGCGCGCTGTCAGGTCTGGGATCCGAATGCGATTGTGGCGCATTTTGCGCGCGTCGCGATCGCGTCCCAACTCAGCTGCCTCCGCAAGATCGGAAAGTGGGTTCGCGATGGTTGAAGCCAAGACAAGGCTCAACCCGATCGATACAAGCGTCGCGATGATGAACATCTGTAACATACGCTCGCGTTCGGCGCGGATGATCGCTTCGATTTCTCCGGCAGGGCTTGCGACCGCTACAACGCCAACAATCGTGTCCCCCTGCATAATAGGGCTAGTTGCTGAAAACACGGCGCCTTCTGCAGTTTGAAGACCCGGGCGCAACTGAATACCGGTTGCCAAAGTGGGCGCAATCAGTGTGGACAGTTGATCGACCAGCGGCGCTGGTTCGTCTGATGCCATTGGCACAATGGACCCAACAAGGTTCCAAACCGCGGTCAAACCGTCGACAATAAATGTTGGCCCTTGGTCAGTTTCGAACAGACTATCGATGTCCGCCCCCATGCCACCACCTTTGACGCCGCCGATCACATTCCCAGTCGGGTCAAATACGAAGGCCTGAAGCCCTTGTTTGAGCGTGAGACCCTCCAACGTCGACTGCACGTCGATGCCATCGCCGGTTGCCAAGTTGACCGGAGCGCCTGTTGGCATCGCGACTTCAAATACATCCGAGATGAGCGCCGCGTCGCTCAACAAGGTCGCGCTGCGCTGGCTGACAAAGTCATCACGCGACGCACTCAGGTACAGGATACCAGCGGCTAGGATGTTCAATGCGATCAGATTAAAGGTGATGATCCGCCGTGTGAGCGGTGAGCCCTTTAACGACAAATAACCGCGCCGGGCGCGGTTATTTTGCATCTCACGCTCGACGGTGTTGTCTGGCGCGACCCAGTCGTCGCCAAGTACAACGTCACCGTTGCGATCCATCCGAGGGGGGCCTGTGTCGCGCACAAACGTCCTTTCCGATTTGCCCGTTCTGGGCACTATTCCTCGTTGTACCGGTAGCCAATCCCGTAAAGGGTCTCAATGGCCGAGAATTCGTCGTCGACACTGCGCATCTTTTTGCGCAGCCGTTTGATGTGGCTGTCGATTGTGCGATCGTCGACATAGACCTGATCGTCATAGGCCACGTCCATCAACTGATCGCGGCTTTTGACGAAGCCAGGCCGCTGTGCCAGCGCCTGCAACAACAAGAACTCGGTCACAGTCAGCGACACATCCTTATCTTTCCAGGTAACGGCGTGGCGCAGGGGATCCATACGCAAAAACCCGCGCTCCAGAACTTTGGTTTCCGGCGTATCGCCAATGATGTCGCCGTCTACTGCTTCCTGGCGGCGCAAAAGCGCGCGAATGCGTTCGACCAATAACCGCTGGGAGAAGGGTTTCTTAACGTAGTCATCAGCCCCCATCCGCAAGCCAAGAACCTCGTCGATCTCATCGTCTTTGGAGGTGAGGAAGATCACAGGCATGGTCGTTTTCTGCCGCAAGCGCTGCAACAGATCCATGCCATCCATACGCGGCATCTTGATGTCCAGGACAGCCATGTCCGGGAGCTTTTTGTTAAACGCATCGAGAGCGGCTTGCCCGTCGTTATACGTCTCAACCTCGAAACCTTCAGCTTCGAGAGTCATCGACACCGACGTCAGGATGTTCCTGTCGTCGTCCACCAATGCAATTCTAGACATTCCATGTGCCCTTATGCTGCTCGTTGACCTGCTTTTTTCTTTATTCATCGCTTTTTTGCGTGACCGAATCAATCCTTAACTGCGAATCAGGCGCCGATAGGTGGTGATTGGGCCACAAATTTCTTTCTGGTTGATGAAATTGACGCAGACAAACCGGTGCTTACGCGGATGGTTGCGCTAACCGTAACTTGGTGGCGCTAACTGCGCCAAACCGCGCTGTTCATGCCCCAAACCGTCATGTTAAGAGCGGCGCGCATCCAAATTCTGATACCATCACCTGGGTCAGAGAGAACATCACGCGTTGACGCGGGCGCTTTTCAGCCTGCTCGGCCACAGGAGACACGAGCATATGACATTCGGACGGGTAAACCCGCAATTCCAGCTTGAAGATCAGGGCATCACTGGGCTGGGCAATGTCTATTACAACCTGATGGAGCCGGCTCTGGTAGAGACCGCTCTCAAACGCGGTGAGGGCACGTTGGGGAAAGGTGGTGCCTTTCTGGTGACCACAGGTAAATTCACCGGTCGCTCTCCCAAGGACAAGCATGTCGTAAAAACCGACACCGTTGCAGATACCATCTGGTGGGAAAACAACGCCGAGATGAGTCCAGCCGGCTTTGACGCGCTGTATACCGACATGTTGGAGCACATGAAGGGCGGAGACTACTTTGTGCAGGATTTGATCGGCGGCGCCGACCCAGCCCATTCGATCAACGTGCGCATGGTGACCGAGTTGGCCTGGCACGGCTTGTTCATCCGTCACCTGTTGCGACGCCCCGATCGTTCGGAACTGGACGAGTTCACCTCGGATTTCACAGTTATTAACTGTCCCAGCTTTGCTGCAGACCCTGCAAAACACGACTGTCGGTCAGAAACCGTCATCGCGATGAACTTTGACAAGAAGCTCATTTTGATCGGCGGCACAGAATACGCAGGCGAAAACAAAAAGTCCGTTTTCACTCTGTTGAACTATCTGCTGCCCGAAAAAGGCATCATGCCGATGCACTGTTCGGCGAACCACGCCCCCGGCAACCCGGTGGACACCGCCGTCTTCTTCGGTCTCTCTGGAACGGGCAAGACAACCCTATCAGCCGATCCCGAACGGGTTCTGATAGGTGATGACGAGCATGGTTGGTCGGATCGCGGTACGTTTAACTTTGAAGGCGGCTGTTACGCCAAAACGATCTCGCTCAGCCCGGAAGCCGAACCCGAGATCTTTGCCACGACCGAGAAATTCGGGACGATCATCGAAAACATGGTGTTCGATCCCGAAACCTTCGATTTGGATTTCGAAGATGACAGCCTGACCGCGAATATGCGCTGCGCGTACCCGTTGGAGTATATCTCTAATGCGTCCTCCACCGCACTTGGCGGGCATCACAAAAACATTATCATGCTGACCTGCGACGCCTTTGGCGTTTTGCCGCCCATCGCGCGCCTGACCCCGGCGCAGGCCATGTATCACTTCTTGTCTGGCTTCACGGCCAAGGTGGCTGGAACCGAGCGCGGCGTGACAGAACCGCAGCCAACGTTTTCTACGTGCTTCGGTGCGCCCTTTATGCCGCGCCGACCCGAAGTCTATGGCAACCTTCTTCGCGAAAAGATCGCACAGCATGGTGCAACCTGTTGGCTGGTCAACACCGGCTGGACTGGCGGCGCCTATGGTGTCGGTAACCGGATGCCCATCAAGGCGACGCGTGCCTTGCTGACCGCGGCCTTGGACGGGACGCTTGCGGACGCAAAGTTCCGTAAAGACCCCAATTTCGGCTTTGATGTGCCCGAGGATGTGCCAGGCGTGCCCGAGCTTCTGTTAGATCCGCGCCGCACGTGGGACGACAAAGACGCGTATGACGCGCAAGCAACCAAACTGGTGCAGATGTTTGCCGACAATTTCGAACAATACGTGCCTTACATCGACGACGACGTAAAAGCCGCAGCAATCGGCTGATCAAAACTCAGGGCCCTCGTGCAGTTGCACGGGGGCCTTTTGCGTACTCAGGCGCCAAGCCCGCGACGGACAAGATTCAGTCCCGCAATCAACAAAACCAACAGCGTTACTCGGCGAAACGCGCCCTGATCAATGCGGTCTTGGATCATGCGCCCTGCCCACATGCCCACAACCGCCGGTACAATCAGGATCAAAGAGAATGGCGCGACTTCAGCGGTCATGACACCTGATCCAATGTGACTGAACAACAGGATGACCGCGCCCAGCCCGTAAATGACGCCTTGTGCCCGCATCTGTTCCGCTTTGGGCGTGTTGATCGCTGTCAAATATGCCACCGTGGGCGGCCCCCAAACTCCTGACACACCACCAATTGCGCCAGCAATCGTCCCGATACCAATGTCGGCCCGCCGGCTTTGTGCCTTCAACTGAAGTTGCCAACCGCGCAGTTGCAGCACGGCAAACACAGTTACGGGTACACCAATCAGGAGATATAGCGGCGGCCCGGACAGAATTCTAAAAAGCTGCGCGCTTGCGATGAGGAAGATCATCCCGATACCCATGAACCAACGGAATCGGTAGATCGATTGCCAGGCTGCGTGCACACCGTTGCGCAGCGCCTGCATGCCGTTTGTGACCAGTGTCGGAAGGATTAGGCCAGCAAGCGCGAGCTCAGGCGACAAAAACGTACTAAGCCCCGAAACCAGTATCATTGGCATCGCAAAACCGACGACACCTTTGACCACACCGGCAATCACGGCGATACTAAACGCAAAGACCAGCTGATCAGGGCTGAGAAACGGGAAAAGAGAGGTCATGCAACCTCATAACACCCCCGGCTAGCGCTGCATCAGAAAAATTCAACGCGCAATTTTCGAACAAGCTGGCGCAGCTGTTGGTATTTTTGTTGCGCTGCACCTGCGAAATGATTAGGACCGTGCGGACAGGATAAAAGGATGAATCAGATGGCCCATGATGGACAGGACATTGGCATGACCACACCGGTCATCCTCCCCGATCTGCTGACTCTCACCAGCGGGGCAATTGCGCCCGTCGAACAGGTCTTTGAAACGGCAAAAGCCATCGTGCGCGAGGCTGTGACGGTTGACGGCCGCGTGTCAGGCGCCCGGGTCGAGGAAGAGCAAACCGCAACTCACGGTCTGGCGTGGCTCGCAACATATATGGAATCTCTGCGGCAGATGCAGAAATGGGCCGAGGCGCTTCAGTCTGAAGGTAAGTTTGGCGAAACTGAACAACTAATCCATCAGATCACCTTTGGTGAGTACCTCTGGCAGATCTATGGCGGCATTCAGATGAACCAGGGCGAGATACTGCGCCTGCAGGATATGGGCCTGGGTCAAGAGGACATGCGCGCTCTGATGTCAACAGAAGTGATGACGTTGACCCAGTCGGGTAACACGCAAGCGGCTCGCCTGCGCCTCGTCGAGTTGATGCAGGAGCAGAAAGCCAATGCGCTGTTTGGTGCATCGGGCCTTGATGATGAGCTTGAGATGATCCGGGACCAGTTCCGGCGTTATGCGCAGGAAAAGGTGGAACCATACGCCCACGAATGGCACCTCAAGGACGAACTGATCCCGATGGACGTCATCGAGGAGCTGGCTGAGATGGGCGTCTTTGGTCTGACGATTCCTGAGGAATACGGCGGATTTGGCCTCTCGAAAGCATCGATGTGCGTCGTCTCCGAAGAGCTATCTCGCGGGTATATCGGCGTTGGCTCGTTGGGCACACGCTCCGAGATCGCGGCCGAACTGATCATTGCTGGCGGCACCGAGGAACAAAAGCAGAAGTGGCTGCCACAATTGGCCAGCGCAGAAACACTGCCAACTGCGGTGTTTACTGAACCCAACACCGGCTCTGACCTGGGCAGCCTGCGAACACGTGCGGCCAAAGACGAAAACGGCGATTATAAGATTACTGGCAACAAGACTTGGATCACGCATGCTGCGCGGACCCACGTCATGACGCTTCTGGCGCGCACCGATCCTGATACGACCGACTATAAGGGCCTGTCGATGTTTCTGGCGGAAAAAACACCTGGAACAGACGAGGCCCCATTCCCGACCGAAGGCATGACCGGCGGTGAAATCGAAGTGCTCGGCTATCGCGGCATGAAGGAATACGAGCTGGGATTTGATAACTTCCACGTTAAAGGTGAAAACCTTCTTGGCGGTGAAGAAGGCAAGGGCTTCAAGCAGCTGATGGAAACGTTTGAGTCCGCACGAATTCAAACGGCGGCCCGTGCGATTGGGGTTGCGCAATCGGCTCTTGATATCTCGATGCAATATGCCGAGGACCGCAAGCAATTCGGCAAATCCCTGATCAACTTCCCTCGCGTTGCGAATAAGCTGGCGATGATGGCAGTTGAGATCATGGTCGCGCGGCAGCTGACCTATTTCAGCGCATTCGAAAAAGACGAAGGTCGTCGCTGTGACCTCGAGGCCGGGATGGCCAAACTGCTCGGCGCACGTGTGGCCTGGGCCTGCGCCGACAACGGTCTTCAGATCCACGGGGGCAACGGATTTGCGCTGGAATACAAGATCAGCCGCGTTCTGTGCGACGCTCGGATCCTGAACATTTTCGAAGGGGCCGCCGAGATTCAGGCGCAAGTGATTGCCCGACGTTTGCTGGCCTGAGGCAACGTGTTAGATTGTTTGAGAACCGGGCCATTACGGCCCGGTTTTTTCGTTTCAGGGCAAAAAAGTTGCAGTCTGCCCTTGAATTTGCGCCATTCTGCCTCAAAGTTAGCATCACTAACTTAGTGAGGTTAACGTGTCGCAAACTGTACTTGTCACCGGTGCCACCGGCTACATCGCCAAACATCTAGTCCTGCAATTGCTTGAGGCCGGATACACAGTAAAAGGTTCTGTGCGCTCCCTTTCCCGCGAAAGTGAACTGCGAGACGCCCTTCGCTCCAAACTTTCAAACCCATCTGAGCTAGACCGGCTCACTTTGGTTTCCTTGGACCTGTCATCAGACGACGGTTGGGCGGACGCGATGGAGGACGTCGATGTGCTAATGCACACCGCCTCTCCGTTTCCGATGACCCAACCAAAGAATGAGGAAGACTTGATCCGTCCTGCAGTTGATGGCGCCTTGCGCGCCGTCAAAGCGGCAAGGGCTGCCGGTATAACCCGAGTGATCATGACTTCGTCAATCGTCGCCATTGTTAGCAAAGATCCGGCACCGACCCAGTCCCAGTTCGATGAGACAGACTGGGCCGATCTGAAACATCCCACGGCAACCGCTTATGTCAAATCCAAAACATTGGCTGAACAAGCTGTATGGGACTGGCACAAAGGCGAAGCGCCAGAGATGCAGATCACCATGATCAACCCTGGTTTCGTCCAAGGTGCGCCTTTGGATAATCAGTTTGGCACATCGATCGAGGTGGTTGAACGCGTGCTGTCAGGCAAGGATCCGATGTTGCCCAGAGTTGGGTTTCCATGCGTCGATGTGAAGGACATTGCTTTGATGCATATCCGCGCCATGGAGCGCCCAGAAAGCATCGGCAAACGGTTTATCGGTGTGGAAAGGTTCCTGTGGTTTCAGGACTTCGCGCTTTTACTCAAAGCGCAACATCCCAATCGAAAAATTTCCACCCGCCAAGCACCAGATTTTCTAATCCGGTTCCTGTCTTTGTTTGATCCGTCGATCCGAACTATCCTCCCTGCACTTGGACGCGAAGACAACGTGTCAGCAGCGCAGGCGGAACAAGTCTTGGGCATATCATTCAGCAACGCGGAAGACTCGATTCGAGAGGCCGGTGCCTACCTCGTAGAAAACAACGCGGCCTGATATGCATCAGAGCATGCGCGTCAGTAGATCAACCAAGCGCGCGCGTGCGTCGGGCAGTGGTTTATGCCCCAAGGCAGGGGCAAGCTTGGCCTCCAAGAAATATCCTGTCGTGCCCAGCGCGGTGATAACCTCATCATCAGGGGCAGGACCCTCGCCGCGCAAACAGCGCGGCAGTGGCAACAGTCTTTCGGCCCACTCACCAGCACCCTGCTTGGACACCGCGCGCCCCGTTTTTGGAGAGACATAAATCAGATCGTTTGTTGTGCCTGTAACGGCGCACTCGCTCAGATCCAGGCCAAAGCCCGTTTCTTCCAATAAGGACATCTCCCAACGCAAATACGCCAGGGGCCAAATCTCATCTTGTCCAAGAAGATCCAACAGCTGTTCTGTTTTTCGATAAAGCAGCGGATGACTTTCTCGCTCAGGCAGTGCAAAGCAAAGCAGAGTCGTCACCGCGTTCAGGCCCGCCAAAGCCACTCTTCCTGACATCGCAGCGGCTGCCCGGCTCCGCAAAAGCTCAACTTGGTAAGTACCGATGTGATCTTCCAGACGCGCCCGCCAGCTCACGTCCAGTTGCGCTCCAGGTTGTAGCACGGGTGCGATCTTCCGGCTGGCACCCCCGCGGACGACGCCCGCGTGACGGCCTTGTTCCTCGGTAAACACCTCAACTATCGCGGCACTTTCGCCATGCCGTCTGCTTGACAGTAGTATTCCCTGACCACGCCATTCCATCTGGCAAAGATCAATGCGCCAAAGTCAAATGACAAGAGCGATTGAGACAGCGCACGCGCGAAGACGGGTCCGGCATCACGACAGGCCATCTTCGTCCAATAAATGTCTACCTTGACGATCTTCGACTTCGATCACCCAAACGTCCGGATCAAATCCGCGCTGTCGCGTGGCCGCCTCATCGACTTGATCCTCTGGGCCTTCCGACAAAACGACCCAAGCGCGCTCCCCACTCATCAGATCAAATGCACGCTGATAGAGCGCCGCGTTGCCATCCAAAGTGTTCAACTTGATGAGAACGGCGCCGCCCGTATCATCGCCATGCGCCACAACAAAGGCTGGAATATCTGCAAACCGCAAACGTGCGAGATACGCGTCCACCCAAAAGCGTGCCGTCAGCCGTGTCATGCATTCCCATCTTTGAAATCAAGACCCATTTCAGAGTAACGTTCGGCCTCTTCCAGCCAGTTCGGACGCACTTTGACCTGCAAAAACAGATGCACCTTCCGTCCCAGAAACTCTTCCAGCTCATGACGAGCTGCTGTGCTGACTGCCTTGATCGTTTCGCCCTTTTTACCAAGCACGATACCCTTGTGCCCATCGCGCATCACGTAGATCAGTTGGTCGATCCGGGCTGAGCCGTCTGGTCTCTCCTCCCAATTCTCTGTCTCAACCGTCAATTGATAGGGCAGTTCCTGGTGCAAACGCAGTGTCAGTTTCTCACGAGTCATCTCGGCCGCTATCATACGCAGAGGTAAATCGGCGATCTGATCTTCGGGATAGAGCCATGGCCCTTCGGGCAGTTCATCCGCCAACCAATCGCGTAAATCTTCGACACCATGCCCCCGCTCGGCCGAGATCATGAAGGTGCGCGCAAAAGCGAACCTGTCGTTCAAGTCTTGCGAGAGCCCAAGCAGAACTCCGGTTTCCACCTTATCGATCTTGTTGATCACCAGCGCGACTTTGCGGCCGTGGGCCACTTCGTGCAGCCCTTCGAGAATGCGCTCCACACCCTCCGTTACACCGCGATGCGCCTCGATAAGCAAAACAACAACATCCGCGTCGGCCGCGCCGCCCCATGCGGCGGCCACCATCGCACGATCCAACCGGCGGCGCGGCTTGAACAGGCCCGGTGTGTCAACGAACACGATCTGCGCCTCGCCCGCCAACGCAACGCCGCGGATACGCGCGCGGGTTGTCTGCACCTTATGGGTCACAATCGAGACTTTGGCACCGACCATCCGGTTCATCAGCGTGGATTTTCCGGCGTTCGGCTCGCCAATCAGTGCAACAAATCCGGCACGTGTCGTCATCTGCGTATTACTCACTTCCGTTGATCGGGGGATGTAACGGCTTTGATCGCTCCCCGCCACATCCTGCCGCGATTATTCGACTTGGGCGAGCAAAGCTTGTGCCGCCGCTTGTTCAGCCTGTCGCTTGGATCCCGCGGTTGCATGTGCCTGATCGCCATTCTCAAGCCGCGCGGCTATCGTAAAAACCGGGGCGTGATCCGGTCCATCTCGCGACAGCTCGATATACTTCGGCGGCTTCATGCCTCGCGCCTGCGCCCATTCCTGCAGGGCCGTCTTCGCGTCCCGGGCATCAGCTTCAACCTGCCCGATACGCTTACCCCAAAGCCGCAACACGACATCGCGTGCCGCGGTAAAACCAGCGTCCTTGTAGACTGCAGCGATCACTGCCTCCATCGCGTCACCCAGAAGGGCCTGCTTGCGCCGACCGCCCGAAAGCATCTCTGACCGACCAAGCCGGAGCACGCTGCCCAGATCAATCTCGCGCGCAACATCCGCGCAGGTTTCTTTGCGCACAAGTGCATTGAAGCGCGGCGCCAATTGGCCCTCGCTGGCGTCTGTATCTTCCTGCAAAAGCGCTTCGGACATCACGAGCCCGAGAACACGGTCACCAAGGAACTCAAGCCGCTGGTTATCTTCGCGATTAGGAGTGCCGACCGAGGCATGTGTCACCGCGCGAACAAGCAGTGCAGGATTGGCGAACTCATGACCGATGCGGCCCTGAAACGCCGATAGCTCAGCTGATAGCTTCACTCGATCCTCTTAAAATAACGCTCGCTGCGCCACGTCCAGAAAGCAAAAAGTGATGTTCCGGCGGAGGAAAACAGGATCCTGTCGGCACGACCCACAAGGTTTTCGAATGGCACAAACCCGACGCCGTTGGCCCGTGTAGAGAACCGGCTGTCCGAGGAGTTATCGCGGTTGTCGCCGATAAAGAAGTAATGCCCGTCCGGCACTTCAAAAACAGGCGTGTTGTCCGAACTTTGATTGCCGATATTCAGCACGATATGGCTGCGTCCGCCAGGCAGTGTTTCAATCTGCCGAGACTTCTCGCAAATACCGCCCCGTCCAACCACGCCGTTCTCACAGCGCGGCGTAACCCGGCCCGGGCCCTGCAACTCAACCACCTCGGTGAAAACACCGTCGTCTTCCAGTTCCACGGGTGTGCCGTTAATGTGCAATACGCCTTGGATCATTTGCACACGCTCACCGGGCAAACCGACAACGCGCTTGATGAAGTCCAAACCTGTCACCGGGTGGCGGAACACGACGACGTCCCCACGTTCGGGTTCGCCCCCCCAGATGCGCGTGTTATCGCCATTGATGATCCCGCACAGATCTTCAGCATCGATGTTGAGGCCAACTGCGGGTATCCGGACATTTGGACAGGACGCGTAGGAATACCCGTAAGCCATTTTGTTCACGAACAGGAAATCCCCCACCAACAGGGTTTCCTTCATCGATCCTGACGGAATCCAGAAGGGTTGGAAAAACAACGTCCGAAAGACGCCTGCGATCAACAAGGCGTAAACGATGGTTTTGATTGTCTCGACAACAAAGCCCGAGGACTTTTCTTTGGCGGCCATCAGGCACTCCGTCTGGGTTGGGACGTTTCCGCGCTACATGCGGGGCGCGCCGGGGTAAGTCAAGCTTGGGCGCGCATCATCGTCTGGGCGTGCTTCGATCACCACAAACGCTTGCGCCCAGGGATGATCATCCGTCAGTGTCACATGAATGATCGCGGTGTGCCCTTCTGGCGTCATTTCGCGCAAACGCTCAGCTGCCCAACCCGTCACATGCATCACCGGCTGCCCGGTATGTAGGTTGCTTACAGCCATATCCTTCCACGCGATGCCCATGCGCAAACCTGTGCCCAGCGCTTTGGAGCACGCCTCTTTCGCGGCCCAACGCTTGGCATAGGTCCCCGCGACATCACGACGACGCTCGGCCTTGCGTTGCTCTGTCTCGGTAAACACGCGATTGCGAAAACGGTCCCCGAAACGATCCAAAGTGCCTTGGATACGTTCGATATTGGCCAGATCTGTGCCGACACCCAGGATCATACTGTTCCTTCCTTATCCGCTGGCAAACATCGGAAAGCTCACGCCCAGTGACCATGCCAGACACAGCCCAAGGCCCAGACCTGCCGCCATCGCCCCCTGACGTCTCGCGACCCAGCGACCAACAAGACCGAACAGGGCGTAAAACAGAACGATCACAGGAGCAATCATGATCAGAAAGAAGAGACCTTCAAAATCCAGAGCGACCGCGCATCCCAATGAGACTAAGAAGGCCAGCCTGGCCAAAACACGACGGAGCAGCGACGCCCGTCCACCATCCGTAATCAACGCATCGGCCACCATGAAAGGAACCGCTCCGAGTGCCAGCGCTGCAATGATCACCATCCGCTCAGCTATGGGTAGGAAGTTGGCCGCGTAGCGATCCAAAGCAACACCAAATACCACCAGGCCCCAGAACAGGATAAGACCCGTTCCCAGCCACGAAATTCGTCCAAAGGCCACACCAAAAAACCGCAGCAATGCCAGTTGGATTAGACCGAACAGACCCAAGTGCACAGCTAGATGATCTGCCACTAGTACAGGCAATGCGTGAGGGTCCAGCAACACAGCAAAAACCGGGGCGATCAGCATCGGGATCAACAGCAGCGCTGCAAATTGAGGCCGTGACACTTCTAAACGAGGGTGGTCTGGGTGTTTTGGTAATAGCCGTGCCAGTGGCCGCGCAAATCCAACAAGCGCAACCAGCAAGATCAATGTCACTGGACCGGTCGGAAGCACCGCTGCAGTCTGATCCCGACCGTATGCCATGTTCAACCAGTCAACCGCTTCTGCTCGTCCCAGTCTGCTGTGAAGCACGCCCACATGTTCGGCCCAAGGGGCCACAACGGCTTTGCGC
>CAYODE010000078.1:0-16527 GCA_964402685.1 uncultured Aestuariivita sp. | reverse complement strand
AAATGTCGCGTGCGTTTCCATGCTCAACCAGATTTCCATTGGCGATCAAAGCTATACGGTCAGCAACCGTCATCGCCTCTTCCTGGTTGTGCGTGACGTGGATGAAGGTAATCCCCACCTTCTCCTGCAGGTGCTTCAACTCAAGGCACATGTCCTTGCGCAGCTGCGCGTCCAAAGCGGCAAGTGGTTCGTCCAGCAGCAGAATATCCCGCTCCAAAACCATTGCGCGGGCCAGCTGAACGCGCTGCTGTTGACCGCCCGACAGCTCATGCGGCTTACGCTCTGCAAATCCAGTCAATCCGACCAGTTCCAGTGCAGCAGCACTCTTTTCTTGGTTTTCCTGCTTGGAAACACCAGCGACCTTCAAGCCATACCCGACGTTCTGAAGGACGGTCATATGCGGGAACAGAGCGTAGGACTGAAACACCATGGACGTCGGGCGTTTCTCGGGCGGCAGGTGGCTGACATCTTGTCCATGCAACAGGACAGAACCCTTGGTCGGCTTATGAAACCCGCCGATTGTTCTGAGCAACGTGGTCTTGCCGCCGCCGCTGGGTCCCAACAGGACAAAATACTCGCCAGCACCGATGGTGACATTCACGTCGTCGAGCGCCACAACCGATCCATAGTGTTTCGCCAAGCCGCGTACTTCGACGGCCGCGGGCTTGGTTGTGGACATGTTCATGGTTCCCAATGCGTTCATGATGACATTACCGGTTCTGCTTTTGCCCGTGCTTCGCGCGCCAGCGCTTCGGCACGGATCATTGTATAAAGGATGATGCCACCGATCACGGCGATGGCGACGAAAGCCATAAAGCTGGACATAGCGTAGGACTGCTCCGACATGCCTTCATTCAGCATCTGGCTGATCAGCACTGTGGTGAAGGTATCAAACCCCCCCTTCAACAAGCTGGTCCGGGTATATTCATTGAAGCACAAGATCACCGTGAACGAACAAGCGCTGAACACACCGGCGCGAATTTGCGGGAACTCGATGTCCCAAAAGGCCCGCCACCCGTTTGCGCCGCATGCGCGCGCCGCTTCGGTTTGTTCTGGGTGATACCGTCCCATTGTGATCAAGATCACGATAAACGCATAGGGAATGGTGTAGATAACCAGCCCAATCCAAGCCGTGTAAAAGCTCAACTGGAACCACTTGTCGAAGGCGGTCGTTCCCAGCATATCACCAAGCGCTTTGAACGACTGGTTCACGGTTTTGAAGAAGACCAGCAGAGCCGAGCCCAGGATGTCAGGTGGCACGAAGAGTGGCGCAAGCATCAAGAAGACGATCAGAAGTTTGGCAGAACTCTGTTTATAGAGCTTCGCTGTGAGCAGGGCGAAGGGCACCGTCACGACCATGGTGCAAACGGCGAGGGATAGCGTCCAGCGCATCGCCTGCATCAGCAGCTGATCTGAAAATATCAGGCCATACCACTGCCACGTGAACACATACTCCGCCGCGCCAAAGCCGTTTTGGTTAAACGAGATATACATTACGTAAAACACCGGTGACATCAGCGCCACCACGATCAGCAGCATGTAGCCCCATTTCGCCCGGTGCAGCCAGATATTGTCGTAGTCGTTCATTCTGGGTGCCTTAGTTCATTGGGGCCAGGACCTTGGTCAGGTCGAATAAGCGGTGGCCGATATAGAGAAGGGACATGAGCGTTCCCATCATGATCGCGCTGACCGCCATCGCCAATGGGAAGTCCAGTGCAGTGATAGCCTGGGTTGCGATCAAACCGGCATTTACAGCCCCCGGGCCGCCAAGGATGTTTGGCAGCAGCGCAACCCCAATACCGTTCACGAAGATAAAGACGCATCCGGCAAAAATGCCCGGAGCGGCCAGCGGCAGGATGACATCACGAAACCGCGCGGCGGGTCCTGCGCCAAGGTCGTCGCAAACCTCGAAAATGTACTTGGGCACAGCCTCCATGGCGAGGAAACCGGCAAAGACGATGAAGGGCAAAAAGGAGAGAACCTCGCCGATCACGACGCCCGTATGCGTGTAAAGCAACGCGGTGATCGGCTCGTCGATGATCCCAAGGTCCATCAGAGTGGAGTTCACGAGGCCGTTGCGTTGCAGCACCGGGCGCAGCGCGAAGACACGGATAATTTCAGACACCATAAATGGCAGAATAAACAAGAGGATAACGCGATGTTGTGCCACCTTGGGTACCGAGCGGCGGAGGAAAACAGCGATGGGAAATCCGAACACGAAACAGATCGCGACTGCGATGGCCGAATACTTCATCGATGTCAGAAAGTTCTGCAAACGCGCCGAGAAGAAGAAGTTCTCATAAGCCAAGAGGCTAAACCCCGGCTCCATCCAGAACATGGTGCGTTCAAAAAAGCTGAACACCACAGTGAGCGCCATCGGCAGCGCGAAAAACAACAGCATGAAAACGATGGGGAGGTAGAAGATCCATCGCCCAGCACGTTCCGTCAGACTTGGACGGTAGGACCCGGCGGGAATAATCCCGCCGGTGTCCACGGAGGTTGCGTCAGTGGGCATGAAGTCTTAGGCCGCCTGAACGCGGGCCCACCAATCCTGATAGGCACGTATGTTAGTCGGGAAGACGTTCTGCCAGGAATTGCCGGGAACTGCCAACCGCTCTTGCTTGCGCGCCAAGCGGTTTGCGATTTGCGCGCGGGTATCCGCGTCGAAATCATCTGTATTGGCTTCGACATACTCGACCACACCCTTCATCTGCGGGGTGAAGCCCAGACCGGCCAAAGTGCGCGCCCCAAACCATGTCGAGAGGTACAGGTCGGCTAGCTTGTAGAACGCGTCTTCCATGCCGCGGTCTTTGCCGCCTATGGTCAGCATGACAATGTTGTTCCAAGCCTGGTGGCCTTCTTTCATTGTTCCATAGCGGATGTCCTTGCCGCTGCGGCGGCTTGCGACGATCTGAATGGGTTCCCAGCATGAAGACACCAGAACTTCTTCAGAAGCTAACAGGTCGACACCATTTTGGAAACCGTCCCAGAACGTCCGGAACTGCCCAGCTTTTTTCTTTTCGATCAGGAACTGGCAAACGCCTTTTACCTCGGCCTCGGTCATATCCGACGGGTTCTCGATGTCCTGCTTGCCGGACTGCTTCAGGTAAATGGCGGTGTTTGTCAGGGTCGGCCCAAAGTCGTTCTGCATCGCCGCGCGACCTTTGAACTGCTCGTCGAACAGTGCTTCCCACGTGTTCAGTTCTTCGCCGATCACATCGTGGTTGAACGCCAGCGTATCCGCGTTCGAAATATACGGGATGGCCACAACCTTGCCCTCATGGCGGATCGTATCGGCGGCTTCACCACCTTCCAGATAGCGCTCTTCAATGTTCGCCCAGTTTGGAATGCGAGACACATCCAATTCGGCAATCGCGCCTTGGCTGGCCAGCGCATCTTCCATGCCGCCGCCGTTATCTGTCATCGCGTCGTAAAGGGCGTTGCCGTCACCCACGACCATCTTTTGGATGGATTCATCCGCACGCGCACTTTTCGCAATCGCGGCAATTTCGATGCCTGATTGTTCCATCATGGTCGACCAATCCTGTTCGCCCACGCGGGCGATGCCAGGTGCCCAGAATTTGAGCGGGCCGGATTGTGCTACAGCGCTTTTTGGCAAGCCGGCAGCAACAGCGGCTGATCCCATCAGTGCCATTAACTGGCGGCGGTTAAATTCCATCTGGTTCATTGCGATTACCCTGTTCTGTATCGGTGCGGTCGGATTGCCCGCGATCCCCTTGACGTAGCGTTGCTCTGGGTCATGTCACGACCCACGGTCAGCCGGGCGCCCCCATGCGACAGTGGCCAGCATCCCTTCGGCTGCACTGCTGTCCGCTGATCCAGAAAGAAAGCGGTGCGACTGCCTGCGACATCCTGACACCGCAGACCATAGTTTTGTGCACGAAAAAAGGAAGTGGAAATTTGCCTTCGCGTCCAGAAAGGTAAACTTTTAGTCTGTCTGGATCGAAGATAATCTGCCTAAAGCTATGTAATCAAATAAATTTTATGAACAAAGGCGGTGATCAATATTTGTGCGCTCATTTATTCTTCACAGATTTCGTATACAATATTAGACAGTCCGTGCGCTGTAATGTATCCAAAAAGGCGTCGCGAATCGAAATCGCTTCGCGGGCATGCCGATTGAAAAATAGATGTTATGACACCGATGCGCTTTGACACATCGCCGGACCACGCAGGCAGCTTGGCGGAACGCCTTGTGGCCCAATGCGCGCGTCCAATCGGCGAGCGTGACGTGGCGCGAGCTGTCCGCCACATGGCCGATTGGTGTGGGATTGCCATTGCAGCCGTCGACAATCCGGGGGTCCGGGCAATTCGTTTAGCGACCATTGCCACGGCGGGCGCCGGTCCAAGCGTTGCTTTCGAGGCCGGAAGTCTACCGCCTGAGGCGGCGGCCTTTTGCAACGGATCTTTGGGCACTGTTCTGGAAATGGATGACTTGCACCGGGCATCCATCATGCATGCGGGGGATGTCGTGATCCCGGCGGCGCTGGCTGCAGCACAGTATTCCAACGCATCAGGCCGGCAGCTGCTTGAAGCTGTTGTCATGGGCTACGAAGTTGCGCTGCAATTGGGAATCGCGGCCGCCAGCGGCGGGTATACATCTTGGTACAACTCCGCTGTATGCGGGGTTTTTGGCGCGGCCATTGCTGCGACGCACGCAGCGGGAGGCGATGATCAAGTAAAGCTCGACGCAATGGGGCAGGCGGGCATGCAAGCCGCTGGCGTATGGCAATGCCGGTTGGAGGATACAGACAGCAAAGCGGTTGCCACTGCGCATGCCGCCCGTGCCGGAGTGACCTCGGCCCTTTTGGCATTGCACTCCGTGCGGGGCGCGCGGGAAATCCTGGAAGGACCTTTGGGCTTCTTTGCCAGCTATTATCCAAACGTGGCAAACAGTCGTGTCTTGGCCGGTCCGTCTGACAATTGGTTGCTGCATGAGATCAGCTTCAAGCCGTGGCCCGCGTGCAGGCACGTCCATCCTGCTGTTGGTTTGGCATTGCAATTGCGTGCGAGTTTGGACGTCGGGCGCATCCAAAAAGTGAAGATCGAAACATATGAGGCGGCGCTGACTTTCTGTGACCTTCCCCATCCAAATACGGACCATGACGCGCGGTTCAGTCTTCAGCATTGCGTCGCTGTTGCTTTGTTGACCGGGGATCTTCGGCTTCAAGACGCCCATGAAACCCGTCGGAACGAGCCTGCCGTTGTCGCGCTGCGCAACAACGTTGAAGTATTGCATGCCTATGAAATGACTGCAAAGTTTCCCGAGAATATGGGCGCGAGGGTCGAAATCCTGGACACAACCGCGACCTTGCATGCACTTTCGTCGCAACACGCGCTGGGCGATCCCGAGCAACCCATGAGCGATGAAGCGTTGGAACGGAAGTTTCGATTGAACCTGCGGCATGCGTCGGTATCTGATCAGCATTCGGCGGCTCTGTTCGACGCTATATCGACATTGCCTAAAGCACCGGACCTCAGAAAACTGACATCTGCTTTGCAGACTATTGCGCGCCCGCAAACGCGCCCGAAATTGGCAGGAGAGGTACATGGCAGATATCACTAGTTTGAAACCACCCGTTCCGTTTGGTCCCGTCGATCTCGATGACGGATGGGAGCCTGTGCCGGGCGGCGCGGACGGCGTGGAACTAAAGATGTTGTCCGGTGCGCTGGATGAGGCAAAACAGATTGGCGTCAGAACGCGTCTGATCCGCTTTCGCCCCGGTACCGTCGCATCGAGCGAGTTTTTGCACGATTATTGGGAAGAGGTGTACCTGATCAACGGGCACCTGAACGCCGCTGGCGAGGATTTTTTCGCGCCGGCTTATGCCTGCCGCCCGCCTGGGACGCCACATGGTCCGTTCGCCTCCCCGGAGGGCTGCGTTTTCTTCGAAATTCAATATTACGTTTGAGTATGAGGTCTGACTGAGCAATGGATCTTCAACTGTCTAAAAAACACGTCCTTGTCACAGGAGCCTCAAAAGGGATCGGTTTGGCGATCGCCCGAGAATTTGCCATCGAAGGGGCGCGAGTGACGCTGGTCTCTCGACCGTCTCGCGCGTTGGACGAAGCGCGCGAGCAGATCGCTGAGCTTTCTGGGGAGGCTCCGGACATTTTCGGCTCCGATTTGTCCAGCGATGTTGGACGCGAGGCACTTTTTGAGGCGTATCCTGAACCTGATGTCTTGGTGAACAATGCTGGAGCCATCAAAGCGGGGCGATTGGCTGATCTGAGCATGGAGGACTGGCGCATTGGGTGGGACCTGAAGGTCTTTGGCTATATCCACCTGTGCAAGCTTTATGCTGATCGAATGAGCGCGCGGGGATCAGGCACAATTATCAACATCATTGGCATGGGCGGGCGTGCTGTTCGACCAAACTATATCTGCGGTGCTGCAGGTAACGCGGCATTGATTGGGTTCACCAATGCGCTCGGGGCCGAGACACCGAAAACGAACGTCCGCGTGTTTGGCATTAACCCGTCCCCAACGCTGACCGATCGTATGACAACCATGTTCCGCACGCGCGCGGCTGAGGAGTTGGGCGACGCCGATCGCTGGGAGGAGCTGGTCAATCCTGATGCCTTCCCGTTCGGTCGTCCTAAGCACCCCGAAGAGGTCGCCGCACTTGCTGCAATGCTTGCCTCTCCCCGTGTCCATTACCTGTCTGGTACCGTCGTGGATCTCGACGGCGGCGGACAGTGGAATCCTTAGAAAAATGAGTTCTCTGATGGCCAACACCGACACGACAGAACTGGCAGGCGGACGGCTCCTCGTCTCGCGAGACGGGCCTATCGCACGGATTACGTTCAACAAACCCGAGCGCATGAATGCCATGTCATTGGATATGTGGCAGGGTTTGCAGGACGCGCTTGCTGGTCTGGCGGACGACTCCGCGGTGCGCGTGGTGGTTTTGACCGGGGCTGGCGACAAGGCTTTCGTCTCCGGCGCCGATATTTCTGAGTTTGAAACACAACGATCCTCCGAAGAGGCGGTGCGCAGATATAATGCGATTTCCGAAGGGGCGGATGCGGCGCTTTATCATTTTCCCAAACCGACGATTGCGCAAATACAGGGCTATTGCGTTGGCGGTGGCATGGGGCTTGCCGTTGCCTGTGACTTCCGGATTTGCTCGGACGACGTGCGCCTGGGCATAACTGCCGCGCGGCTGGGTCTTGGCTACAATCAGGATGGCGTTCGCAAACTTGTCGAACTGGCAGGGCCGTCGGTGGCGGCGCGCGTCTTGTATTCGGCCGAGCTTTTCCCAGCTGAACAAGCCCATTCAATGGGTCTCGTGACGGATGTCGTTCCGCGCGAACAGCTTGAAGACACCGTGCAGTCTTTGGCGGACCGGATCGCTGCTAATGCGCCGTTGACCGTCACAGCGGCAAAAACTGCAATTCGGGCAATCGGTGCGGCAAAAGGAGCGCCTGACGCTGACGAGGTTGCCCGTCAGGTTGCAGCGTGTTTTTCGAGTGAGGATTACGCTGAAGGGCAACGCGCCTTTGCGGAAAAACGTAAGCCAGTGTTCAGGGGGCGCTAGGTAGTTGGCGGATACACCCCTCACGTTGGATATTGACGTGCTGCGTCAATGGATCGGTAAGACCGAAACCACGACAGATTATCTGGACGCTGGTCGCGCCCGCCGCTTTCAGGTGACGCTCGACCGTGCCCCCGATTTTTCGGAGGGGCGAGAGCTGCCGCCGTTTTGGCATTACATTTACTTCAATCCCGAAGCGCCCGCGTCGACGCTGAAAGAAGACGGCCATGAAAAACTGGGGCGTTTCCTGCCTCCCGTTGCCTTGCCGAGACGTATGTGGGCTGGCGGGACGGTTACGATTGACCGCCCGCTTTTTGCCGGTGAGGAATGCACCAAAACGTCGACCATTCGGGATGTTGTTCTCAAACACGGGCGCAGCGGCCCGCTCTGCTTTGTCACTGTGGACCATGAATTCGCCGTGGATGGCCAACTTCATCTGACAGAGCGGCAGAATATCGTTTATCGAGAGATGCCAGCGCCAGACAGCCCAGCCCCCAAACCGACACCCCCACCAGAAAACGCGACGGTTTCGCTCATCGTAAATCCCGATCCGGTTCTTCTGTTTCGGTATTCGGCCCTGATTTTCTACGGGCATCGCATCCACTATGACATCGACTATGCCCGCGATGTTGAAGGGTACCCGGGCCTTGTTGTGCACGGACCCTTGTTGGCGGCGCTGTCCGGGGAATTGGGGCGTAACCAACACCCGAACAAACAACTGAATTCAATGGAAATCCGGGCGGTGTCTCCGCTCTTTGCGCCAACACAGTTCCATGTTGAAACACGCGACGACAGTGACGCCACACGCACGTGGGTTCGCGACGCCGACGGCGCTTTGGCGATGACCGTTGATCTGACATTTGCCCCTCAATCGAAGGACATCTGATTTATGACCAATCCCTTGTTTGATAGTTTGCTTGGTCCTCATGTTGGGAGTGAGGCACCGTTCGCGACGCTGCCGGATCATTCGTCGCTAAGCTATGGCGTTTTCTTGAAAGGCGTTTTTCGCGCCGCCGGTGTCTTGCGCGACTGTGGTTTGTCAAAGGGCGACCGACTTGCGTTGCAAGTAGAGAAATCGGTCGAGGCATTGGAGATCTACGGCGCGTGTCTGATGACCGGTATCATCTTTTTGCCGCTAAACACCGCATATACCCCGGACGAGATCGACTATTTCCTGGACGACGCGCAAGCTGGTGTATTCATCTGCGACCCGGCACGCGAAACAGAATTCCAGCCATTGGCGAAACGCCATGGGACCCGTCTTCTGACCCTCTCACAAGATGGATCCGGCTCTTTTCGAGATCTCGCCGGATCAGCGAAGCCTCTCGAAACAGCGACGTCATGCGATCCCGAAGACATCGCCGCGCTGCTTTACACCTCCGGGACAACCGGTCGGTCGAAGGGTGCGATGCTGACGCAAGACAACCTGCTGTCGAACGCACGCGTTCTTGTGGATCAGTGGCGGATAACGCGCGAAGATCGCCTGCTGCACGCCCTGCCGATTTTCCACGCACATGGTCTTTTTGTTGCAATCAATACCACTTGGTTGACGGGCAGCAGCTTGATTTTCCAAACCTCGTTCAAGGTAGACCAGGTGCTGGCAGCCCTTCCCAAAGCCTCGACAATGATGGGCGTGCCTACCTTCTATACGCGGCTTCTGGACGATGATCGGTTCACAGTGGAACTCGTGCAATCCATGCGACTGTTCATTTCGGGCAGCGCCCCGTTGTTGGCAGAAACGCATGACCGGTTTGATACAAGAACGGGCCACCGGATCCTCGAACGCTATGGCATGACGGAAACCGGCATGAATACCTCGAACCCCTATGACGCCGAGCGCCGCGCGGGAACGGTCGGGTTTCCACTCCCGGGGGTCGAGATCAGGATCACGAACCCGGAAACCGAAGAACACGTTCCCGAAGGCGAGATCGGCATGATCGAGGTCCGGGGACCGAATGTGTTCAAAGGTTACTGGCAGATGCCAGAGAAAACGCGCGAAGAGCTTCGGGAAAACGGCTTTTTCATTACAGGCGATTTGGGGCGAAGGGATGCCGACGGATATGTTCACATCGTTGGGCGAAGCAAGGACCTGATTATTTCCGGGGGCTACAACGTGTATCCCAAAGAAGTGGAACAAGTGCTCGACGACGTCGAGTGGGTGCGCGAGTCAGCTGTGATTGGTGTGCCGCATCCAGATTTTGGGGAAGGGGTTGTGGCTATTATCGTTACAGAGATTGGGGCTTCCGCAAATGTGCAGCAGCTGATGGTTGCCGCGGGTGAAAAGCTCGCCAAGTTCAAGCAGCCCAAAGAAGTCATCGTCGTGGACGAACTTCCACGAAACACCATGGGCAAGGTTCAGAAAAACGTGCTTCGGTCCCTTTATTCGGATGTTTTTACTCAAAAAACAGTTAACGCTGGATAGAGCTGAATAGCGCGTTCACAAGGTCTCTTGTAAAAGAGTTGCCAATCCAATCAATAGGCGTTCAGACCACACAGGTCCGACAAGTTGAACCGACGCGGGTAACGAACTTCCTGAGAGCCAGACGGGGATCGCGACGGCTGGAACGCCGCCAGCATTAGCAAGTGCGGTGAAATCTGCCTGGTTCACCGGCGGTTGTTGTGATGCGTGAAAAGCGCGCTGCGGTGTCGTTGGCATAAGTAGAACATCGATAGAGGCAAACGTCCTATCCAATTGAGCTTTTGCGGCCGCGATTTCCTGCAGCGCCTGTACCAGCCGGGGTGTTCCCATGCGTGCGCCGTAGCTCAGCATCTTTTCTACAGGAGCCGGGAGTATGCCCCCGGTCTCCAGCTCCTCGGAAAACACAACAGCGCCTTCCGCTTCGGTCAGGAGAAACGCGTTTCGCCTCAACTTTGCTGGATCCCAACCGGGCATATCAACGCTGATGACAGCGCCGCCCGCTTTGACCAAAGCTCCCTTTGCGCGCTCCAAGGCAGAAAGCACTTCGCGCTCACATTCCACAGTTCCGACCTGATGTGGCACGCCAATCCGAACACCTGTCGCGGTTGGCTCCATGCTTGAGGTGTTCCTGTTTTTTGGGGCAGGGCGCGAGGAGGGGTCGTCCGGGTCAAGCTCGGAGATGGCGTTTAATAGCGGCCACAAATCAGCGGCGTGCGCGGCTAGGGGCCCCACGGTGTCCAAGCTTGGGGCCAGTGGCACAATGCCACTCCGACCGACGAGGCCGAAGGTGGGTTTCAACCCGAACACCCCACAATAGCTGGCCGGGATCCGCACGGAACCAAGGGTGTCGGTGCCTAGAGCTAAATCCACGAGCCCCGCTGCGACGGCTGCTGCGGAGCCTCCTGAACTTCCTCCAACGGAGTGTTCGGGCCCATGCGGGTTTGCTGTGCGTCCGAAATGCGGGTTGTCGGTCGCTCCACCGAGCGCTGCGGCTTCCATGTTCAGCCCGGGTAAAACCCGAGCGCCGCTCTCCCGCAGGCGTCGGGTGACCGTAGCATCTTGTTCAGCAACTATCGTCTCACGATACCCAAGTCCGGCGGTCCAGGTGGACCCTGCTGCCGCGATGTTTGCTTTCAACCCGACCAGTTTCCCATCCAACGCACCGGATGAGGCGCCACGTCGAAGTTCCCTGTCTGTCGCAGCCTCGTCGAGATGGCCGAAGATATTGAAACGTGTTTGGCACAGGCGCACGTCAGAAAGGCTGGGAAGCTTACTCATCGCCATCAGTTCCAATTAGGCCACAGACCTTTGCGATTGCCAACCGTCGCTGCATCGCCTTGATAACCGGGGCTTCAATCAGCTGTCCGTCCAGAACAGCTAAGCCATTAGATGATGCGTTGAACGCCGCGATGACCCGTTGCGCGTGTTCGATCTCGTCCTGGCCGGGTGTGAAGACCGTGTTGATTGTGGAAATACCCGCTGGGTGAATCGCAGCCTTTCCGGTGAAACCGGAATCGCATGCGCGCTGGGCGCTCTTTTCTACCGTGTCCAGATCGCGGAAATTCAGTTCCGGTACATCCATGACGTCCAAGCCCGCGCGCTTTGCTGCGTGAACAATCCTGCCCCTCGCATAACTCAGCGGTGCCTCGGCGTTAGGTGTTCCCAACTCTGCGCTGAAATCCACGGCACCGAACACCATCAGTTTCAGACGGTCTGTCGCGCCTGCAATTTCGGAGACGTTCTCAAGCCCATCCAGCGTTTCGACAAGGGCGGCGAGCTCAACCGTGCTGCCCACTTCTGACAAAACACTGTCGGCGAGACGCAACTCCGCTGCGTCCGTTACTTTGGGCAGCATGATCATTCCATGTTGGGGCGCTGTTTTTGCGACGGCCAGCAGGTCTTCCAATCCCGCTTGGCTGCCTAAGGCGTTTATCCGAACCGCGCGACAAACGTTTTGTGGGCCAGTCTCGCATAAGAAAGAAACGGCTTGACCACGGGAGGCAGCCTTCTGATCCGGTGGCACTGCATCCTCCAGATCCAGGCACACGATATCTGCGCCGCTCGCAAGTGCCTTGTCGAACGCAGCGGGCCTGTTTGCAGGTGTGAACAAAAGAGATCTGCGCGGTTTGTTCATGTCGACCCCAGTTGGTACTGCTAGGCCGTCGAGCCGTCTGATGCCTCAAGCGACCGTGCTGCGGCTACTTCGGCCGCGCGGACATGCGTTTGCATCGCGGTGCGCGCCCACTCTGGCGCGTGAGCCGCTATCGCATCTGTAATCTCCCGGTGATGTTTGGCGCTTCGCATCAGTTCTTCTTCGCTGTACTGCCGATACGTCCGGTCCACCATCCCGATGTCAAATGCCATGGTCATGTGTGCCGTAAGCCGGGGTGACCGCGATACTTCAACAATCTTTCGGTGAAAGGCTTCGTTGGCTGCGGCAATCTGCTGATAGTCGTCGACGGATTTCGGTGGTGTTAGTCGGCTGATTTCGTCGCTCAACGCCCGTATTGCGGCGATATCATCTTCGGTCGCTAAACGGGCTGCCCGTTCTGCTGCGTAGGATTCCAGAAACTGGCGAATGTGGAACGTCTGCTCCATCTCATCGACCGGGAAAGTGGCGACGCGGGTGTTGTACCCTTCATGTCGCTCGATGAAACCTTCCAAAGTGAGCCGGCGAATGGCATCTCGAATGGGTGTGCGGCTCAGGCCAAGATCGGCCGACAAGCGCTCTTCAACCAACCGCTCCCCTTCCAACAAATCACCACTGACAATTGCCGCTCTGATTGTTCGATAGGCGTGTTCAGCTGCAGGCACCTTCTTGTCTGTATTCTCCATTCCCAGTTGCTCCGTAATGCCTGTGTGGGGTCTTTGCTGTCGGGTAACATGTATTGGTCAATTTTTGTATCCCAAAAATTCACCGGTGAGGTACAAGGAAGTCGAGATATGCAAAATTATTTGGAATATTTGACTTTGGGAAAGTTGGTTTGTTGAATTATCGTATACAGAATTGACGTATTGGCAGCGGTGGCATTGCTTCAGAAGTGAGCTAGGATTCTCACGTTGGGCTTGCATGCTCGGTTTTGTAGCAACTGAGCTGCGTGCCCTTTGAATCGGCAAAGCGGAGCAAAAAAATGCGCATCGTAATTTACGGGCTGGGGGCCGTCGGCGGCGTGATCGCCGCGGCTCTGGTTGAGGCCGGAACAGACGTTTTGGGGATCGCCCGTGGTCGCATGTTGGACGCATTGCAAAACGGACCCCTGCGGTTGCGCGCTCGGTCGAGCGTGACCGAGGTGTTTCTACCGGTCGTAGGTCATCCCAGTGAAATAACGTGGAATGATGACGACCTCATTTTGTTAACGATGAAATCACAAGACACGGCGCCGGCTCTGAACGCCCTGCGGTTATCTGGGGTGCGCGGCCAGGCGATCTTCTGCTTTCAGAATGGAGTGTCCAACGAAGATATGGCGCTGCGCCGTTTTCCCAATGTGCATGGGGTCACGGTGATGATGCCCGCCACCTATCTGACGCCGGGCGAGGTCGTTGGGAACGGTGCACCGATGCTTGGCCTGTTTGATATTGGAACCTATCCAAGTGGCATTGGAGGTGCAGATCGAGCTTTGGCCAAAATCTTGGACGGCGCCCGAATGCGCGGATTCCCGTCTGAAGATGTTATGGCGTCGAAACGGGGCAAGCTTTTATTGAATGTCAGCAATGCTTTGGAGGCCGCATTGGGGCCTGGCTCTGACAGTGGAGATTTGGGCAAGCTGGCGAGATCCGAAGCAGAAGCAGTCTTCACTGCGGCGGGTCTCGAATGGAAAGAAGTTGGGGTGAAAGACCCACGCCGCAAGAAGTTGATGCAGTTGGTCGAGGTAGAAAACGCTCCGCGATCAGGTGGATCAACAACTCAGTCGCTGTCACGGGGCACCGGTGCTGTGGAAACCGATTGGCTGAATGGCGAAATCGCACGCCTTGGCCGGTTGCACGGCGTACCGACTCCGGTGAATGCGTTCCTGTGTGTGGTCTCAGCCGAACTTGCCCGGACTAAAGCAACACCAGGCTCGATGACCTTGGATCGGCTACAAACGTGGTATGAAACGGACTGAAATCGCTGTTTTTGGGGGCCGCGGACAAACACCGCTGAGCGGAGTTCGCGTTGTTGCTACACATGGTACTGGCTCAAATGCCTGAGCGCCAAAACGTGCTGCGAACTCGGTGCCGAACAGCTCAGCGATAGCCCAGGCTATTAAGCACTCGTTTGCAGTGAGAATTTTGGAGCGGGCGATGGTGACCAATAATGTTTTTAAATCATATGTTTAGATAGACTTGGGGTGGATCTTACAACACTCTTACAACTTTTTTTGGTGACTTTTTTTGAGCTTTTCGTTTGATTTGCGCTCTTTTGTGTACTGCTAATTTGATCCGAGGAGCTAGCATGGATTTGTGAGTTGTTTGGAAATCCAAGCTAGTGGTTACATAAACAAAGTATTTTAGCTAACAAACACGAGGCAGCGAAACGCTCAGATCGATCGGTGTTCAACTTGTTGATGTCACACTATCTGAAAATGCTCTTTTTTTATTCTTTGCTTAACTTATCTGTGTTACTCATAGTTTAAACGTTCTGTTGTGGAGAGAGAGAAGTGGCAGCACAAGCCGTAGCTTATACTACCACCCGGCGCGCGAGCCAGCACGCCGACAAAAAGCTCAACGTTCTTAAGCAGGTTCTAAAGAACCGGGAAGCGGCCGCTGAGAGCGGCCAAACCAAGACGGCGGCGGCCTCAAAGAAAAGACAGAAGTAAACAGAAGCGAAACGGCAAGTAATGTACACTGACGCCGACCGCAGACGTCAACTTGACGAACCTGTGGGCAAGGATTCTGCTTACAGGTCAGATTTTCGCCGAGACTATGCGCGAATAATTCATAGCCCTTCGTTCAGACGCCTTCAGGGAAAAACACAACTGTTTCCTGGTGCGGACTCCGACTACTTTCGAAACCGATTAACGCACTCGTTAGAAGTCGCGCAAATTGCTGAGTCCATCGCTTACAAGCTGAACTACGAGCAAGCTGCTCTCGCAGATCAGAAAATTGACCCCAAAATACCGGCTATTGCGGGTTTGGCTCATGACTTGGGCCATCCACCTTTCGGTCACAACGGCGAAAAAGCGCTAGATGACTGCATGAAGGAATGTGGGGGTTTTGAGGGAAACGCGCAGACACTGCGGATAATCTCAACACTAGAAAAGAAGCGGCATTCGGCAACAGATGGCAACCTGTCAGGTGTTGAAGAAGACGGGACAGACAACCGTCGAGGGCTGAACCTTACATATCGTTCAGCGGCGTCGGTGCTAAAATACGACCAGCCGATTCCAATGTACCGTCAACCTAATTCCAGCCTCGTGAAAGGTTATTACGGGAGCGATGCGGATTTTGTAGGGCAAATAAAAGAAGCTGTCTCCGGCGATGCGGGCACGACTGATTTTAAGACTGTTGAGTGCCACATAATGGATGTGGCCGATGATATAGCGTACTCAACGTACGACATTGACGACGCCTTCAAGGGTGGTTTTTTGACCCCCATAGACGTATTGAGTGCTTCAGCGGAGCTGCTTGAAAGGGTCGCTGAGCGTGTTTGCCAACGACTTAAGCGAAATGTTTCGACGATTGAAGTTGTTGACTCATTGACCGCGTTGTTTGCAGGGGCTGTTTTCTACAAAGCCGATGGAAATGATGAAACGGAAACGTCAGAGTACACAGCTGTTAGAAGTTACGTCATCTCGAAAAGTACGGCGGATAGCGGCTTCCTGCGTTCCGAACTCACTTCCGAGTTAATCTCGCGGTTTATTGAGGGAGTACAATACGAGCACAATGTTGAACACCCGGCCTTGTCCCGCGTTTATCTCGACCCAGACACCGAGTTGCTGGTCGAAGTTCTAAAGGTCTTCTCATTTGAAGCGACAATTATGTCGCCTCGCTTGAAGGTTTCGGAAAGCAGAGGCGAGGAAATCGTCAAAACGATCTTCAAAACTCTAGATGAAAACGAAGGCAACTTGTTGCTGCCGGACGATTTCAGAACACTTTTTGATCGAGTGGCTGTTGGAAATGATGGAGCTCGGAAGCGCGTCATTTGCGGCTTCATCGCCGGGATGACTGATAGATATGCTGTTGAGTTTTATGGCCGACTAACAGGCGATACACATCGGTCGATTTTTACACCTCTTTAGTTCTAACTGGACTAGTCGAACTCACTTTACTTTTAGTGAACCGAAAAGCATTTAGCGTTTTCTTTCATCGATCTACGGTTGGTACTGCAATGAGCGTTTTTGGTCAGCTGGCGCAACGCTAAACTGTTTTTGCTGACGAAAACTTACAACAATCTTACAACAACTGACCGAAGCCAAATTCTAAACCTTTGGAATTAAAGCAAAAAATCGACACGCTATACATCAAATGCGACTTAATGGTGCCGTCTAACACTTTGATTTTTAATGAGTTTTTCCAATTGGAGCGGGCGATGAGATTCGAACTCACGACCCTTACCTTGGCAAGGTAATG
>CAYODE010000077.1:0-16615 GCA_964402685.1 uncultured Aestuariivita sp. | reverse complement strand
TTCTGGATGCATTTCGATCATGCCGAGATCGAAGAAGGCCCCATGGGATACATGGTGGAAGACCGATTTCTGCGACGTGC
This sequence comes from uncultured Aestuariivita sp., assembly GCA_964402685.1. Lineage (GTDB taxonomy): Bacteria > Pseudomonadota > Alphaproteobacteria > Rhodobacterales > Rhodobacteraceae > Aestuariivita. The sequence continues at coordinate 16,535 of CAYODE010000077.1, read as the reverse complement.
TTTTTTGGAAGGTATGGAAGCTGATGACAGGATCACGCATCTGAGCGGCAAGACGGTTGTGGCGCAGGATGTGACGGCGAATTCCGCCTCCATCGCTTTGGATGATGGGACGCGACTGACCGGGCGTGTCCTCGTTGGGTCGGATGGCCGACGCAGCGGCACGGCGGAACGTGCTGGAATTCGGCGCACAGGCTGGGGGTACGGGCAAACAGCTTTGGTATGTGCTGTGGCCCATGAAAGGCAGCATGGCGGGGTGGCGCATCAGTTCTTTATGCCGCCTGGTCCGCTGGCGATCCTGCCACTGACCGGCAATCGGAGTTCGATTGTCTGGTCCGAAACGGATGCTGAGGCGCGTCGGATCAACGCCTTGGATGACGCAGAATATCTTGAGGTTCTGCGCCCTCGCTTTGGCAGTTTCCTCGGAGATATCTCACTGACCGGAAAGCGGTTTATCTATCCGCTAAACCTCACACTGGCGAACAGCTTTGTGGCAGATCGTGTGGCTCTAATTGGTGATGCGGCGCATGGGGTGCATCCGATTGCGGGCCAAGGATTAAATGCTGGTTTGCGCGATGTCGCTGCACTAGCCGAGACACTGACGCTCGCCGCGCGCCGTGGCGAGGATTTTGGCGGCGTCCAAGTTTTGCAGCGATATCAACAATGGCGCCGCTTTGACACTGCGACTCTGGCCGTGGCGACAGATACGTTCAATAGATTGTTCTCAAACGACAATCCGGTGCTGCGCGCGGCGCGGGACATAGGTATGGGCGTGGTGAATGCTCTGCCGGGATTGCGTCGCGGGTTTATCCGCGAAGCAGCCGGTCTAACCGGCGATCTGCCCAAGTTGATGCAGGGTAAACCGATTTAGCCAAGCACCGGAGCAAGCTTTTTGAAGGCGTTCAGAACGACTGGAAAGACAAAACACCGTCGATCAGTCCAGGCTGCGGGCCTCATCTACAAGCATTACCGGAATGCCGTCGCGGATGGGAAACGCCAAGTTGGCACTTACCGAGATAAGCTCTTGCGTCTCGGCGTCGAATTTAAGGGTCTGATGTGTGATGGGGCAGATTAGTGCCTCAAGCATGTGTCGATCAAAGAGCGGATCGCTCATTGCATCATCTCTTCGCTATTTCCACCGCGCAATGCGAACTCGATCAAGGTCACCAAGGTCTCGCGTCGGGTTGAAAGTGACGGCGCTTCCAGCAGCGCCTGTTTGTCTTCTGGTTCGAAATCCAAGAGCATGGACAGGGAGTTAACCAAAAGTTCGTCATCAGCGTCTTTCAGCGTTTCCCAATCGGTCGAGAGGCCGCGAGCAGAGAAATATCGTTCAAGAAGAACCATCAGACTTTCACGATCAAACCCTGCGTCCGTTTCAGTCGACCCAAGATCCCGATCAAAACCCGCCCAACTCACGCTGCATTTGCGATAGGGCGAGAAGCCAGTCACTTCTTCCACGACACGAAAACGCGAGACGCCGGTTAGGGTGATCAGGTACCGCCCATCTTCGGTTTCGGAAAACTGGGTGATACGACCCGCGCAGCCAATGTGATGCAGCGCCTCTTTGTTGCCGCGTATTGGGTTGGGTTGCACCATGCCGATGATCCGCGCGTCAGATTTCAGCGTGTCGTCGAACATCTGTAGGTAACGCGGTTCAAAAATGTGAAGCGGGAGGCGGGACCGGGGCAATAGTAATGCCCCTGGCAACGGGAAGACAGCGATTGTCTCTGGTAGATCCGCGGCTATGATCATGAAGTGGAACTAGCGTGCCCAAGCGGTCAGGCAAATATCATCGAGCTAAGCTTGCGCCGTCCGTTCAAAACAACGGGGTCATTCGGCTTAAGCGCGTCAAAGATTGTAAAGAGTTGGGCCTTTGCCGCGCCATCGTTCCACTCGCGATCCCGGCGGAAGATTTCTAGTAGATGATCCACGGCAGTTTGCCCATCGCCCGCGGAATAGAGCGCCTGCGCCAGATCGTAACGTGCTTGATGATCGTCCGGATCTGCATCCACTTTCGCCTGCAACTCGGCCACTGGCCCCGTGTTTGCCGCCTGGCGCGCTAATTCCAATTGTGCATGCGCGGCTTCTAACTCGGCGCTGCTCGCGATCTCGGCCGGTGCACCGTTCAACACGGCTTCGGCCTGATCCAGATCGTCCATAGCAATATGCGCGCGAACAAGGCCGCCATAGGCACCCGCATGATTGGGATCCTCGCCCAAAATGGCGGCAAAGGTTTGTGCGGCATCGACTGCCGCCCCTTCCGTCAGCATGTCTTCGGCCGCGGCAACAGCGTCGTCCAGTTGATCTCCGGGCGCTTCACCGCCCGCAGCTTTGATCACCCGGTCAATGAACGCCTGGATTTCAGATCCGGGAAGGGCACCTTGGAACCCATCCACAGGTTGCCCTTTGAAGAACGCATAGACCGTTGGGATCGACTGGATTTGCAGCTGGCCCGCCAGCATCTGAGCTTCGTCCACATTGACCTTGACCATTTTGACCGCGCCTTTTGCGGCGGTCACCGCGGCCTCAAGTTGGGGACCCAGTGTTTTACAAGGCCCGCACCACGGCGCCCAAAAATCCACGATGATCGGCACAGTTTGTGATGCTTCGATCACATCGGCCATGAACTCCGCTTCGGAGCTGTCTTTGATCAAGTCGCCCGGCTGCGGGGCGGCGGAGAGTCCCAGATCCATCATCTGTGTGTCCTCTGCTTAAACGCGTTTGCGCCTATATGAGGGCAGACGCCCCGGAATCAAAGATCAAAACTGGCAAAAACCGGCGCATGATCGCTGGGTTTTTCCCATCCGCGCGCATCCCGCAGGACGCGAGAGCTATGTCCGGCATTCGAAATGTCTGGAGTAGCCCAGATGTGATCCAGTCTGCGCCCTTTGTCTGCCGCATCCCAATCACGGGCGCGATAAGACCACCATGAGTATAACTGACCTTCTGGTATGTCCTGTCGCGTCACGTCCACCCATCCGCCAGCATCTTGTGTTTGACCCAGATGCTCGACCTCGATGGGTGTGTGGCTGACCACTTTCAACAGCTGCTTGTGGCTCCAAACATCATCTTCCCGCGGAGCGATGTTTAGATCCCCAACCAAAATGGATTTTGACGGTTTGTCCGCGTGGAAGTAATCCCGCATCTCGGTCAGGTAATCCAGTTTCTGTCCAAACTTCTCGTTCTTGTCCCGATCTGGAATGTCGCCTCCCGCGGGCACATAGAAATTGTGGATCGTGACACCATTCTCCAGCTGGCCCGCGATATGGCGGGCATGACCGAGAGAGGCAAAGTCGCGATCACCCACATCTGTGATTGGTAGTTTCGAGAGGATCGCCACACCGTTATACCCCTTTTGGCCTCGGGCGATCATGTGGCTGTAGCCCAAAGCCTGAAACGCTTCGGTTGGGATTTTCTCTACTGGCGATTTGCACTCTTGAAGGCAGAGCACGTCCGGGGCTTCTTCTTTAAGAAGCTTGGCAACCAAGCCTACGCGCAGACGAACAGAGTTGATGTTCCAGGTGGCAAGCGTAAAGGGCATGCTGGCAATCCTTGGTTTGAGTGTCAGCGCACCCTATCCGGGCACGCCAGGGGATGCCATGGCCGATCAGATGCCATTCGGTGCAAGCAGGACCTTGCCAGTGCGTTCACCGGCCATCGTATAGGTGACTGCCTCTGTAATCTCTTCCAATGAAAAGACCTTGTCGATCGGCGCGTGCAGCGTACCAGTCGCCACGGCTTGGGTCAGCGCTCCGTAGGTTTTCATCCGCTCTTCTTTGCTGGCCTTGCTGAACCAGTGCACCAACCAGAAGCCCTTGATGGTAATGTCGCGGAAGATCATCGACCCTGCGGCGATCTGCGCGTTTTGCATCGACATCGCGCCATAGTTCACAAGGACACCACCCTCTTCGAGCGTTTCAGCCAAACGGCCAAAGGTCTCGCCAGCAACGGCATCCAAGGCCAATTTCATCTTGGCACCGGTGGCTTGACGAACATCCTTGGCCAGATTCGGGCTATCCACAATCACCGCGGCCGCTCCGGCCTCTTCCAACGCTGGCGCTGCGCTTTGGCGGCGGACAACGCAACAGACGTTGATGCCTTTGGCCTTGGCCAGTTGCACGACATAGGTGCCCACGGCGGAGTTGGCCGCCGATTGAATGATCCAATCACCCTCTTGCAGATCCACAAACTCTGTTAAAAGCAGATGCGCCGTCGCAGGGTTCACCATCAGCATGCAGAGCTGATCGATATCCCCTTCCGGCATTGGGACAAGATGGCTGATCTGGCCGACAAGTTCGGACCGCCAAGCACCGTCGCCGATAGGCAGTAGAACAAGTTGGCCGACTTCGATCCCGTCTCCATTCACTTCAGTTACCCGACCAACACCTTCATTCCCAGCGGTTGCGGGCAGTGGCGGGCGCACACCGTATTCGCCCATAACTTGGATGTAATCGGATGGATTGATGGGCGACCGCAGGACGTCGATGCGCGCCTGACCAGGTTCCAAAGCGGGGCTGTCTTCCTCGACCAGCTCCAGGACTTTGCCCGGATGCCCGAACTCACGGTAAATGGCACGTTTCATCTGCGTCTCCTCCCGATGACATTTGCGTCGAAACCATGCCTTGCCGCTGACAACAACAAAACCGCTCCGTTGCGTCAGGTCACCGCAAAAAAGGCCGGACACAAGGTCCGGCCCAGTCCAACAGGGAGGTGCATATCATAGCCCGGATATGCACGGGTTGCTCTATTTCTAAAGGTGAGGCTGAAGTGTTGCTTTGATCTGAGTCAAAAATTTGTGCCGCAGCTGCACAAAGCGCCGGCCAGTGCATTGGGACGGATCAATCCGATTACACATGTTGCGTTACCATATAACATTACATATACCTGCTGGATAAATCGTCCCAGAGGCGAGATTACTCAGATTTGTCCCAGCAAAGTGAGCCCTTCAGATGTCTGACACCCGCCTTCCCGTCACAGTGCTTTCTGGCTTTCTAGGTGCCGGAAAAACAACACTATTGAACCGTGTTCTGAACAACCGCGAAGGACGCCGTGTCGCGGTGATCGTCAACGACATGTCCGAGGTAAACATCGACGCGGACCTCGTACGGGCGGACACGGAATTGAGTCGGACAGACGAAACTTTGGTTGAAATGTCGAACGGGTGCATTTGCTGCACGTTGCGCGATGACCTTTTGGAAGAGGTGCGTCGCCTGGCTGGCGAAGGACGCTTTGATTACCTGCTGATCGAGTCGACGGGCATTTCCGAACCTCTACCCGTGGCAGCGACGTTTGATTTCCGCGACGAACTGGGGGAAAGCCTTTCCGATGTGGCCCGGCTCGACACAATGGTGACCGTTGTTGATGCTGCTAACCTTTTGAACGACTTCTCCTCACATGATTTTCTGCGTGATCGAGGTGAAACACTCGGTGAAGAAGATGATCGCACGCTGGTCCATTTGCTGACCGACCAGATCGAATTTGCGGACGTTATCATCTTGAACAAGGTCGATGATGCCGGACCCGACCAGGTGAACGCGGCCCGCCAAATCATCCGCAGTCTGAACGCTGATGCCGAGATCATCGAAACCAACCATTCCGCTGTAGCAGCCGAGGCGATCCTGGACACCGGCATGTTCGATTTCGAGAAAGCGCATGAACATCCAATGTGGGCGAAAGAGCTCTATGGCTTTGAGGATCACGTGCCAGAGACCGAGGAGTATGGTGTTGCATCTTATGTCTATCGCGCGCGCCTGCCCTTTATTCCCGAAAAGATCTTGGAAGTGTTGAACGGCGATCTGCCTGGTGTGATCCGCGCCAAGGGGCATTTTTGGATCTCGACGCGTCCCGATTGGGTCGCTGAGTTTTCGCTGGCCGGTGCTTTGTCTAGCGTGAAACCATTGGGTACATGGTGGGCATCCGTTCCGGAAGAGCGCAGACCCGACCACCCCAGCGCGCAAGCCTACATGCAAGAGCACTGGCAAGAGCCTTGGGGCGACCGCCGGCAAGAGATTGTCTTTATCGGAGCAGGCATTGACTGGCCGGCAATCAAAGAACGTCTGGATGCCTGCCTGGTGCCTGCAGTTGTGGCCATCGACCCGGACACTCTGCCAGACTATCCGGATCCATTCCCGCTGTGGCGCCGCGTTGAGGACGCAGCATGAACCTCGTACGTAAAGAGGTTCGGAACGCGGCCATCGGCGTTGCTATCGCAGATGATCCCGCTGGGCTCAAAACCTTTCTACAACCCGGGTGCGCCGCCGCCGTCTGGCGAAGACAGACGCCACCAGATGTTCAAGCGTGGTTGGAAGCGCTTGACCCTGATCTTTTGCCCAGCGGACGGGTTATCCTGCCTTTGGACACCGTTTCCGATACTGTTGGTCACCTCTTTGATATCCACAAAACACCGGCTGGATCCGAGCGCGAGTGGCTGCACGAGGATATCACCGCATTGGCGTACATGTTTGCGGATTTGACATCGGCCAAGTTCCTAAGGCTGCGTGTGGATGTCGTCACAACAAACGCGTGCCGAAGATTTCACATTGATGCAATTACGTCCCGGTTGGTCTGCACGTACCGTGGCACCGGAACGCAATACGGGATCTCCACCGATGGCCAGGATCCCAAGCGTGTGTTTACTGTGCAAACCGGGGCACCCATTCTGCTACGTGGTACGCTCTGGCCATCTCAACCGGCCTCCGGCCTTCTCCATCGTTCGCCACCAATCGAAGGCACCGGCGAGACACGTCTGGTGCTGGTCCTGGACCCCATCTTTGATCCCGAAGACGAGATATGAACGGCAATCTAGGTGAAAGCGCCCTGCGACGGAAACGGCGCGACAGGGACCCAATGGCCGCTTATGACAGACTGCCACCACCATTGCGCCAATGGCTTTCCCAGGCGGCTTTGCCCTGGTCACCGGCCTCGGCGCGGCGCATCTGGTCAAAATCTCGCGCAAAGGGCCTCAGCCCAGAGGAAACTCTACATGCGCTCAAAAAAGCCGAAGAGAAAACGCTGTAACGTGACAGAGTAGGCAACATACGATGGCATGCGTCGAACAATGAAAGTGCATAAACTCTAAGTCCGATGGGTGGCTGTCTCGCAAAAGCTCAAACAATAAGAGTCGCGAGCCAGTCCTTAGTCACTTTGATCGACACCTTCGATTTCTGATCGGCGTGCGAGAGAAGCCAGACTTCGCGGACCGGTGTTGCGACGGGTGCCGCCTCGGGGACCGTCCTTAACCTGGGATCTTGCGCCGCAATACAGCTGGGCAGCAGCGATTTGCCCAAACCGTTCGCGACCACTTCCAACGCGGTTTCAGCGTCGGACACCTTAACGCCAGAAAACTGACCACCAGCTCTTCTTGCGACCGTTTCAAGCCATCTTGCCTGAGCCAGGTCTGCCGGGGTGTCCGTGTACGTGACCCAACTCAATTTATGCGCGTCTTGTGAAGCCACGGAAGCGGGCGCGAAGACGCCAAAGGAGATCTCTCCAATCTTTTGTGAAATCGTGCGCAAGCCACCGCTCGCAGGGCGGGCAAAACGCACAGCGAGGTCGGCTTCGCGTTTAGACAAGTCCAAATTGTCCGACGTAGGGATCAATTCGATTGTCAGGTTTGGATGCACGCTCGACAACTTCGAAATGTTCGGTACCATCAGGCGGTTCACAATGATCGGGACCGAACTGATGCGAACGGATCCGGTGACCTGATTGGTCGTTGCATCCAGTCTTTTTCCGATTTCCAGGTTTTGTGTTTCGACCGTCTCGGCATGCGACAAGATCTCGAGTGCCGCGTCAGTTGGTTCATACCGGCCGCTCGCGGATCCCAGGAACAGCGTTGCACCCAGATTGTGCTCAAGTGCCTTAATCCGACGACTCACCGTAGTTTCGCTTGTCCCAAGGACACGGGCTGCCGATCTGAGCTTCCTAGTCCGGTAGAGCGCCAGAAGAAATTTTAGGTCGTTCCAGTTAAAGCTCTGCATTTATGCAGAGTATAGCGGCAGATTTATCCTCACAATCCTCAATTTTGGCGTGCAATTCTTGAAACACTCAGATTTAGGAGAAACGCATGACATACATTGTTTTGTTTGAAGACGCGAAAGACTCAGATCCTGGCACGCGTCAAAAACACATGGAAAAGCATCTTACGTTTTTGGAAACTCACGCGGACAAGGTCCAAGCGGCAGGACCTTTGTCGGACCCAGACAGCAAAGGCCGAGACGGTCTATGGATCGTCAACGCGATGGATGAAGCAGAGGTCGTTCGCCTTGTTCACGAAGATCCGTTCTGGCCAGCGGGGCTACGCGGCTCTTTTTCCATCCTCAAGTGGAAGCAAGTCTATGCCTCCGGAAGAAGAGTGCGCAAAAGCGACGATGCGACGTGAACTGACGCCTTCCCTTAAAGTTCCCGTTCGCAAAAAAAGACCCGAGCACGAAGCCCGGGTCAGTCCAACAGGGAGGTTACAGGCCATAACCCGGGCCTGCCGCGGGAACTCTTACGCTACCAGACGATAGCCGCCCGATTCGGTCACAAGAAGGCGCGCATTAGACGGATCTGGTTCAATTTTCTGACGTAGACGGTAGATATGCGTCTCAAGCGTGTGGGTCGTAACACCCGCATTGTAGCCCCACACCTCGTGCAGTAGGACATCGCGCGGGACGACGCCGTCGTTCGATCGGTAGAGGTATTTCAGAATGTTCGTCTCTTTCTCGGTCAGAAGAATTTTCTTGTCGTCCTCGGTGATCAGCATCTTCATCGCGGGCTTGAACGTGTACGGCCCAAGGGTAAAGACCGCGTCTTCGGATTGCTCGTGCTGGCGCAGCTGGGCACGGATCCGAGCAAGAAGAACCGGGAATTTAAACGGTTTGGTCACGTAATCATTGGCGCCAGCATCAAGCCCCAGAATGGTGTCGGCATCGCTGTCATGGCCCGTTAGCATCAGGATTGGTGACTTCACACCTTGTTTGCGCATCAAACGGCATAGTTCGCGCCCATCCGTGTCGGGCAAACCGACATCCAAGATGATCAGATCATAAATGGCCTCTTTCGCGCGCGACATGGCGTCCGACCCATTACCAGCCTCAAAGACATCAAAGTCTTCGGTCATGATGAGCTGTTCGCTCAACGCTTCGCGCAAATCCTCGTCATCGTCGACAAGTAGGATCTTCTTAAGTTGGGCCATACCGGCGGTCCTCCATCTTACGTCTCTCCCAGATGCAACCGGTTGGCCAAGACGACAAGATTTGCTGCAATGGTTTCACGCTGTCGTGTTTGCTGCATGGCAAATGTTTCATATTTCTGCCAAAACGCCTAAATCACGCGCTGAAAATGGATCTCGTCGCATGCTTTTGTCACCGGATATGACCGAATTGCTGGCCCGCGCGCGCAGTGACTTGCGCATGGGCTTGCCGGTGATCCTAATCGGTGAGACGCAAAGCGTGCTGGCGGCATCTGCTGAAACCTTGTCGCCAGATCGTTTGTCCGAGATGTCAAAGACCGGAACAGGCCTTGTACTCGCAGTCACATCCAGACGGGCTGAAACGCTGAAGGCACGCGCCTATGATGGCGACGTTGCGCGGATCATCCCACCTTCGGACGCGGGGTACAGCTGGTTTGTTAGCACCGCTGATCCCGCCGACGATTTAAACGCCCCAATGAAGGGTCCGATGCAGACGGCGCGCAACGGGTCCGCCGAATTGCACCGGCTCGCTATTTCAATCGCCAAATCTGCCCGGCTACTACCGGCTGCGATCGTCGCAACACTCGAAGATGCTGGGGATTTTGCCAGGGCGAGCGGCTTAACCGTCATTGAGGCAAAGAGCGCAAATCCCGTGTTGGATGCACGCAGCGCATTGCGGGACATCGTGAACGCCCGTTTGCCGATGGAGGTGTCCGAGACAGGGCGTCTGCACGTATTCCGACCCGAAGATGGTGGTGAAGAACACTACGCCGTAGAGATCGGACGACCGGATCGCAGCCAGCCCGTTCTCTCGCGGCTGCATTCCGCGTGTTTTACGGGTGATCTGTTAGGCAGCCTGAAATGCGATTGCGGGCCACAACTCCGCGGTGCCTTGGCGCAGATGGGCGCCGAAGGGTCGGGCGTGCTGCTCTATCTGAATCAAGAGGGGCGCGGCATCGGCCTAGCGAACAAAATGCGCGCCTACTCCCTTCAGGATCAGGGCTTTGACACTGTAGAGGCTAATCATCGCCTGGGCTTTGAAGATGACGAGCGTGATTTCCGGCTTGGCTCGGACATTCTGAAAACCATGGGTTTTTCTGCCGTTCGTTTACTGACCAACAATCCAGCTAAGATCGCGATCATGGAGCGAAATGGGATAGAGGTTGTGGAACGCGTGCCGCTGAAGGTCGGCGAAACCGCTCATAACCGGGGTTATCTCGCCACCAAAGCCGCCAAATCGGGCCATATGCTGTAACGCTTTGTGTTGACGCTTGGCTCGTTACAGCCGCACATTTGTACCGTGCAATGGAATGGGAGGGTCCGATGCCAAAAGGGTACATCATCGCAAACATCCGCACGGACGATATGGACACGATGCGGCGCTTCGCAGAAGCCTCCGCTCCGGTGATCGCCGAATATGGTGGACGTGTGCTAGCCCGCGATTCCAACCCGGATATTCGTGAGGGGGCACAGCAAGGGAACTCGGTAGTTGTTGAATTCGACGATGTCGAAACCGCTCAGCGGTTCTACGAGTCCGAGGGCTACACTTCGGCGAAGGCAATACGTGAAGCTGTGGCGGAAACAGATCTACGTATCGTGTCCGGGGTCTGATAGCCGTTTGATGCGCCCTTCTGACTTGGCTCTTACTCCAACTGGTCTGAGATTTATGGGCCGCGTTTTTCCATGCTCGATTGGGCGCGGCGGGTTGAGCAACAAAAAGCGGGAGGGTGACGGCGCGACTCCGTGCGGTACCCATCGTCTGGTGGGTATGTTGTATCGGCCGGATAGGATGGCGCGCCCAGCAGATTGGGCATTGCCAATCCGGCCAAGCGATTTGTGGTCGGATGACCCCACCCAAACAGACTATAACATGATGATCCGGGCTCCATATCCGCATAGCCATGAAGTTCTGCGCCGCGCCGATCCTCTGTACGATTTGGTGATCTTGACAGATTGGAACTGGCCTTACGCTGTGCCCGGTCGCGGCTCCGCCATCTTCATCCATCAGTGGCGCCGACCACATTATCCTACTGAGGGGTGCATCGCGCTGTCTCGTGAAGATTTACGATGGATCGCACCTCGCATACGCTACGAGACGCGCTTGATCGTGTAATCCTCTTGCTGGTTTCAGCCAGCAGCCGCAGGTCTGTCCCCAAAAATCGCCGAGCCGACGCGCACGTGGGTGGCCCCAAGTCGGATGGCCGTTTCAAAGTCGCCGCTCATGCCCATGGATAGACCGCTCAACCCATTGCGTTCCGCAATCTTGGCCAATAGCGCAAAGTGAAGTGCAGGCTCTTCCTCCACCGGTGGGATGCACATCAACCCTTTGACCGGGAGATCTAGCGCAAGGCATTCTGCAACAAAGCCATCTGCGTCTGCCGGCAAAATACCTGCTTTCTGCGGCTCTTCCCCGGTGTTCACCTGTATGAACAACTCGGGGCAGGACCCAATTTCCTGGGCAATACGGGCGATCGCTTTGGCTAGTTTTGGGCGATCCACAGTATGGACAACATCGGCCAGTTCCATGGCTGCACGGGCTTTATTGGTTTGCAGAGGCCCGATGACATGAAGCTCAATATCTTGATATTGCTCGCGAAATTCAGGCCACTTGCCAGCAGCTTCCTGCACGCGGTTCTCGCCAAAAACGCGATGACCTTGCTCCAAAACGTCGATCACGCGTGCGTTGGGCTGCATCTTCGACACCGCGATCAGCGTGACGTCCTTCTCCGCGCGTCCGGATGCTTGAACCGCTTCCTCAATTCGAGATTGGATTTCGCTAAGTGACATTGGCCCCTCTTCCGTTGGTGCCTGTCATGCCATTATTCACCCCTTGATGGAAAGGGGCATCGCGCTTTGGATTACCTCCCTCTGGTCCCCAGATCGCAAAACGCTTAAACCCATCTCATACGCGTATGTGACAAGCGAAATTGGTCCCATCCAAATGGCAAAACTTTCGGTAGAAAAGCGCCTTTTGCAGGCTCAATCCCTGATGCGAAAGGGTGCCTTGCAAGACGCCCGCAAAGCGGCCCAATCGGTTTTGACGGACTTTCCAGCGAATAAAAAAGCCAAAAAGTTACTGAGCAAAATCAATCAGGCTCACAAGGCTGGGCCGCTTGCCGCACCTCAAGCGGATCAAGACAAAATCGCTTATCTGGTGCGCCTCTTTGAGAGCGGGGACGCATTGGGCGCCGCAGATCTGGCCAACCGATACACCAAACAATTTCCCCGCTCTGTCCTTGTCTGGAACGTAGCCGCAGCGGCGAACAAGGTGCTGGGGCGGTCCGAAAACGCAATAGAGTGCTTTGAGCGTGTGATCCAGATCACCCCAACCGACGCCGATGCGCATTTCAACCTGGGTGTTCTGCTTCAGGAAGATGGACGGCTGAAAGCCGCCGCCGACAGCTATCGCAGGGCTATTGCGCTGCGTCCAAATGATGCCGAAGCGCATAACAATTTGGGCAAAGCGCTTCACGACCTTGGATACAGGCAAGCCGGAAGAGAAGAATTCACAAAGGCTGTCGACATCGACCAAAGATATGCGACCGCGCATTTAAACCTTGGCAAAGTCCTTCGTGACATGGGCCGGTCGATTGATGCGGTCAAAAAGTACCGGCGCGCTTTGGAAATCGAGCCAGGTAACTACGAAGCGTATTGCGGTTTGGGCGCCTCCTATCACGATTACGGCCAGGCAGAGGGCGCCTTGTCCGCTTATGATCACGCAATAGACCTTAATCCAGAAGATACCCTAGGACTGGTTGGGAAAGGTCGTGTCTTGATGACTGCGGGATTGATTGACCAAGCGCGCGAATGCTTTGAAAATGCGCTTCGCATCGAACCAGCATCCGCCATCTCGCACCTCAATTTGAGTTTGGTAAAAAGATACACCACCGATGACTCGCATATTGACCAACTCCACGCGCTTCACGGTCGGGCCGATCTGAGCCACGAAGACAGGCATGCAATTTGTTTTGCACTTGTGAAAGCGCATGAGGATCTGGGTAACGTTGAACAGTGCTTCAAGTTCCTCCAAGAAGGAAATCGTGTTTACAAACAGACCCTTGGATATTCGATCGAGCAGGATGTGGCGCTGTTTGAAATGCTGCGAGCGCACGATTTTTCCGAGCAGCACTTTTCGACGCTAGAACAAGAAGGCGCAAATGAACCGATTCCGATTTTTATCGTCGGAATGCCGAGGTCCGGTACAAGTCTGACCGAGCAAATCATTGCGAGCCACTCTATGGTACACGGTGCGGGCGAGCTGAATATGCTCAGTCAATTCGGCCTTGAGCTCGTGGAACAGAAAGTGGGTAACGATCATGATACGCTCTTGGAGTTTCGCCAGTCGTATCTTTCCTTTATCCAAGAGCTTTCCGACGGCCAGAACTATGTCGTCGATAAACTTCCCCATAACTTTCGTTTCATTCCACTGATCAGACAGCTTTTTCCAAACGCCAAGGTTGTACATACACGCAGAGATGCAGCGGCGGTGTGCTGGTCGAATTTCCGACAGGCATTCCCAGCCGGCGGATTGGCGTACAGCAACGATTTGAACGATATCGTAACCTACTACCAACTGTACCGGGATCTGATGGTAGAATGGTCCAACCGATACGGAGATCATTTAATCCAATTGGATTATGAAAGACTGACCGAAGACCAGGAAGTTGAAACGCGTCAGCTGATCAGCGACTTAGGGCTCGACTGGGAAGACGCGTGCTTATCACCGCATAAAAGCAAAATGCTGACGCGGACAGCATCCTCTTTGCAGGTAAAGAAAGAGGTTTATTCAGGAAGCTCGCAAAAATGGCGTTCGTTCGAGCCATACCTCAATGGGGTTTTCGATAATCTGTGACGTCTGTCTGAACGTGTGACCGATGTTTGTTAACACGCCACTCGCAGCGCAAATCTGCCTTTTGATTGTCAGAACAAAGAAAAGGGCGGGTCAAATGACCCGCCCAAATTCATGCGTAGCAGTTCAGCTTAGAAGCTGAAGTACACACCGGCTTGTGCCTGTGTCACGTCTGTCGACGTTTCCACGATGGCTGCTTCCAGCGATACACCGCCGCCCAGGTCGTGCGACACGTGAATGCCGTAGCCTGTGCCGTCGGACGCCAGGCCGGGGCTATCTTCGTCGGTCACGAATGCAACCAGCGAGGTTGCTGCGCCGATGTCGAATGTGCCGTACAGGCCGATTTTGGACGAGTCGCCGCCAACGGCAGCTGTGTTGTCCATGTCAGCATATGCCAGACGAACGCCTGCGAAGCCCAGATCACCTTGGATGGTGGCGACCCACAGGTCGTTGTTACCACCAGATGCGGATTCGTCGTTGTAGGCCAGAGCAGCTGTCCAGTCACCAAAAGTAACGTAACCGCTGATCGCTGTGTTTTCTTCACCCGGAGTAACGGCACCGAATACCGCTGGCGGGATGCTTGTCACAGCAACGCTGTCGTTCTGCGAGGAGTACGACACGTGTACGCCCCAGTTGTCAGCATTGTAGATTGCTTCAACACCGTTCACGCCGGAGCCTGTCGAGGAGTATGCGTCCCAGTCAAACGCAGTACCGCCCAGGTTGGCGACGATCGAGGTGAAGCCCATGCCGTCGATACCTGCACCAGCGGTACGAGTTTCGAGGTACAGACCCTGCATTGCTTCAACAGCACCCAGGATGTTGCCTGCAGCAACAGTGAATCCTGCGTAGGACACGAAGAAGCGTGCGCCATTCATGTCCGCGCCAGCGTTAGGCTGGTTATCACGGCTTTCAATCTGGAAACGCGAACGTGCACCGAACGAAACGCCACCATCGGTCTCGGCCGAGTAGTCGAACTGCAGACGCAGACGGCTTGTGATGCTGATTTCGTTGAGCTGCTCGCCGGTTGCGCTTGTACCCGCGAAGTTCGACGAAGTAACGACGTTACGATTGTCGTTGGCTTCGTTGTAGTCCAGACCGAAACGGCCGTAACCGCTGATCCGAACGTCTGCCGCTGCCATCGATCCTGTCGCGATCAAAGCAGTCGTCAGGAAGAGAACCTTTTTCATAGTTTTTCCCTCGGTTTCTATTCATACGCCCAAACCGGGGAATCCGGTCGGGTATGGCAGGTGGTTTCGCTCTTTCGCCCGCTCGACGCAAGGCTGCCGCAGGGGCGGGCCTTGATTGCGACACAGGATGGTGCAGCTTTGCCACAGTCCCGCCACCTTACTTCCCGGACGGAAGTCTGGGACCGGCTGCATACGCATCCAAAACCCTCACAATAAGGCGTTATGCGTATTTCATGCGAATCTTGTGAAAACAGTATGGACTTGCCCATAACGCTGCCCTTTTGTAGGACACGGTGTAAGGCGGATGTAATCAGGACAATAGCCATGGCAGTGTCACCCCTGGGCAAGCTAGCAATGATTGCCGCGCTTTGCGCGTGTGTTGCGGGATGCAGCAGGAATACTCCGGTGGGCGATGTCACCGTGGGAAGTGAGCCTACGGAAGAAAGAGATCCCTTCGCTGGCACGCGTGCGTCCATGGGCGAATCTACAACAGGATCGTCGATTTTTGACATCTTTGGTCCCAATAGAACCGACCAGACAGTCGCGGTGAACCGCTATTTGTGGAACGCATCCCTGGACGTGCTGAGCTTTTTGCCAATTCAGTCTATTGACCCATTCACGGGCGTGATTGTCACGGGTTTCGGTACCCCACCGGGCGGAGGCCGCGCATATCGTGCGACCATTCACGTGACAGACCCCGCATTGGAAGCGCGGGCCTTGCGTGTTTCGCTACAAACCCGGAATGGACCCGTCGCCGCAGGCACAGCCCGCGCTGTAGAAGATGCGATCCTAGCCCGCGCCCGTCAGATGCGCATCGCCGACAATCGCTTCTAGAATCCACTCGGATTTCCCTCTAAAGACAGCGCCGGGCGATCTGCCCGGCTTTTTTCATTCGACCAACACCAGAGAGCATCATGGCGCGCTATACACCGTCCGAAATCGAAGCCAAGTGGCAGAAAGCCTGGGAAAACACCGAGGCGTTCAAAGCGCTACGCAGCGCGGACAAGCCAAAATACTATGTGCTCGAAATGTTCCCCTACCCTTCAGGACGAATCCATATTGGGCACGTACGCAATTACACCATGGGTGACGTTATCGCGCGTTACAAGAAAGCCAATGGGTTCAATGTGTTGCATCCAATGGGTTTTGATGCGTTCGGTATGCCTGCAGAAAATGCCGCTATGGCCAGCGGTGGGCACCCGAAGGATTGGACATACAACAACATTGACGACATGGTCGCCCAAATGAAGCCGTTGGGCTTTGGGCTGGACTGGTCGCGGATGTTCGCAACCTGCGATCCGGAATATTATGGCCAGCAGCAATCCTT
>CAYODE010000076.1:0-16708 GCA_964402685.1 uncultured Aestuariivita sp. | reverse complement strand
CGTACAGGCCCCTCTATGATGGTGGGCGGGTCCGAACACAGCTGGACCCAACTGCGACCCATGGTCGAGGCGATCGCCGCGCGGTTCGATGACACCCCTTGTGTAGCGCATTTGGGGCCCGACGGGGCAGGGCATTTCGTTAAGACCGTGCATAACGGCATCGAATATGCCGACATGCAAATGATTGCAGAAGTCTATGGTCTGATGCGAGATGGCATGGACCAGCCAGCCTCCGCGATTGGGTCGCGCTTTTTCCGATGGAATGAGGGGCGACTCAGCAGCTTTCTGATCGAAATCACTGGCAAGGCTCTTCAAACGGAGGATCCTGGGACGGGCAGGGCTATGGTCGACATGATCGTGGATCAGGCCGGGCAAAAAGGTACCGGGCGCTGGACCGTGATCGAGGCACTGAAACTCGGACAATCTGCCAGCGCCATCGAAGGCGCCGTAGGTGCGCGCGCCTGGTCATCCGAGCGTGCCGTTCGCGCGTCGGCGGAAGACGCGTTTCCCAAAACTGCAGCACATGTGGATCTGTCAGAAACAACTATGGAAAAAGCTCTGTTGGCTGGTCGTATCCTCTCCCACGCGCAGGGTTTCCGCATCATGCAAGCCGCGTCGGATGAGTTCTCCTGGTCGCTCGATCTGGCCCAGATTGCCGAGATCTGGCGGGCAGGCTGCATTATTCGTAGTGCACTGTTGGATGATCTTGCGAGTGCCTTTCGAGCCGATCCGCCCATGGGCCACGTAGTCTTGTCCCCGAATATCGCTTCGGTTCTGAAAGAGACGATGCCTGCGCTACGTGAAACGGTTGCTGCAGCGGTCACTGCAGGTCTGCCTGTGCCCGCGCTTTCAGGCGCGCTCCAGTGGTTCGATAGCCTGTCACAGGCCCGTGGCACGACCAACCTGATCCAGGCGCAACGCGATTTCTTTGGACATCACGGATTTGAACGCACCGACCGCCCGGGTAAAACACACGCCGATTGGGGCTGACCTAACCGCGTCGTTTAGCGCGTAACGTTGGATCCGCCTGCGTCGGATCTTCGGGCCAGGGATGTTTGGGATACCGCCCTCGCATATCCTTGCGGACATCCGCATAACTTGTGGCCCAAAACCCTGGCAAGTCTCGCGTGATCTGAATCGGTCGCTGCGCCGGCGACAACAGCGTCACAACCAAAGGCACACCTGCACTGGTCGGATGTTCGGTCACGCCAAACATCTCTTGCAGGCGGACCGAGATGCCGGGCGCTTCCCCGTCATAGTCAATCGGGATGGAGCGCCCCAAGGGGGTTGTAAACTGCGCGGGCACCTGCGCGTTCAGGTCCTGCGTCAGCTCCCACGACAGCATGGCTTGCAAGGCGGGCAACAGATCGAACGACTTCCACTGATCTGCTGTTTTCACGCCGCCAATCATCGGCAAAAGCCAGATTTCCAGGTTCTCCATCAACGCGGTATCTGACATCTCTGGCAGATCCGCGCCCTCCGTCCGCGCCAATTCCACGCGCGCACGCAGCCTTGCGGCTGCCGGGGTAAAGTTCAAACCCAGCTCCCGCACGCCATCGATCATGGCGCGCGCCACGTCCGCCTCTGGCGCGTCGCGCCAGTTCCGATCTTCAAGGACAACAGATCCCAACTGCACCTGTACCCGCGCCAAGACGCGCCGCTCGCGTTTGGACCAAACACACAAACGCTTTTCGCGGATGTGATCCGCGAATAAAGACCGGATTTCTTCTTCACTGATCTGCGCCGCCAATCGGATCCGGGCATCTCGCGGATCGCCGTCCAAATCCGTTGCAACCACATAAGGGGCACCAGCCAACGGATCATCTGACGGCAGCAGGGCGCCTTTGCCTCCAGACATCACATAGCGAGGCGCATCCCCCTTGCGCCGCTGCGCAAGGCGGTCTGGATAGGCCAGCGCCGCCATCGATGCCGCGGAAAGGCGAGCCGACGACCCTGCGCTCTTCCGTAATCGCTTTGCTTCCGCCCGCACTTGCTCCAGCGCGCCGCGGTTCACCTCATATCCACGCGACCCAGCAAAGCCTTTTGGATCCCGCAGCGCTTCCAATCGTAAGGTCAGGTCGACAGGTGCGCCTTTCAACACATCCCGCGCGCTCAAGAGCGCGGCCAGATCGGCAGCCTCCGCCCCGCCCATCGACAACATGTGGGCCAAACGCGGATGCAGTGGTAGCCGTGCGAGGCTGCGACCGTGATCGGTAATCCTGTTCTGATCGTCCAGCGCGCCCAGTAAACGCAGAAGCGCCTGCGCCTCCGCATACGCCCCTGAATTCGGCTGGGTCAAGAACGCCAAGGTCTGCGGTTCCGCGCCCCAGACCGCCAATTCAAGTGCCAGCGGGGCCAAATCCGCCGCGTCAATCTCGGCCGGTGGAAAGGCCGCCAACGCGCCATCTTCCCCTTTGGCCCAGAGCTTATAGGCAACGCCCTCCGCCACACGACCAGCCCGGCCCGCGCGTTGTGTTGCCTCCGCGCGCGTCACCTTTTCGGTCACAAGCCGCGACATGCCTGAGCTGGGGTCAAACCGCGCCCGTCGGGACCGTCCTGCATCCACCACAACGCGGATATCCGGAATGGTGAGAGAGGTTTCAGTAATAGACGTTGCCAGGACCACCTTTCGTCCCTTTGCCAGTGGGGCCAGCGCGGCGCGCTGCTTTGCAAAGTCCATGGCGCCGAAAAGAGGCTGTAAAGTGCAGTTGCCAGGTAATCGTCCCTGCAAGGCGTTGAGAGCACGATGGATCTCACCCTCTCCGGGCAAGAAAACCAATATGCCACCGCCCAGACCGCGTGTCTCGTCTTCCGCGCGCACCACAAGATCATGCAGGGCGGGTTCCCAGCGTCCCGGTCCCATAGGGCGCTCCAACCAGCGCGGCTCCACCGGATAGGATCGGCCCTCGGCGGTCACAATTGGCGCCTTCATCAGCGCCGCCACGGGCCCTGCATCCAGCGTGGCTGACATAGCGATCAGCATTAGATCGTCGCGCAGCGCCTCGGACACCTCTAGGCAGAGCGCCAATCCCAGATCGGCATTGAGCGACCTCTCGTGAAACTCGTCGAAAATCACCGTGCTGATCCCCGGCAAATCCGGGTCTGATTGCAGCATCCGGGTCAGGATACCCTCAGTCACGACTTCGATCTGAGTATCGGCCGAGACGCGGGCCTCTCCGCGCACCCGGTATCCCACAGTGTGACCCACGGCTTCGCCCAGTGTCTCTGCCATCCGCTCCGCTGCGGCTCGCGCCGCCAATCTGCGCGGTTCCAACATCACGATCTTCCCTGCCTTGAGGCCGGCATTGCGCACCGCCAAAGGCACCCGCGTTGTTTTCCCCGCGCCAGGCGGGGCTTGTAGCACCACGCGCCCGGTCATGCGCAGCGCATCGATCACATCTGGTAGCACATCATCTATGGGAAGTCGTCTCATCGCCCGGTTATGGCTAAACGGGGCAGGGACGTCTAGCGCCGGGTCAGCCGTAAGACCCCGCGCAGGGACGTGAACTCGGCGCCGGTTGCCACCAGATCTTCCCCCACACGGACATACCGCACGGTCACATCCACGACGCCTGACCGTCGCAGATCGCGTGCGGAATACCCTTCAAGCCTCTGGAATTGCCCCGTGCAAACCCAAACCTCACCATCCTGCATCAGCGTTCCCATAACGATCCGCGTCCGGCGCTCCCCATCGAACTGGAAGCGGTCCAACTGACATGCGTCGTCCAGCGGCTGTGTACGTAACAGGGCGAACGTCGCGCTAAGCGGGTCCAATGTGCCTTTCTGCGTGGCGGCATCCACAGGCGTGACGCCGTCATTATCGCCAAACTTCTTGCCGGCCACGGTGGGCACGCCTCGGTCATACTCCATGGTGATCGCACCGCTGCGCCGACCGACAGAGACATCCTCGCTGTAGCTGATAGGCTGGAATGCACCGTCCCTAATCGAGCCGCGCGCCGACAACGTCACCGCCGCATTCGCAACGCCGCCAACAAACCCGGTTGCTTGGAACCCGCTCGTCACAGTATAGGCGCGCCGCGATGTGCTCCCATCCAACCAGAACACGCCCACGCGGATGGCGCCAATAGACACGTTGTACTGCGCGCTTGTTTTGATATCCCGCGCCACTAACTCTGACCCCAGTCCCAAGGCCAGGGTCACCCCCAAAGCGAAGAGCCTCATTCGCCTATGGACAAGACCGATCATTCTTCGTCATTTACCTGTCAAAGAAGTAGGGCGCTGCGCATGGATATCACAGAGCTTGGTGACAAAATCATAAAGGGCGACCGCCGCGCCTTGGCGCGCGGAATTACGCTGGTCGAAAGCGCACGGGCGGACCATCGTGCACAAACCGCCCAGTTGATGGATGTCCTGCGTCACACCAATCGCCAGGCCATGCGAATTGGACTGTCAGGCACGCCCGGCGTTGGAAAATCCACATTTATCGAAAGCTTTGGCATGATGCTGCTGGATCAAGGCCTTCGCGTCGCAGTTTTGGCTGTTGATCCCAGTTCTGCTCGCTCGGGTGGGTCGATCCTCGGCGACAAGACCCGCATGGATCGGCTGGCCCGTGAACGCGCGGCGTTTATCCGTCCCTCTCCCAGCCAAACCCATCTGGGTGGCGTTGCCCGTCGCACGCGGGAAGCGGTTGCATTGTGCGAAGCCGCGGGCTTTGACGTGGTGTTGATTGAAACCGTGGGCGTAGGGCAGTCCGAGACCGTCGTGGCGGAGATGTCCGACATCTTTCTGCTGCTATTGGCGCCCGCGGGAGGGGATGAGTTGCAAGGCGTGAAGCGCGGCATCATGGAAATGGCTGACATCATACTTGTGAACAAAGCCGATGGTGATCTCAAACCCACTGCGATGCGCACATGTGCAGATTATGCTGGTGCTTTGCGGTTATTGCGCAAACGTCCGCAAGATCCCGACGGGTTTCCCAAAGCCATGACGGTCTCTGCCCTGCAAGAAGACGGTCTTGCCCAGGCTTGGGACGAAATCACAACGCTGGTCGAATGGCGCAAGGCCGAAAGCCATTGGACCACCGCGCGGGCTGAACAAGCGCGGTTCTGGTTCGAGCAGGAACTACGGCAAGCTTTGTTGGCGCAACTTGAACGCGGCGAAGCCAAATCCGAACTTGCTAAACTAGGCGATGCGGTTGCAAGCGGACAGAAGTCGCCGGCAACCGCTGCTCAGGAAATGCTTTCGCGTTTAGGAAAGATGCAGGCCGGGTAAGCAAAGGTTACGCCCTTTTTTGCATAGTCAGGTCACGCAGTAGATCGGTAATGCCGAGGACCGGGCTACCATCTTCGTTGCGCTCGAGTTCTCCTTCGATGAGAAGCATCGCGTATCCGTGAACGAGGCTCCATAGCATCCATTCTGTACGACGCGTGCCGTTCGACGCTTCGTCGTCGTGCCGACCTAGATCGGACGCAATCTTTTGCAGCACTTGGTAACTGAGGTGCGAGGCATTCTTCAGGTCAGGGTCCTCACCATTTGTTCGGGTCCGTGAAAACATCAATTTGTAAAGTTCCGGGTTTTCAAGGGCGAAGCGAATATACCCTTCTCCTGCATCAAGAAACGCACCTGACGCAGGCGCTCCGTCATCGCGCAGCATGTCTTCGACCAATAGCTCAAACCCGCGAGCCGCGATCGCAGTAAGTAATCCACGCACACCATCGAAGTGGTTTTTGGGTGCTGTGTGGCTCACACCGACCCGTGCCGCAATGCCGCGCATGGAGATTGCATCCACACCTTTTTTCTCAAGTTCTGCGAGCCCCGCATCGATTAGCGCACGCTTTAGATCACCGTGGTGGTAGTTATTCTTTATATTTTTCATTGCATTAGCCGTTATATGTTTCCAATGTAAATTTATTTTCTGGACAGGGCAAGTTTTCAATTCATATATCTCCAGTAGAAATTTCCAGTGGAGACATGTGATGACAACACTTGCAGCTGACTATGAACACACCGGGGTCACGCTCCGCTCCGGCGACAATAAGAAAAAAGACGCGATATCCCGTGCTCCCGACGGCGGTCGCGTCGTTGAGAGCAAAGCAAAACCCCAAGCTCTCCCAAAGACGATGCGTGCACTTGTTGTCCCTGAACCGGGGGCGGTTCTTGAAGTCCAAACCATACCAGTGCCCGTTCCAAAACGTGGGGAAGTTTTGATCCGCGTGGCTGCGTCGCCCATCAATCCTTCTGATCTTTTAATGCTGTCGGGGGAGTATGGGGTGGAACGCCCATGCCCATTTGTGCCGGGATTGGAAGGTTCAGGAGAAGTTGTGGCGTCAGGTGGAGGGTTTCTGGCGCAAAGTCTGATTGGCAAACTGGTGGCATGCGCCCCGAAAGACACCGGTTTGTGGTCCGAATACGCGATTGTGCCCGCAAATCGCTGCGTCCCACTGCCAAAAGGGATGTCTGCCGAAACCGGAGCTATGACGTTTGTGAACCCTTTATGTGCTATTGCTTTGGTCGACACGGCTAAGCGCGGTGGCCATAAAGTGGTTGTGTCAACTGCCGCTGGAGGAGCGCTGGGGCAAATGATCCGCGCGCGAGCGCAGGACAAGGGAATTGCAGTCATCGACGTTGTGCGGCGCATTGATCAAGCACGGGAGTTGGTTGCTGATGGCGCGCAGCACGTGTTCGCTTCGCAAAGCGAGACTTTCGAAAAGGATCTTCAGGCCTTGTGCAAGGAACTTCGGTGTCGTTTGGCATTCGATGCCGTGGCCGGCGACATGACAGGGAAGCTTGCCGATGCGCTCGAACCAAACGGGGAAATCCTGGTCTATGGCGAACTTTCGGGGAAACCGGCCACTTGTGATCCAGCGACGCTGACATTCAAAGAGCTGACCGTCCGGGGATTCTGGCTGACGCGATGGTCCGAACGGCAACCATTTCTGAAGCAACTTCTGCTGACCCGGCAGATTATGAAGGCCCTGCGCGGCGGTTTTGCTGAAACGAAGGTGAACAAAGTCGTGGGGCTGGATGACGCATTAAGCGCGCCTTCGCTGTATGCAAGCAATATGAGCGCCGGAAAAGTGTTGATATCACCGGCCGTTCTTGAGGCGACTTGATTTCGGCGTCGTTCTAGTTCTCAGGATCGGTACACAGTCTTTTTTACATCGAATTCGATACATATCTTAGCAAAAACGATTGCTTTAGACTCGCACTTGCCCGACAGCGGCCCGCCGTCCTGCATGTGTGGGTCAGAAACGAAGGACGCCGGACATGAAAACCGTCAATCTCACTGAAAAACTTGACCAATTCGCAGGCCATTGGGACCCGCATGTTGTGGCAGATTACAATGAAAACGACGTGATGGTCGTCAAGTTTATCGGTGAATACACGTTCCACAAACATGAAACGACGGACGACTTTTTCTATGTTCTTGAGGGCGAGATGATCATGGACATCGAAGGTCAACCCTCGCACACGGTTAAAGCTGGCGAACTGTTCGTTGTGCCCAAAGGTGTCACGCATCGCCCGCGTGCCGAAAAAGAGGTCAAAGTGCTTTTGATTGAACCAAAAGGAGAGCCAAACTCCGGCGACTCCGATCGGGACCCGTCACCAAAGCCACGCATTTGAGGGGGTATTCCGGCGCGGTTTTTCCACTTCTGAACACGCTGAGAAGGCGGTAATTCTCGCTTGAGCGTGGGTTCCCAAAACCCCCACAAAGGTTCGGAGACACATGGAAGATATCGGTCGCACCGACCGCGTAGACATCCAGACACTTCCCAAAAAGGGGGTCTGGTCATTACGACACACCATAATGCGTTTCGCCGAAATAAACCTGCCAACCCCAGTCCTTCGTTGACGCTGCGCGCGAAGTTGGCCAGCATCCGGTACACTGAAATCGGCGGGGAACGCGTATGACCTCATTATTGTCGAAACTGGCAAGTGTTTTGTATTTGGGCTTTTTTTGCGCGCTGGTCCTGACCAATTTGCCAATGGGTGCACATGCGCAAGAGGCCTCTTTGGATTTACAAGATGACCTGAGCGAGGAAGAGTTTCAGGCCATGCTTGCCCGATTGAGCGATGAACAGGTCCGTGATGTTCTGATTGCTGAATTCGCAGCGCGCCGGGTCGAAGAACAGGGATCAGGCGACGGTCTGATGACAAACACACGCGACATTGGCGAAACTCTGACGACAAATGCCAGGGGGGTGATTGCCAAATGGCCTGAGTTTGGCGACGCGATCCGAGCCGTCGGGCAAAGGCTGACGGAAGCCGGCGGGATTGGATACGCCTTCTTTGCGCTGGCCCTCAGTCTCGCCGTTGGGTTTGTCGCGCGCCATTTTTGGCGCAGGCGCGCAGAGCAGCGCCAGTTGGCGCTTGCAGAGCGCAACATCGACAAAGGCTCTTATGGCTCGATTACAACGATATTCGACGCAGCGGTCATACTGGTCATCGAACTGTCAAGTTCGATCGCATTTGCTCTCGCAGCAACCGCGACCGTCTATCTGTTTTTTCAGCACCCAGACATCAAATTCTTTGTGTCCGGCTATGTCGCTGTTTTCACGGTCGTCTTGATCGTTCGGTCCTTCGCAGACTTCATCTTCCCGCGCGACTGGCCCATGTATCGTCTTGTCGCGATCAGCGATGACGCGACACGCCTTGTTCGCTGGGTGGTTACCGGGCTGGCAGCACTCTGGATGTTCGAAACGATCACTTCCGATGTCATGGCGCAGTTCGGGGCGCCCGAAGGCACTCCAAATCTGTTCAGCCTGATGACCAGTGTCGTTTGGATTACGTCGGTGTTGCTCAGCATTTTCCTTGTCAGCCGTGCCACGGCAGATTTGCTGCCTCCGGCCGAGGAAAGGGGCGTCAGCACCATGTTGGCACGCAACTGGGCCGCAATCATGACAGCGGCGCAGATCTTCATTTGGGTTGTGTTTACTGGCGGAGCTTTGGTCATTGGTGATGTCAACGTCATCGCGTCCCGCGTGTTTTATACGATGATCATCTTTGTCGGCTTTTGGATGAGCTATCGTATCCTTGTTCATTATCTCCGGGCTCAGGACATGAACGTGTCTGTGAAAGCAGCGATTGGAAATGCGGCGCGGTCGTTGTTCTTTGCAGCGGGATTGCTCTTTGTTTTGGCGACCTGGGGTCTTGATCCCAAAACGCTGGCGGCAAGCGGGCCGGCGGGCCAGACAATTCAAACAATAATCAACGTGGCATTGACTGCAATTGTTGGGTGGGCGATCTGGGATTTCATCCGTACCATCATTGATGTCCGCACGGCGGCCGAAAAACCAGCTGACGACGACGAAGATGGCGCGGAAGGCGAAGGCGGGTTAGGTGCAAGCCGGACAGCAACCCTTTTGCCACTGCTACGCTCCACGGCGTTGGTGGTGATTGGCGTGACTTGTCTGTTTGCAGCCCTGTCAAGCTTGGGCGTGAACGTGGGGCCGCTGGTCGCCGGCGCTGGTGTGATCGGTCTTGCAGTCGGTTTTGGCGCGCAAACCCTCGTGAAAGACGTTGTGTCTGGCGTGTTCTTCCTCATCGATGACGCGTTCCGCCGGGGTGAATATATCGACCTTGGGTCCGTCAAAGGTACAGTCGAGCGGATCTCGGTACGCAGTCTGCAATTGCGCCATCACCTTGGAGCCGTGCACACGATCCCCTTTGGCGATATTGCAGCTCTGACCAACTATTCGCGCGATTGGGTCATCATGAAACTGCCCTTGCGGTTGACGTTCGACACCGACCCGCAACAGGTCAAAAAGATCATCAAACGGATCGGGGCGGAGTTCATGGAGGACGAGCTGGTCAACGACGGTTTGTTAGAACCGCCAAAATCACAAGGCGTGATCCAGATGGAAGACAGCGCCATGATCTTGAGGGTCAAATTCAAGGCTGTCCCGGGCAAACAGTTTGTAATCCGCAGGGAGCTTTTGCATCGAATCCGTGCTGCGTTCGAAGAGGCAGGCATTCGTTTTGCCAACCGCGAGGTCACCGTGCGTGTAAACGAAGACGCAACGCCCGAAGAACGGAAAGACGCGATTGGCGCGGCAGCGTCACGTGCCGTAGAGACGGAACAACCCGCGACGTAAACGTGATAGACTGGGGATGTTATGTGCAGTCGGGTTTGAAAACCGGTCAGGCAAACAGGCCGGCAAACGTAAGACAGGTTTGTTCAGCTTAATACCGAAAGAGAATGCGACGTTATTTTTACGCTGACCTCAGCGACACCATTTCCCCGGTCGCCGGATCGAACTCGCCAGCCAAAGCCGTCAGGTACCGTGTTCGGGCCGCTTCTGCGCCTTGATGGTGCACGACACTCATCCAATCCGTCCGCGCCATGAACGCCTGCCACGCCTCGCTCAGGCGGCTCTGAAACCCATCTCGGCCCCAATCCGCGATCCGTTCCTCTGCGTATTTGGGCGCAAAAAAGAATACGGGCTTCGGTCCCGGTAACCCCGGCACGCGCAGATTTGCATTTTGCCAATCGGTGACACCCACCTGCGCGCTATGGCGCATGTGATCGCCAAAATGGCTGTGCAGGGTCATCGTAAATGCCCCGTTGCCTGAAAAATCGACATATGCGGCTGGCACTTGGGGCAGGCTACCAACGTCATCATAGCTGAGCACCCGGTCATAAAGGCTTAGCGCCTCCACAAAGGCGAGATTGCCCGGGCTGGTGAACCCGACAATTTCCACTCCGTTCGGTTTGTTGCGCGCCAACTCAGAGGCCAATCCCAGGGCTGTTTTACTAGAGGCGCTCGACATCGTCAGCATTTGCGCACCGAACATATCGTTGGCGCGAAAGAAATCAGCCAACAGAAAAGACGTTGTGAACAAAGGCCGGAATAGCGCGATCTGTGGTTCCACCTCGCGGCTGTAAGCTGGATCCGCGGATACAAAGGCGTAATGATTGTAGATCCGCGCCATGGGTTGGCGATGCGCGGCCATGTCGGAAAACCCGTCCCCCCGCACATATCCGGGCTCAACCATCACATGGGTGGACATGGGCACATACCCATAGACCCGCGTCCCGGCTTTGACCTCAGGATGGGATGAGGCCACCACATCGGCAAATCCCCAGGCCGGAATGCGGCCGAACCCGTCTTCTGCGACGGGAAAGAAGTTCCAATACCCAAGCGTATCCGTGGCCGTGCCATAGGTGATCGTGTTCGCGGTGAGGGCAAAATGGTCGATTTCCAACAGCACATGCCCTTCTGGCGGTGTGTCGGGAAAGGTGCGCTGACATAGCCTTGCGTCTGTTAAGTCAGCCCGATTTATGATCAGATCTGTCCCAATGATGGCCATGGTGTCCTCCCTCACGAACCGTTGGTATCACCCTGATCCAATCGTTTGGCGCAAGGCAAGGGTCACGCATCGTCACGTAGCGCAATCGAAACTGCGATGCGGGTTGACCCCAAAAGCGATTCCTCCTATGAGCGTCCAACCAGATTTCGGGCGCCGCCAATGGCAGCGCCCTTGTACATTTGGCGGACAATTCACCGCCCCGATGAAACGAAGGATGACACCCATGTCGCGCCGCTGCGAACTGACCGGAAAAGGCCCGATGGTTGGCAACAATGTCAGCCACGCCAACAACAAAACCAAGCGCCGGTTCCTGCCGAACCTGAACGATACAACGCTGCACTCGGAAACACTGGGTCGCGCGTTCAAGTTCCGCATCTCGGCCCATGCGCTGCGCAGCGTTGACCACCGCGGCGGTTTGGACGCATTCCTTGCAAAAGCCAAGGACAGCGACCTGTCGCCCAACGCGCTGAAAGTCAAGAAAGAGATCGCTAAGGCGGCTGCAGCCTCCTAAGCGTCTTTTTTGCGAGCTTATCTTCAAGCCCTGCGCCGCCCGCGCGGGGCTTTTGCGTTTGTGTTTGCCTGCGGCGCTTAGACCCTTTTCCAGTTCTGATGGCATGGCTATATCGGCGTCATGTTGGTGCGGGCTCGTTCCTATTTTCTTACAGCGCTGATTGCGTTCAGCCTTGTAATCTCCGGTCAGGCGATTGCACTGGCCAAAGGTGCTTCACCAGCGACCGATTACATGGTCCTGTGTACGGGCCACGGCACCGTCATTCTCTTCACCGATCAAAACGGCGATCCAACAGCGGCACCTCACCTCTGCCCTGATTGTACTCTTGCGGCACTGACGGCGACACCTGGCCCGGATACGTCTGTTCAGCCCTTTCATCGCACACCGGTGCCGTTGGGCTGGCCAGAGCATACCTCCAACACAAAAGCGGCCCTCACAACCTCGACGCAAGCTCGTGCGCCACCTCAACCTGTCTGAACCCAAAGAACCAACGAAAATGCAGACAGAAGGGGGCACAAAAAATGTCCGTCAAAACAACGCTTTTTGCGGCTGCTATCGCAACGCTCACGTCTACCACAGCTTTCGCTGAAGGTATCATGATCAAAGATCCATATGCACGGTCGTCGGGGGCGAACGCGATCTCCGGCGCGGCCTTTATGGGGATCATGAACCACAGTAGCACAGAAGACCGTCTGATCGCGGCACGCAGCGACATCGCGGCGCGGGTTGAAATCCATACCCACATTGAAGACAGCAATGGCGTCATGCGCATGGTCGAGGTTGAGGATGGCATCATCATTCCTGCCGACGGTATGGCGATGCTCCAACGCGGTGGCGATCATGTCATGTTCATGGGGTTGAACCAATCGTTGGCTCAAGGAGATGAAGTCAGCGTGACGCTGATCTTTGAAAAGGCGGGTGAGGTTGAGGTGACGATCCCGGTTGATCTTGAACGCAAGCCCAAGCACGGTCACGGCCACAAGCATAACCACGGGTCAGCTGACGGCTGATCACCTGCGGGCCGTGCCTTACAGCGTGCGGCCCAATACCTCATCCACCCATTGTGGCACTATCTCGGACGCAGGCCCAAAGCGCGTCTCCGCAAATCGTGAAACCACGGCTGATGGCTCCAGGTTCAGCTCGACGGTATGCGCTCCGACTCTGAGCGCCTCTTCCACGAAACCAGCTGCGGGATAGACGTTCCCGGACGTCCCGATCGCGGCAAAGAGTTCCGCCTCGGCCAAATGATCCAGGATCTGGTCCATGTGATACGGGATTTCTCCAAACCACACCACATCGGGCCGAGCCGTCGGGTTGTGACAACTGGGGCAGGGCTCTCTCACGGCCATTTCCGAAGGCGCAGGCCAGCGATGCCCGCAGGCCGCACACAATGCGCTGGCCAATTCCCCATGCATGTGGATCACGTTTGATGCGCCACCTGCCTCATGCAAGGCGTCGACGTTTTGCGTCACGATAACCACCTGCCCGCAGTGGTCCCGCTGCAGGCGGGCCAGTGCGGTATGGGCCGCGTTGGGCTGGGCGTCTGCAGCTTGCACCCTGCGCGCATTGTAAAACCCCTGAACCAGTGCGGGATCGCGTGCAAACCCTTCCGGTGTTGCGACATCCTCGATCCGGTGCTGGCTCCACAACCCGCCTTCATCGCGAAATGTGCCCAACCCGCTTTCCGCGGAAATTCCGGCTCCTGTCAGAATGACGATCTTTGTCATCGCGCCCTCCTTGCAAGATCCTAGCGTGGCATGGATGATCCCCTCATGACCAGTCGCATCCTCTTTGTCTGCCTTGGAAACATCTGCCGGTCCCCCACGGCCGAGGGTGTGTTCCGCGAACTGATGCCTGATGTCATCACAGACAGTGCTGGGACGGCGGGATGGCACGTCGGCAAACCGCCTTATGAACCCATGCAAGATGCGGCGCGCGCCCGGGGATACGATCTTTCTGACCTGCGGGCCCGGCAGATCACAGCGGCGGATTTCACCCGGTTTGACCTGATCATAGTAATGGATGACAGCAATTTGTCTGACGTTGAGGCGATGCGACCTGCAAACACCCAAACACCTGTCCGCCTTTTCACTGATTTTGCACCGCGGTCTGGAATGGATCATGTGCCGGACCCGTATTACACACGCGATTTCGACGGCGCGCTTGATCTGATCGAAGATGCAGCCAGGGGATTGCAGGCACACCTCTCGCGCGGTTCCTAACTTCATGTTCCTCGAATGTGGGGATCAAGTCGAAATCAGCCGGAACGTCCCTGTCAACCAGGGCAGGCGCGTCAGTGCGGGTTCGATCATATGCAGCGTGACCAGCCGTTGAACCGTTTGAGCGATCTCGAGGGGAACCTCGTCCGACCAATCTGCACCGGCAAAGAGCGATATCGTCCGTTCAAAAGGCGCAAATGGTAGGGGATGTGCGGTGATATTCTCATGAAATCGTGCGGCTCGCATATATCCAAGAGGCGTCGTTATCGCCCAACCGATCCGCCGCGCGACCATTGCCATCAACGCCAGATGGCTACCCATCTCGAAACGATGTTCAAAGGAAAGATCTACTACTCTCAGTTGCTCTTCAATTTGTCCGCCAATCATCTGCTCGCTTGCATAGCGCAGAAAGGGCAAGTCGTTGAGCGCGCGGATCGGGTCACGATCATCCACTGTCACTCCTGCAGGCGTAACAAGAATGAACGGATCGCAGATCAGTGGGTATTCTGTAATATTGTCAACTGGTTCTCCGGTGCTTGCAGATATCGCGACATGCAAATCACCAGCCGCCATGGCGGCGCTGATTTCGTGGCTGGGGGCGGTGATCATTTTGAACCGGGCCTGGGTCATGCTGTCAGCCAGGATAGTTGCCAGGCGCGGGGTGAGTTCGTTGTCAAAATCGTCAATGAGGCCCAGGTTCAGGGTCTTAAGGTGGCTCAGGTCCATCACGGTCAGTTCACTTTGCGCTGCGCGCAATTCGTTCAAGACGGCCTGTGCTCGGCCCAGAAAACTGCGGCCCGCCGCTGTCAGGCGCATAGGGCGTTTCCCGTGATCGATCAAATCGATCCCTAGGGCCGTTTCCAGATTGCGCATTTGCTGGCTTACAGCCGGCTGACTCAATCCTGTGGAGTTGGCCGCTTCTGCGACAGATCCCGACGCAGCCAAGGCCTCAAACACTTCCAGTCCACGCAGGGTGACGCCCTTTTTCAACATCAGCGATGGCTCTTGCTAGATTTCGATAATCGAAAACTACGAAACCCGCTTGGTTTCGACAAGCGTACAAGTCCCGCGATGTGTCAGCTACACAGTTGGTCCGCGGCGTTTCCGAAGTTGCGCCAACGATCCCAGAATGCGTCATCGATGGCCGTGTCGGATCGGCGCACAGAATGGGCCAGTTCCGGATTGCCAAAGAAAGACGCGCCGCGTCGTTGGTCGGATCCGCTCAGTGTCTGATCTGCAGCAGCCTGGATACATCCACAGATCTGACGGTTCGCAGCCCGCCGTCCCGACGAAACGCAGGCGCTTTTTATTGGCCCACTCACCGACGCGTAACGTGCAACCTGATCATTGCGACTGCTGCCGCCACAGGACACCAAAACACCCAATGCCATGACGGCTAGGATCCGACCCATACCCTACTGCCTTTTTCTTTGCCTCTCGTCGCATTAAACTCGCGAGCTTCCCGATTGGCGCGACTATGCCGGAAAGACGACCTATGAGCAATTCACGAAGCAGCGCGCAAGCCTCCGCCGCCGCCGTTTGACCGCCTCTTCCGACCAAGCTATATCGCCTCTAAAACGTACGGAGCCGACAGATGGCCAAACCTCGCCTGACACTTCTTCTCGTGCTTGCCACGATGACACTTGCCGCCTGTGAAACCGCCAAAGGCGTGGGCCGCGACATCACCAATGCCGCCGAAGCGGTCGACCGCGCGATTTAAGGGCAGATTGGGGTTCCGACAGGGGCTTCGGTGCGGCCAATGACGCCGCGCTGATGGTGCATCCCGGCGGTGGGGCACCAAAGCCATTGACCATACCCTAAATCCCTTACATATCCCCCCCATGACACCGCTTTCGCATATCCGCAATTTCTCTATCGTGGCGCATATCGACCACGGGAAATCCACGTTGGCTGACCGTCTCATCCAAGAGACGAACACCGTCGCCGACCGGGATATGAAAGAACAGCTGCTCGACAGCATGGATATCGAACGCGAACGCGGCATCACCATCAAGGCCAACACCGTTCGCATCGAATACACCGCCGATGACGGGCAGCATTACGTGCTCAACCTCATCGATACACCCGGCCACGTGGACTTTGCCTACGAGGTCTCCCGCTCGATGCGGGCGGTCGAAGGGTCCCTGCTGGTCGTCGACAGTACGCAAGGGGTCGAAGCGCAAACGCTCGCCAATGTCTATCAAGCGATTGACGCCGACCACGAACTTGTGCCCGTTTTCAACAAGATCGACCTGCCTGCCAGCGATATCGACCGCGTGGCCGAACAGGTCGAGGATGTGATTGGCATCGACGCTTCGGGCGCGATCCCGGTCTCCGCCAAAACGGGGGAGGGGATCCACGAAGTGCTTGAAGCCATCGTGCAGCAACTCCCCGCGCCGCAGGGCGACCGCGACGCCCCGCTCAAAGCCATGCTGGTCGACAGCTGGTACGACGCCTATCTGGGCGTGATTGTTCTCGTGCGCATCATGGATGGCGTTCTGAAAAAGGGCGATCAGATCAAGATGATGCAGACCGGCGCCAAATACGGCGTCGACCGCATCGGTGTTTTCCGCCCCGTTATGGAGGCGGTCGACGAACTGGGCCCGGGGGAGATCGGCTTTCTCACCGCCTCGATCAAGCAGGTGCGCGACACCAAGGTGGGCGACACGATCACCCATGAGAAAAAGGGCACCGAGACGCCGCTGAC
>CAYODE010000075.1:0-16745 GCA_964402685.1 uncultured Aestuariivita sp. | reverse complement strand
TCTGCTGTGAAGCACGCCCACATGTTCGGCCCAAGGGGCCACAACGGCTTTGCGCAACACCTCTCCAGACTGGGCCAAATCCCCTTCCCTTGCGTTTGGATCCACCATGGCCACCGACCTGGTTGCAAACTCTCGCAATCCGGTTTCCCAAGCACCCGTGATCATCAGCATGTTCTCTGGCTCGGTCTCATTGACCGCTTGGGAAAAGGCGGAAATGACCACTAACGGGCCGATGCGCTCCGGCGCCGCTATGGCCGCGCGGATCAGGATATCTGTCGCCATGGAGTGTCCCAGAAGCGCGACGGGTCCATCAGTACCCGCTTCATCCACAACCGAAAGAGTCTGTTCAACCAAAAGGCGCGTCGTTCCATCGATTGACGTCACATCGCCTGACATCGGAACCGGATGTCGGCCGTGGCCTTCAAAGTCAAAGGCAAGCACCCTGTACCCCACTTGGGCCAAGCTCAGAGCGTAGCTCTGCATCATTTGCCGCGATCCTGCGAACCCATGCGCAACAACCACCGTTGGCCCCTCGCCTTCGTACACAGTGACAGGGGTTTGCCCGACAAAGGTGTTTGATATGTCGATGCCCGAGCGCGCAGTTTCCAGGACGTAAAGAGCCGCGCCGATGATCATCAAACAGATCGAAAGAACGACGCGGTTGCGCATTTTAGCTTGGCACGCGCACAAACGCCGAGCGGATCAAGCCTAGCCCCGCCGCGGCAAAGAACGTTGCCACGGCGCCGTCCACCCAACGCCGAACCCGCTGATATCCCCGCATCACGCGCGGATGCGAAAAGCCGAAAATCCACGGCAGGTACACGATGAAACCGATTGTGCCACAGACCAGTGTTGCCACGATGACAGTTGCAAGACTGTCTTCTGGCCCCACACCCAAAGACAGTGTGGCGAGCCACGCAAATACCGCTTTCGGGTTTGACAGGTTCAGTAACGCGCCGCGCCAGACCCATTGTCCTGAGGTCACCTCGGCTGCGTGGCTGACAACTCCGGCAACCGCCGCTCGCCCCGCTTTCCAAGCCAACCAAAGAAGATAAAATCCGCCCAAAAGCTTGAGCACAAGCATCACTTGTGTACTTGCTGCAAGGATTGCGCCCAAACCAACCGCCGCAAGGACACCCCAAAAGAAGAGCGCGAGCCCAAGTCCAAATCCAAACCCTAAGCCAGCACGTCGCCCGTGAGACATGGCAACCGAGGCGCACCCCAATGTCGCTGGTCCTGGCGCCACCGCCACCACAAAAAAAGCAGCCGCCATCGCGCTCAGAGCTGCCACATCCATTAGGCGCGCGCCTCATCCATTAGACGGCGCATTTCTTCAATTGCCGGTTTCAGACCACGAAAAATCGCTTCGCCGATCAAAAAATGGCCGATGTTCAGCTCCCGCGCTTCGGGAAAGGCGGCGACCGGAGCGACGGTTTCATAGGTGAGCCCGTGACCGACATGAACCTCCAGCCCCAGATCGTGGGCAAAAGTCGACATCTCGCGCATGGCCTCAAGCTCACGGTCACGATCCTCGAACCTGCCTTCGTGATGGGCATCACAATAAGCGCCCGAATGCAGCTCGATCACCTCGGCCCCGATACGATGGGCCGCTTCAATCTGGCGCTTGTCTGCGGCGATGAAAATCGACACACGGCACCCCGCATCGCGCAGTGGCGCAATAAAATGTGCCAAGCGATTTTCTTCGCGCGCGACTTCAAGGCCGCCTTCTGTTGTGCGTTCTTCACGCTTTTCCGGCACGATGCACACAGCATGTGGTTTGTGGCGCAGCGCGATGTGCTGCATCTCTTCGGTCGCGGCCATTTCAAAGTTGAGTGGTACAGACAGAACCTCCATCAACCCTTCGATATCCGCGTCTGAAATATGGCGCCGATCTTCTCGCAGATGGGCTGTGATTCCGTCTGCACCCGCCTCCTCTGCAAGCTTGGCGGCACGCAACGGATCGGGCGTGTCACCACCCCGCGCATTCCGAACCGTAGCAACATGATCGATATTCACACCCAGGCGTAAGTGGGACAGACCGGACATCGGCGAATCTCCAATTTATAGAATTTGATCAAATTCTAGTCCGCATTCCGCTTGGCGTCAGCCTTTGCAGCGGCTTTTTTCTTCATTGCGGCAAGCTTGTCTTTGATCAGACCCTTGCGACGATGCTGGTAAGCGCGGATCAAAGGCACGCTCAGATAATAGCAGACCGAGGCTGCAATAACGCCAGGAATGAGCCCACCGACCAGGTATGGAAAAAAGACCTCATCATAGAAGATGGCCAAACCGTGCCAGTCTGGCTCCTTATCGTTGAAGATCGTTAAGAAGTTGTCCTTGAGATCGCGCCCGGCATCCACGAACTTCCCGCCAAACGATTTGTCGCTGGCTTCAAACTCCGTGCCCAATAGCCAGTGGCCGGTTTGCAGCGATACGACACCGATGGGAACATAGGTCAGCGGATTGCCAAAAAACGTGGCCATCAGCGATGCTAGAATATTGCCCTGCATGATCCGCGCTATGATCGCCGCGACGACAAAATGCATCGTGTAGAAGGGTGTGAAAGTGACAAAAACGCCGGCCCAGATCCCGCGGGCGATGCGCTCTGGGCTATCGGGCAAGCGTCGCACCCGGTGCTTGACGTAGTGAAACGCGCGGGTCCAGCCGCCCTTGGGATAGAGCGCCTCCCCAATCACGCGCAGCACAGAACGACGATCTCGGCGTTTGAAAACCAAGTCAGATTACCTTCTCGTGCCTTAAGCCCTGCTCACTCCGCAACCGCGCGAGGGCGGGCCATATCCCGGTGCCGTTCCAACGCAGCCACATCACTATCCGCTTCCAATGTGAGCATCAGCGAATGCAGCTGCTCAATATCTCTCAGTTCGACATCGATCAGAAGTCGGTAAAAATCTGGCTTCCGATCGACAAAGTTCAAGTTGGAGATATTGGCCTTCTTCTCGCCGATCAATGTGCAAATACGCCCCAGTACCCCAGCGTCATTTCCAATGGTGACATCCAAGGTCGCGCTGTAAATCGGAGGATGGGTGCCGGCGTGCCAGTGCAGATCCACCCAGCGATTAGGCTGATCCTCGTATTCGCCCAGCCGGTCGCAATCGATAGCATGCACGATCACGCCTTTGCCACGGAAGGTGATGCCGACAATGCGTTCGCCCGGCAACGGTTGGCAGCAAGGTGCGCGCTCAAAAGACTGTCCAGCCTGAAGACCAATAACCGCGCGCCGCGGAGAGATTTGATCACCTTCATCCGGCGCTAATTCCGGATAGACGGATTGCACCACGTCATGCGCCGTGATCTCGGCGCTGCCCAGACGTGCTAAAAGAACGTCGCGATTATCTAGACGCAAATGCTTGGCGGCGGTGTCCAGCGCCTTGTCCGTTGCCTTGCGGCCGACATGTTCAAAAGCTGCGCGCGCCAACTCTTGACCCAGCTTGATGAACCGCTCGCGATCCACTTCCCGAAGAGACCTGCGGATCGCTGTCTTTGCCTTGCCAGTTGTCGCAATCTCAAGCCAGCTCGCCTGTGGCGTTTGCCCCTCAGCGGTGATGATGTCGACAGACTGACCGTTCTTAAGACGCGTCCACAATGGCACGCGCAAACCGTCAACTTTGGCCCCCACAATGGCCGATCCAATGCGGGTATGGATCGCGTATGCGAAATCGATCGGCGTAGCTCCACGCGGAAGTTTGACCACGTCCCCTTTTGGAGTGAAGCAAAAGACCTGATCCGAATACATCTCGAGCTTCACCGCTTCGAGGAATTCGTCGTGGTCATCTTCACCCTCGAACTGTTCGTTCAAGGACGCAATCCATTTGGCCGGATCGACAGCGAAGGGGTTCTCGGACCGCACCCCGTCACGATAGGACCAGTGCGCGGCAACTCCGGTTTCGGCCACGTCGTGCATTTGTGTGGTGCGAATCTGGACCTCGACGCGTTTTCCGTCTCTCCCGGAGACGGTCGTGTGGATGGAACGATATCCGTTCGATTTGGGCTGGCTTATATAGTCCTTGAAACGCCCGGGCACGGCGCGCCACCGACGGTGGATCGCCCCCAGGGTGCGATAACAGTCTTCTTCACTATTCGTAATGATGCGGAAACCGTAGATGTCGGACAGACGTGAGAAGCCCTGTTCCTTTTCCTCCATCTTGCGCCAAATCGAATAAGGCTTTTTCGCGCGGCCGAATACTTCAGCTTCTATCCCGCCGTCAGACAACTCTTTTCGCATGTCACGCGTGATGCGATGAATGATGTCACCGCTTTCTTTTTGCAGCGTAATGAAGCGCCGGATAATAGACTGCCGTCCTTCGGGGTTGAGTACGCGGAACGACAGATCTTCCAGTTCCTCCCGCATCCACTGCATCCCCATGCGCCCCGCCAAGGGTGCATAGATATCCATGGTTTCGCGGGCTTTTTGCGCCTGCTTTTCCGGGCGCATGGCTTTGATGGTCCGCATGTTGTGCAAGCGGTCCGCCAGCTTCACCAGGATCACCCGAAGGTCCTTTGACATCGCCATAAACAGCTTGCGAAAATTTTCCGCTTGCTTGGTCTCATGGCTGGAGAGCTGCAAGTTCGTCAGTTTGGTCACACCGTCGACCAGCATGGCCACTTCATCGCCAAACCGTTTTGCGACCTCAGAATAAGACGCCTTGGTGTCTTCGATCGTGTCGTGCAGCAACGCTGTGATGATCGTGGCATCGTCCAGCCGTTGCTCGGTCAGGATAGCGGCAACGGCGACGGGATGCGAAAAGTAGGGCTCGCCAGAATGACGCGTCTGCCCCTCGTGCATTTGTTGGCCGAATTCATACGCCTCGGCCAACCGTTCGGCATTTGTTTTTGGATTGTATGCGCGGACCAGCGCGATCAGATCTTCAGCAGTGATCATGGGCCCGCACCCGAGGTTTAGCCCTGCCCTTGCGCCTCCATCAGCGCGCGCAGGAGTTTCTCTTCCGACATATCGTCATCCGCCGGTTTGTCAGACTCAGCGCCCATCAGAAGCGCCATCTGATCTTCTTCCGGTTCGTCGACTTCGATTTGGGTCTGGTTCGATTCAATCAGACGTTCGCGCAGCTCGTCTGCGCTTTGAGTTTCTTCGGCGATTTCGCGCAAAGCAACCACAGGGTTCTTGTCATTGTCGCGATCCACAGTGATCGCAGCGCCCGACGAAATCTCGCGCGCGCGATGCGCGGAGAGCATCACCAACTCAAAGCGGTTGGGCACTTTGTCAACGCAGTCTTCAACCGTCACGCGGGCCATGAGGGAACTCCTAAATTTTTCGTCTGGTCCAGAAAGCGTGTATCTAATGGCATTCGATGCTGTTGACAACCCGCGAACTGAATCCAGCTTGCACGCGTTGGATCAACCATCAACACACGAATAGCTCCTGTTTCTTGGCCCTTAAACGGGACGTACCGACGCTTTGTCCTGGTCAGTCAAAGCATCCAACATCTCAGCCACGGTCAACCCGGATATAGGGTGACGCCAGTCTGGTAAAACGTCCATCAATGGGACCAAAACAAAAGGCCGATCCGCCAACCTCGGGTGAGGCAGAATAAGTTGATCGGGTGCACGCAGGGATTGTTGGTCCGAAGCTAGGTCGATCCACGTTTGGGCCGTTTCCACGTTAGGCAGCACAGCCTCGTCTACGGCGATCAGATCGAGATCCAGAGTGCGCATACCCCATCGCGTCTCTCTCGTTCGCCCCATCCGCGACTCAACCTTATGGAGAATCTCAAGGACCTCTTTGGGTTGCTTGTCTGTTGTCACCAAAACACCCGCATTTATATAGTCAGGGCCTGCACCCGGCG
The DNA here is from genome assembly GCA_964402685.1 of uncultured Aestuariivita sp. Taxonomy (GTDB): domain Bacteria; phylum Pseudomonadota; class Alphaproteobacteria; order Rhodobacterales; family Rhodobacteraceae; genus Aestuariivita. The sequence goes on along the minus strand of CAYODE010000075.1, from coordinate 10,923 downwards.
GGAAACAGGGTGTTTCAAAAAACCGGCTGACCGCGCGAATCGCTAAACCTTCCGCCACCATCTCTTTGAGAGCTCTTATCAGGTTTGCCGTTGGGTCACCTTCTGGTTGAGGAAGGTTTGACCCCAAGGCAACTAGCACATTTGACACAAACTCGGTCACTTTTCGCCTATGTTCGCCTGATTGACTGGGTTGTGGTAAACTGAACATTCATTATTTTACTCCTATTGGGCGCCCGCTGTTTCCCACTCACACTCACGGACTAGTCAGCGTGCCTCCCCATCGGAAGGAAAGTTTTGATGTTTTACAAGGACGAACGGCTTGCGCTGTTCATCGACGGGTCAAATTTGTACGCCGCAGCCAAGGCGTTGGGGTTTGACATCGATTATAAACTGCTGCGCCAGGAATTTTTGCGCCGTGGCAAACTGCTCAGAGCGTTTTATTATACCGCGCTGCTGGAGAACGATGAATATTCACCGATCCGACCTTTGGTAGACTGGCTGCACTACAATGGCTTCACCATGGTGACCAAGCCTGCAAAGGAATACACCGACAGCATGGGTCGTCGGAAGGTCAAGGGCAACATGGACATCGAACTCGCCGTCGATGCCATGGAAATAGCGCCGCGCGTTGATCACATCGTGCTCTTTTCTGGCGACGGCGATTTTCGCCCGTTGGTCGAAAGTCTGCAACGCCAAGGTGTTCGTGTCTCTGTGGTTTCTACGATCCGAAGCCAACCTCCAATGATTTCGGATGAGCTGCGCAGACAAGCTGATAATTTCATTGAGCTGAACGAGCTGAGAGACGTGATTGGGCGACCTCCGCGGGACAACGACGCGGGCGAACCGGTGGCAATGGTCGACGGCTAACTCGACTGCTGTCGTTTCTTGGGGACGTCCTTCAGCAACTGCTGGACGGTCTTTAAAGCTGCATCTACGTCTTCGACAATCGCATCAATTCCAACCTGGGACAAAAAATCCGGCTCGGACTTGGCAACTTGCCCACTCAGTAGAATTTTCAGTTCGGGCCGCGCGATACGCAATGCAACCACAAGTCTCAGTAGAGCCGCTCTGCGTCGACGTCCCGACGCGGACAAGCCCACCAAGACGATATCGGCATCCTGCGCGGCCTCCAGAATTTGGTCGTGATTTAGATCAATCAAGTGCTCGACATCCCAACCCTGGCGGCGGAATAGATCAACTGCCATTTTAATGCCCAGAACATGCTGCTCTCCCGGTACTGCAGCGAATGCTATTTTAGGACTTTGCGTCGCGATTGGCGGCGGAGACTTACGTCGCAGCGCATCGAGGAGGATGTAAATGCGCGTTGTGGCTAGGCCGACCTCTTCAAAGTCAACATCGTTGCGCTGCCACCGCTCTCCTAAATCGCGAGCGGCTTCTGCCAGATAATTCTGATACACGCGTTCTATTGGCACGCCAGCATTGATCAGCTGATCGATCATGCGATTGGCCGCAAACGGGTATTTTGCGCGCAGAAGATGGCTCAACTTGCGAACTTCAGCGGGCGGCGCCTGCCAATCCCTTGTATCGCGGGAATTCAGACGTTTGATGACTTCGATCGCAAGGGTCCTGATGGCCGGTGCGGAAAGAATTTTCTGCAAAGATGCCAAATCATCTGGCGCCGGCCAAACCGGGTCTTGGATTCGGTCGTTTGTCATCAGGTCCCCTTACGCCGATGCCTGTTTTGCAGAATCGAAGCGATTACACTTGAAGTATAACCCGCCAATTCGCCGTTGCTGCGGGGCGGGCTGTTTTGCCGCGATACCGAGACAGGCGAAGACGCGCCGATTATGCGGTCTGGACGATTGTGGGCGAAGCGCTTACCTCTTGTCGCCAAGGAGACCTTCATGACGAAACCGCCTCTTACCCTGTTCCTTGCCGCGCCGCGCGGGTTCTGCGCCGGCGTTGATCGTGCCATCAAAATCGTTGAAATGGCTCTCGAGAAATGGGGGGCGCCGGTCTATGTCCGCCATGAGATCGTACACAACAAATATGTCGTCGACGGGTTGCGCAACAAAGGCGCTGTTTTTGTCGAAGAGTTGGATCAGTGCCCCGATGATCGACCTGTGATCTTTTCAGCTCATGGTGTGCCCAAATCGGTTCCCGCTGCCGCGTCGGCGCGCGAAATGATATTTGTCGATGCGACCTGTCCACTGGTGTCGAAGGTCCATATCGAGGCCCAGCGCCATTTCGAACGCGGCCTGCAAATGATCATGATCGGCCATGAGGGCCATCCTGAAACCGTCGGAACGATGGGCCAATTGCCAGAAGGCGAAGTTTTACTGGTAGAGACGGTAGAAGATGTCGCAACCGTCGATGTGCGCGACCCAGACAAACTGGCCTTTGTCACGCAGACAACGCTTAGCGTTGATGATACTGCCGATATTGTTGCTGCCCTTCAAAGCCGGTTCCCGAATATCGTTGGGCCCCACAAAGAGGATATTTGCTATGCCACAACCAACCGGCAGGAAGCGGTCAAGGCCATGGCTCCGAAGGCCGATGCGATGCTGGTCGTAGGCGCGCCGAATTCCTCAAATTCCAAACGCTTGGTTGAAGTCGGTGCGCGCGCCGGATGCGACTACGCTCAATTAGTGCAGCGCGCCGCCGATATCGATTGGCGTGCCCTGGACGGCATTTCAACCATTGGGATCACAGCAGGTGCGTCTGCGCCCGAAACACTGGTCAACGAGGTTATCGACGCGTTTCGTGACAAGTATGACGTACATGTCGAACAGATCGAAACTGCGGTCGAAAACGTTGAGTTCAAGGTGCCACGCGTGTTGAGAGAACCGGCATGATCTCGCTTCAGTTTCTTGCGACCGCCTTCGTTGTGGTGATCGCCCCGGGGACGGGTGTCATATACACATTGGCGTTGGGGTTAGGTCAGGGTCGACGCGCGGCCTTTTGGGCGGCGTTAGGTTGCACCGCTGGGATCATTCCACACTTGGTCGCCGCGACTTTGGGTCTGGCGGCAATCCTGCATACCTCTGCCCTGCTGTTTAACATCGTGAAATTCGCGGGCGTCGCATATCTGTTGTATCTTGCATGGCAGTCTCTCAAATCAGGCGGAGCTTTGTCGATTTCAGCGGAACGGTCGGCAGACTCCGGGCCACGCATTGCGCGTCGCGGGGCGTTGATCAATATTTTGAACCCAAAGCTTTCAATTTTCTTCCTGGCTTTGCTGCCGCCGTTTTTGTCCGGCAGCCCCGAAACAGCTACGGCAGAAATGATCGGTCTTGGCACGATCTTTATGGTAATGACCTTCGCAGTTTTCATTCTCTACGGTGCTTTTGCCGCCAAAGCGCGGGATCTGATCCTGGGCTCAGAGCGCGTGATGACGTGGTTGAACCGCACCTTTGCCGGTATCTTTGCCCTGCTGGCTGGGCGGTTGGCGATGGAACGGGCCTGAACCCTGCACACTGACCCTGGATTATCCTGATGACGCGCATTCCAATCGCACCACTCATTCTTGGGCTTGCTGGGTTGATCCCATTTGTATGGGGGGCGGCCACATATGTGTACGGACCACTTGCCGCTTGGGGCGCGAACAATTTCGGGCCGCGCTTTGTTGGGCCTTACGTTCAGCTTGCCTACGGTTCCGTCATCCTGAGTTTCATGTCTGGGGTGCTTTGGGGGTTTGCCACCAAAGCGGACAATATGCGCGCCGCAACGGGTTACGCATTGTCCGTCATTCCGGCGCTTTGGGCGTTTTTCATGACCGGCGGCGGGCCTGTTAGCGCAGGCACTAATCTAATCTTTGGCTTTTTGGGCGTCCTGGTTTTGGATTACGCCTTTTTCAATTGGGGTCTAACACCCTCTTGGTGGATGCGCCTGCGGATCCTTTTGACGACAATTGTCGTGGCTTGCCTTTCCGTGGGAGTTTTACTGTGAGCGATCGTGAAACACTGGACGTTTATGAAGCGCGTGCCGACGATTATGCGGACCTGATTGGCGAGGCCGCAGCCCCAAAGGCGCAGTTGGAAAGCTTTCTCGCGGCGTTGCCTGAGGGCGCCGATGTCCTCGACTTGGGATGCGGCCCTGGTTTGGCCGCGGCACATTTCGCGGATTTCGGTCACACGGTAACCGCGACGGATGCAAGTGCTGCGATGATCGAACTGGCCGCGCGGCACCCCGGGGTCACAACACGCCGGGAAACGTTCGATGAAATCAATGGTGAAGCCATCTACGACGGCGTGTGGGCGAATTTCTCCTTACTCCACGCCGAACGGGTAGACCTGCCGCGTCACCTTCAGGCGATTGCGACCGCTTTGCGCGCAGGCAGCGTTTTTCACATCGGGATGAAGACTGGCGAAAGCACGGAACGAGACGCGCTTGGTCGCAGATACACTTTTGTCACTCAAACCGAATTGCAGGAGCTTCTGCACGATGTCGGCCTGACGCCATTTGTACACTGGACCGGGTCCGATGTTGGCTTTGCAGGTACTGTCGACCCTTGGATCGTGATGCAGGCCAAAAAGGATGGCTGAGCTGTTTGCCTATACTGACGGGGCCTGTTCAGGAAATCCCGGCCCGGGCGGATGGGGCGTTCTAATGCGCGCAATGGACGGCGACACCATTCTGAAAGAGCGTGAACTTCAGGGGGGAGAGGCAGAGACGACCAACAATCGCATGGAACTTTTGGCCGCCATCCACGCGCTGGAAACGCTGGAGCGCCCGTCGAAAATCACGATCATCACGGACAGCGCTTACGTCAAAAACGGGGTCACCGGCTGGATTCATGGGTGGAAGCGTAACGGATGGCGGACGGCCGCAAAAAAGCCTGTTAAAAATGTCGAGCTTTGGCAACGTTTGGACACCGCGCAGGCGCGTCATGACGTGACCTGGGAATGGGTCAAGGGTCATGCGGGCCATCCCGAAAACGAACGCGCGGATGAACTCGCCCGAGCCGGTATGAAACCATTCAAACCAACAGCGGATACGGCTTAGGCGCTAGCGCCTCCAGTGAAACGGCACAATGATCAATGCGCCGATCGATGAGATGATCGCGTTTAGTCCGGGACTACCAAAGCTGACCCCAAACATTATGCGCACGAAATAGAATACGAACGCGCCACCCACGCAGATGATGATCGATTGGATAATGCCGTTATGCGTCCAGCCGGTCTTTTCCGAGGCATAGCCAACAATGCCAGCGATCACGACCGTGCCCATCAATGTCAAAAACATCTGGTTACCCTTTCAGCAAGGCACCCTTCGGGATCGGGTGCCCTCTTAGAAACGTCTCTCTATCCTGTGCACCCTTACCCGCGCGCTGCAAACGTAGAAGTTCGACCGCACCATCGCCACACGCGATCCGAAGATGATCATCAAGAACCTCGCCAGGCTGCCCAACGCAATCTACCACGCGACTGGAAAGCAGTTTTAACCGGTCATCACCATGCATGGTCCAAGCGCCCGGAAATGGTGATAGGCCACGGATCAACTGATCCACCTCGACCGCGGGACGAGCCCAATCCACACGCGCCTCTGACTTATCGATTTTGTGCGCGTAAGTAATCCCGTCCTCAGGCTGCGCCTCTGGCACGAGCGTGTCGATTTGCTCCAACGTTTCGACCATCAGTTCTGCGCCCATCACAGAAAGTCGGTCGTGAAGCTGGGAAGTTGTCTCCTCAGGTCCGATCGGTGTCGCACGACGCGACAGCACCGGACCGGTATCCAGCCCTTCCTCCATTTGCATGATGCAGACGCCCGTTTCGGTATCGCCCGCCATGATGGCCCGATGAATGGGCGCAGCCCCTCGCCATCTGGGTAGGAGGCTGGCATGAATATTGAGACATCCGCGCGTGGGTGCATCCAGTATCGCGCGGGGCAAAAGTAAGCCATACGCCACGACGACAGCGGCATCCGCACCCAGCGCAGAAAACGCCGCTTGTTCATCATCTGACTTCAGGGATATGGGATGGCGCACCATCAGCCCTAACTCTTCGGCGCGATTATGAACCGGAGTGGGCCGGTCCTTCTTACCTCTGCCAGCGGGGCGCGGTGGCTGGCAGTACACGCAGACGATCTCGTGCCCCGCTTGGATGAGAGCATCGAGAACAGGCACAGAGAAATCAGGGGTCCCCATAAAAACGAGTCTCATCACGCCGCCGCCCCTGAACGCATCAGCTTTTTACCTTGCGCGCTTTGCGCAAAAGCATGTCCCGCTTCATCTTGGACAGATTGTCGAAATACATCTTGCCATTCAGGTGATCGATCTGGTGTTGAACGCTAGTGGCCTCCAGGTCGACAAAATCGCGACGGTTGATCCTCCCGTTCTCGTCCAAATAGCGAACGGTGACCGCCTTTGGCCGTTCGAGCTTGGCATAAACGCCCGGCAAGTTTGGTGATGCCTCTTCATGGGCACGCAACTCCGGAGAGGCCTGCAGGATCTCGGGGTTTGCCAGTTTTACCGCGCGACCTCTTTCGTCAGAACCGTCGACAACGGCAAGGCGCAACATAACGCCAATCTGCGGAGCAGCGAGCCCAACGCCCGGCATCGCCTCCATCGTATCGATCATGTCCTGCCATATGGCGCGGATCTCGTCTGTGATTTCTGTGACCGGCTCAGCCGGGGTGCGCAGACGTTTGTCCGGCCACGGGATGCACACACGCACAGTCAAGCTGCATACTCCGCTTCAGCCTCAGCGCGCGCTTCGGGTGACAACCGATCCAGGGTGACGATCCCGTTCAGATGATCCAACTCATGCTGAACACAAGCGGCAGCAAAGCCGGTAAAGACTTGGCTCACGCGTGCGCCTTCGAGTGATGTCCAAACCAAGTGGACACGGTCCGGGCGTGTGACGCTGGTCGTCACTCCGGGAATGGAGAGACACCCTTCCTCTGCCTCCACCTGAGTGTCACTCAGCTCAAGAATTTCGGGATTCAAGAATACCTGTGGATCGGGCGTGCCTTCTTTCCAACTCACGTCAGTCACGAAAACGCGATTCATCACGCCAATCTGCGGCGCCGCCAATCCCCGCCCCGGTGCGTCATACATTGTGTCGAGCATATCCTGCGCCTGTGTGTGGATCTCGGCAGTTATCTCACCCACTGGATCACACATCTGGCTCAACCTAGGATCCGGCCACTTGACGATGTCTCGCAGGCTCATGCGCGCGCTCGCTCGCGTTTGAGCTTCTGCATCTTGCGCGTGATCAGCTGCCGCTTGAGTGGCTTGAGGTAATCGATGAACAGCTTGCCATCGAGATGATCAATCTCGTGCTGGACACAAGTCGCCCACAGACCGTCGAACACTTCTTGCTGCGCATTGCCGTCCCGGTCGATCCAGGCAACTTCTACCTCTGTCGGCCGGGTTACGTCAGCGTATTGATCGGGGATCGAAAGGCAGCCTTCTTCATACACATTGGTTTCGTCAGACGATGAGACAACCACAGGGTTGAACATGATCAAGGGGCGCGGCGGCGCCTCATCCGCTTTCACACAGTCCAAAACGATCAAACGATCCAGCTCGCCCACCTGTGGGGCCGCCAACCCGATGCCGGGCGCTGCGTACATGGTCTCAAGCATATCATCGGCAAGCGTGCGCAGGCTGTCCGAGATATCTTCGACAGGTTTGCACAGCTTTTTCAGCCGTGGGTCCGGGTGGATCAGGATCGAACGTTTCATGGCTCAGGATTTAGGCTGTATTGCGCGTTATCGCAACGCCCCTTGCGCCTGCCGGGCAGAGCGTTAGCTTGCGTCGAACAGATGCGGGAGCAAGACCATGGGATTTGACGAAATCATTGAACGCCGAGGCAGCCATTGCGTGAAGTGGGACATGATGGAGCAAATCTATGGCGTACCGGAAGACGATGGTATCGCGATGTGGGTGGCCGACATGGACTTCCGTCCGCCTGAGGTCATCCACAACAGTTTGCGCCACCTGATTGATCACGGGATCTATGGATATTTCGGCGATGACAGCAAATACAAGGCGGCGATCCAGTGGTGGATGTCTACGCGACATGGCTGGGACATTGATCCATCGTGGATCTTCACCACGCATGGCCTGGTAAACGGCACCGCTATGTGCGTCGATGCCTATTCCAAACCTGGCGATGGAATCGTTCTGATGACACCGGTCTATCACGCGTTTGCAAAAGTGATCCGCGCGGCAGAGCGCGAAGTCGTCGAATGCGAAATGATCAATAATGACGGGCGGTATGAGTTAGACATCGCCAGTTGGGATGCCCAGATGAAAGGGCACGAAACCATGTTCATTCTGTGTTCACCGCACAATCCTGGTGGTCGGGTTTGGACACGCGACGAGCTCCAGCAGATCGCAGACTTTGTGAAGCGTCATGACCTCATTCTAGTGTCGGACGAAATTCACCATGATCTGGTCATGCCGGGCCTCACGCATGTAGCCATGGCAAATGTCGATCGATCGATTACCAATCGATTGGTTATGATGACGGCGACCACCAAGACCTTCAACATCGCGGGAAGTCATTCCGGAAACGTCATTATTGAAGACCCCGATCTTAGGGCCATATTCGGCGCGCGGATGGCAGCCTTGGGCCTGTCACCGAACTCTTTTGGTTTGTTCATGGCAACCGCAGCCTATTCGCCGGAAGGCGCGGCCTGGGTAGACGAATTGGTCGAATATCTGGATGCCAATCGAAAGGCATTCGATGCGGGGGTGAATGCGATACCGGGTTTGAAATCCATGTCATTGGAAGCAACCTACCTGGCTTGGGTCGATTTTTCTGGAACTGGAATGGAGATGGCGGAATTCACCCGCCGGGTCGAGAAAGAAGCGAAAATCGCCATAAACCATGGCCCAACGTTCGGTAAGGGTGGCGACAGCTTCTTGCGGTTCAACATCGCAACCCCGCGGTCCCGTGTCGATGAAGCGGTCGAACGGCTCGCCGCAGCATTTAGTGATCTTCAATAGGCTTACAGCACCCTATGAAGCCGCCTTAAATAGCAATTGGGCGCGGCTTCAGTCTTTGCCAAGTAAAGCAATGGGCGCGTCAGGAGCGCGGTAGAAATCGAGCGGCGCTTTGTCATGTGCCTCGGTCGACCGTTTAAATTCATACCGCATTTCGCCTGCCTCTTCTTCTGAGGCAACGATGAGGCATTGGGCGAGATGGTGGGATCCATCATACAAGTCCACCAAGCCACGCAGCATTGGGATAACACCCGCTTCGACAGCAAAACCTGTCGACCAGCGACGAAGCACGCGATACTCCGCCCCGCCCGTTTCGACCCGCAGGCGAGACGTTTTTTTCAATCCAGCAATTCTGGCGGCATCCAGATCATTCTGGATGTCCTTTGGTAGGAACGTAGTCATGGCAGCTCCGCGTCTGAGTGCAGGGCACATTGTGATGATTCCCGTGAAAAACAAATGACAAGAGTGATTTAGAAGGCGTGTGTTGCAATTTGTGCACTCACGCAGACCTGTTGCGCGTGACCACGGACTAGGCCACAGCGGTAAGTGATGTATGTCTTGAGCGACCGAGTAGCGCAGGGAGATGAAAGATGGGTTTGCTGGTTGACGGCACGTGGCACGACCAATGGTACGACACCAAATCGACCGGAGGAAAATTCATCCGGTCGGAATCCCAATTCCGCAACTGGATCACGGTTGATGGCAGCGCAGGACCATCGGGCACGGCTGGCTTCAAAGCGGAAAGCGGCCGCTATCACCTATACGTCTCGTACGCCTGCCCGTGGGCACATCGCGGTCTGATCTTCCTTAAATTAAAGGGGCTAGAGGACCACGTCAGCGTGTCAGCGGTTCATCCCGATATGCTGACCAAAGGGTGGACCTTTGAGACCGATGATCACGGCGCAACCGGCGACGCGCTGTTCGGTTCAGACTTCGCGCATCAGATCTACACACGTGCTGATGCCGGATACTCCGGCCGGGTCACAGTGCCCATTTTGTGGGACAAATCGCAAAACACCATCGTGTCCAACGAAAGCTCTGAGATCATTCGGATGTTAAACAGCGCGTTTGACGGAATCACTGGAAACACCGACGATTACTGGCCCGAAGAGATGCGTGATGAGATTGAAGAGGTCAACGCTCGGATCTATTCAACCGTAAACAATGGCGTCTACAAATCCGGATTTGCCACAAGCCAGGACGCGTATGATGAGGCTGTACGTGCCTTATTTGACAGTCTTGATTGGCTGGAGGAGCGGCTCTCAGCGAACCGCTACCTGATGGGAGATCGGATCACAGAAGCGGATTGGCGGTTGTTCACAACCCTGATCCGATTTGACCCTGTCTATCACCTTCATTTCAAATGCAATCGACGCCGTATCATCGATTATCCGAACCTCTGGGCGTATACGCGTGAGCTCTATCAATGGCCGGGCGTGTCAGAGACGGTAAATATGGACCATATCGTGCGCCACTATCATTACAGTCACGAGACGATCAATCCGCATAGGATTATCCCGATCAATCCTACACTGGACTATTTCGAGCCGCATAGCCGCGGAGCTTAATGCGCCCCATAATGAGCGACCATAGCTGCCAGATCTTCGGGCGGAGAGGAACTTTGCACGAAGGCACAAGCATTCGGACTATGCGCAAAGATGGATCCGTCTGAGAAAAATGTCGTGTTGGTCACAAAGATGACGCGCGCATTGGGCGCACGATAGCTGGCAAAGTCGGCCACCGCCAAAGCGCTGCCGTCATGCAAGATCAAATCCAACACAATGACATCAAAGTCGCGCTCATAAAGCGCGCCAACCGCCGTATCCTGACTGTGGACGAGGCGAACAGAGGCGCCCTGCCGTTCCAAATGTCGACTCCAAAGCTTGCCGAGCTCTGCTTGGCTTTCGACGATTAAAACATCCATGATTTTGCTTCCAGGAGGGTTTCACACCTTCCATTATTGTTCCCTGTTAACGGTGTGTTCAGAATTGATTAACAAATCATTAAAA
>CAYODE010000074.1:0-16996 GCA_964402685.1 uncultured Aestuariivita sp. | reverse complement strand
TTTGTGTCGTCCATAACGCCCGGCCCGAACAACCTGATGCTTATGGCGTCGGGCGCCAATTTCGGGTTTCGACGCTCGATTCCACATATGCTCGGGATCGGCGTCGGATTTGTTGTGATGCTGCTTTTGGTGGGAGCGGGTCTGATCCAGGTGTTTGATGCATACCCGATCACTCACACCATTCTGAAGACGTTTAGCGTGATCTATCTTATGTATCTGGCGTGGAAGATCGCGAACGCCGCGCCTGTCGACGCTAATGCGGACAAGGGCAATCCGATGACATTTCTTCAGGCCGCCGCGTTTCAATGGGTAAACCCAAAGGGTTGGACGATGGCATTGACGGCCATCACGGCTTATACGCCTGACCGCAGCTTCGAGGCTATTGTCATCGTGGGCCTGACCTTTGGTCTTATCAACCTGCCTGCGGTCAGCTCGTGGACTGTACTTGGACAACAAATGGCTCGTGTCCTGCAAAGCCCCGCGCGATTGCGCGCGTTCAATTGGGTGATGGCTGGGTTGTTGATCGCCTCGCTCTATCCCGTGCTCTGGCCCTGACGGACATTGCATCCACGTGCCGCACCCGCCATATAGGCGCGAAGGCAAGGGATTGGTGGCATGACCCAATATCTGGATTTTGAGAAACCGTTGGCCGAGATCGAGGGCAAAGCGGAAGAGCTGCGCGCGCTGGCCCGTCAAAACGACGAGATGGACGTAGAGGCAGAAGCGGCTGCATTGGATACCAAAGCCGCAAAGATGCTGACCGATCTCTACAAAGATCTGACACCTTGGCGGAAATGTCAGGTTGCGCGCCATCCCGAGCGTCCGCATTGTCAGGACTACATCGCCGCTCTTTTCAACGAATACACACCGCTTGCCGGAGATCGGAACTTTGCCGATGACCATGCTGTCATGGGCGGTTTGGCACGGTTCAATGATCGGCCTGTGATGGTGATCGGCCATGAAAAGGGCAACGACACGAAGTCTAGGATCGAACGGAATTTTGGTATGGCCCGGCCTGAAGGGTACAGGAAAGCCGTGCGCCTGATGGAGATGGCAGGACGGTTTGGCCTTCCGGTGATCACCTTGGTCGACACGCCGGGTGCCTATCCGGGCAAAGGCGCCGAGGAGCGCGGTCAATCCGAGGCGATTGCCCGCGCGACGGAAACCTGCCTGCAGATCGGAGTACCCCTGATATCGGTAGTCATAGGTGAAGGTGGGTCCGGAGGCGCAGTCGCCTTTGCCACGGCAAACCGCGTCGCGATGCTGGAACATTCGGTTTATTCCGTCATCAGCCCCGAAGGATGTGCGTCGATCCTTTGGAAGAACGCCGAGAAGATGCGAGAGGCGGCCGAAGCCTTGCGGTTGACCGCGCAAGATCTGAAGCAACTGGGTGTCATCGACCGGATCATCAACGAGCCGCTGGGCGGCGCACACCGCGCGAAGCCGGAGTCGATTGCGAGCGTTGGGTCCGCGATCGAAGCCATGTTGATCGAGCTTGATGGGAAAGACGCGGCTCAGTTGATTTCAGATCGGCGCCGCAAATTCCTGGATATGGGCAACAAAGGCCTCGCTGCATAACCGCGTGCAATTCGCTTGCAGGGAATCGTTTCGCGTAAGACGCTTGAGTTGCGAAGTCAGCGAAGGCGCTCATCATGCCGGATACAGTCGATCGAATAGATATTGCAGCATTGTTTGCAGGACCAGGGCCAGATCGGGACGCGTGCGATGCGGCGCTTTGGACGGGTTTAAAACGCACCGGCGCTGTGATTATCACGGGTTACCCTGAGGCAGAGCGTGTGGATGCGCGGGCGCGAGCGGCGTTGAACCTGTTCGATCAACCCTCGGACATACGGGCACCGCTGCACAGTAAACTCACCTCTCCGGAGAACACGCATTGGTACCGTGGATACCATCCCTGTACGGGTGAGCGGCTGTTGCAGAACGACTTTTTCGACATGGGGCCGGAACAGCCTGCATCAGGGCCGGATTTGCCAGGCATCGAGGTATTCGAGGAAACCACGCCTCTTCCTGCGAACGAAGCACTCCCCGGATGGGCAGACGGGATGCGCGCTCATTATGTACACCTCAATTCTGTGGCGCAGCATCTGATCAGGTCCATTGGGCGTTCCGCTGGTTTCAGCGAAGAGGTCATACGAGAGCGATTTGATGGAGAGCATTCGACCCTCCGGCTTTTGAGCTATGGAGCTGGTGCCGTCAGTCCACACCAGGCCGACGATGGCGCAACCCTGTCGGCAGGACGGCATACTGATGCCTCTGGCCTATCACTATTGTGGCAGGACACGCCCGGCCTGCAAGCAGAAGGTCAGGATGGCGTGTTCCGGGATATTCCCGCACTTCCCAACGCCATCTCGGTTCATGTCGGTGACGCCATGACACGACTGACCGGGGGGGTGGTTCCTGCGACGCCGCACCGCGTTTTGTCCTGTGAGGGTCCACGTCGATCAGTTGGGTTTTTCCTGGAACCTGCATTGGCGGCCGCCGTGACGCCCGCGCATGAGACGCGCGATCCCGTTCCAGTCCAGGACACATACGGTTGGCAGCTGATCAACACTTTTGCGCAAAGACCGCAATGGCAGAGCGTTATCGCGCCACTGGCTTAACTGCGCCAGCGCAGCAGTCGTTTTTCTGCCTGCCCAATCATCCAACTGGTCACCACACCCAGAACTGACAGAATGACCACACCGGCAAACAGACGCTCCAGATCATAGAGAGCGCCCGCTTGCAGAATGTATGCGCCCACACCGTATTCCGCGCCCAGCATTTCCGCCGCAACCAGCAGAATGATACCGATAGCAACGCTGACGCGCATTCCGGACAGGATTCCAGGCAATGCGCCCGGTAGAACGATCTTGCGCACGATGGACATCCAGCTGAGCCCAAAGCTCTGCCCCATGCGGATCAGGGTCCGGTCGACATTGTCGACGGCGCCATAGGTCGCCACAACCGTCGGTGTAAACGTGCCCAGCGCGATCAGGGCGTATTTTGAGCCCTCATCGATCCCGAACCAGATCACGAACAGGGGCAAAAGCGCGATTTTGGGGATCGGGAAGATCGCGGCCACCAAAGGCACCAAACCCGCGCGCGCATAGCTGAAAAGCCCGATCATCACGCCAACCAGAATGCCGGTGGTAATCCCCATGGCACCGCCAACGATCAGACGGTTCAGCGAGGGAAGAAGGTGCTGAAACAAAAGCCCTGTGTTCCACAGATCGACAAAGGTCTGCGCCACATCCGAGGGGCGCGGCAGCGTGAGATTGGAGATCCAACCTGCACGCGTGCCCCATTCGATCAGCGCGATCAAAACGACAAACACAACGATGCCCGTCCCGCGTCGAGCTGTGGGGCGGAACCCTCCACCTCGGAAGGTGACGGGGCGGGCGTCAGACATCGGCCAATTCCTGATCTGCGGCCAGTGCCTCGTCCCGCATCATTTCCCAAAGGCGTGTTTGCAGCGCGTCCAGCTCTGGCATACCGGCGCGCCGATCGCTCAGATCTAGGGGAACCTCAAGCACGTCACGCACCCGTCCAGGTCGGCGGGAAAGGACGGCGATGCGATGTCCCAAACGCACCGCTTCGGCCAGGTTATGCGTAACGTACACGCCCGTGAAGGGTTGGCGTGTCCAAAGACCGATCAGGTCGTCCATCAGCAATTCACGCGTCTGGGCATCCAGCGCGGACAAAGGTTCGTCCAACAGCATGACGGCCGGATTGACGGCCAAAGCCCGCGCGATGGCGACACGCTGTTTCATCCCGCCTGATAACTGGCGCGGCAGGGCGGATTTGAAATCAAAAAGCTTGGTCCGCGTGAGAACGTCATCGATAATCGCTTCTGCGGCATGACGCTCTAGGCTGTGATCCTCCAGCACCAGAGACACGTTGCCTTCAACCGTCCGCCAGGGGAGCAAGGCAAAGTCCTGAAAGACATAGGTCAGCGGGTTGAGGCTATCGTGCGGTGGCTGGCTCAGCTGCAAAATCTGCCCTTCAGCGGGTTGTTCCAAACCACCCAAGAGACGCAATAACGTCGATTTTCCACAGCCCGACGGACCAATGATGCACAGGATCTCACCCGCCGGAATGTCCAGTGAGACATCGTCAAGCACCACCATGTCGCCATAGCGGTGTGTTATGTTTTGCGCTTTCAGGTCCATGAGAACATGGGCGGGCCGGGACCCGCCCAAATCTGTTTAGCTGGTCACCTCAACATACGAACTGTCGACGAGGGTGTCTGTTGTGATCGAGTCCTTGACCAGACCTTCAGATTGGAACCAGCTGAGCTGATCCTGAACAGAGGCCATGTTCAGCGCGGCATTCGCATTGATCCGCATCGCGCCGTTCCGGATGGGCCCAGCTGCCTTTTCAAATGGACGGTCCACATAGACATATTTGTGGATCAGTTTGACCATTTCTTCGTCCGCCTCGGCACCTGCAGTCTTGTCGACCAGCGCCGCATTGAAATCATCTGCTCCGCGTGAGAAGGCGCGCAGGAACGCCTCGGTTTTCGCGCGTTCATTGGCGGCGTTTTCGGCCGAGGTGAAGACGGTCGTCACCTGATAGCCGGGCAAATAATCAGCCACGTCGCCAATGATTTTCACGGCGCCTGCTCCAGCAAGGCCCTTTGCGATATGTGGCACGATGGACCAGGCATCCACCTGACCAGACTTCATTGCGCCAATAATCGCTCCGACCTTCTGCAGCGGCTTGAAACTGACGCTGACGCCTTCGGCAGCCGAAATCTTGGATCCCATATAATGGAATGAGGACCCAGGTTGCGTGACGGCATAGGTCTTGCCGTCGAGCATGGATGCGCTGGTCAGACCCGCATCATAGGCCGCGTTTGAGGCAAGGATCTTTTGACCGTCAATTCCGGCCTCTTCGCTGAGCGCGCCGCCGATGACTTTGGCCGCGCCCTTCTCGGCCAGGCTGATCAGGCCTCCGGAAATCGCTGTGACCGCGTAATCTGCGTCGCCAGATGCGATGGCCACGGCCATAGGCTGCGCGGCTTCGAAGAAGCGGAATTCAACATCCAGTCCTTCATCCGCAAAGTAACCTCGTTCCAGTGCTACGAAACTTGCCGCATGGCTAGTGAAGCGCAGGGCGCCCACTGTCATTTTGGTATTTGCCAAGGCAGGTGCGCCCAGCATCGGCAGTGTCGCAGCACCACCCATAACGCCCAGCGCGCCGCGCCGTGTAAATCTGGTCATTGATTTTCCTCCCGTTTCTAGCGCCACGATAGGCGTGGGAGGGTGAGACGCGCAACCTGAGAATGAGCTTGGCGCGATGGCTTACGCCGCAAGCATCTTTAGGCCTTGCGTCACATCTGAGCGCACTGCAAGGCGAAGGCCCGGCTCGTCCCCGGCCTTCAGCGCGGCAATGATCATTTTGTGAAACTGCGGCGGCTCCGTCCGACGCAAACGACCATAAAGCGCGCGCATGGTTGGGCCCAGTTGCAGCCAAACGGTTTCTGCCATGGCCAACATGGCAGGCGCTTGGGCGCGCAGATAGAGCGTGCGATGAAATTCGAGATTTGTGCGGATATAGGTCACGGCGTCCCGCTGCGCGACGGCTTCGGCAATGTTCGCGTTGATCGCCTGCAACCGCTCGATCAGAGCGATGTGCGCGCGGGGCAAGGCGCGACTAGCTAACTCCACCTCGATCAAAGCGCGCAATGCGGCCAATTCCTCGATCCGCTCGTTTGTCAGTTCGGGTGTTGAGACGCGCCCAGAATTCGATAAGAAAAGCGCACCTTCCGCTACGAGCCTGCGCACCGCCTCACGCGCGGGTGTCATAGAGACGTCGAAGTCTTTGCCAATCCCCCGAAGCGTCAGCGCCTGTCCCGGCGCCATCTCCCCATGCATAATTCGCGTACGAAGCGCGCGATAAACGCGGTCATGTGCGGAAGACGCGTCAGGGGTACGTGCGTTGATCAACATTCGTCTATTTGTGATCACAAATCTGCGCTGGTCAAGATGTGAACTGATACCTGTGCAATTGACCACCATGTTCACGCAGCCATGACCGGGGCGCATCATACGGGCCATGGATCTCGTGGAGCGCGTTCCAATACGCTTTGGAATGATTCATTTCGGCCAGATGGGCGACCTCATGTGCGGCCACGTAGCGCAAGACATTTGGCGGAGCCATTATCAGGCGCCATGAATACATCAGCGTGCCGCGCGACGAACACGACCCCCACCGGGACCGGGTATCGCGTAAGCTAATGCGCTCAAAAGACTTTCCCAGCTTGGCAGCAAAATGATCTGATGCGGAGACCAATCGCTCTCTCGCCAGCGTTTTTAGAAAACTAGCCGACTTGCGGCCCACCTGCGCAGATGGGCCGGGCACATGCAAAGATCCACCTAAAATCGTTACACGCCGACCTGTGCCCGGTGCTACATTCAGAAGGTTTCCCTCGACCATGACTGACGACCCAAGCACCACCGGCACAAGGCTGGGAACGTCGGACACATGACCCCTTAGCCACTCTGCGCGTTCATACGCAAAGTCCAGAGCAACCCGTTCCGACACGCTACTTGGATGGGTCAGGGTCACTTTTCCGTCCAGTCGCGAAACGCGGAGACTGATGCGACGCGCGCGACCAGATTGACGGAGATGAACCGTCACCGGGGGGTCACCTTTAATCACATGTTCTGTCACTGACGCTCGCCTCTTTGGCTAGGCTTTTGCCAAAGCCTTTGACACTGCCCACCTCATATGGCACGTGACCGGAATCGTCGATACGACTCAAGCATTTTAGAGGGGATATCCATGCCCAAGGAAGAATGGGGCACGAAGCGCGTATGCCCAACGACCGGCAAGCGCTTCTATGACCTGAACGCCAACCCTATCGTTAGCCCGTATACTGGCGAAGTGGTTGAGCTGGACACAACAAAGACCCGGATGATTGCTGCTGATGCAGAAGACGCGGCGTCGCTCAAAGCCAAGTCGGCTGACGCAGATGATGATGCGGTTCTGGATGAAGATGATGCAGTCGATGTGGATCTGGATGATGATCTGCTCGAAGATGATGATGACGATGATAACGTGTCACTAGACGAAATCGCCGACGTCGCATCCGAAGAAGAAGAATAAAACAGCCACACCTGGGCGGGTTTTTTTGCTTGATCCCGCCCGGTGATGCGCCTATTCAGCGGCGCACGAGAAAATCTCGGTCAGGGGCCTTAGCTCAGTTGGGAGAGCGCTTGCATGGCATGCAAGAGGTCAGGGGTTCGACTCCCCTAGGCTCCACCATTTCCCCACAACTTACCAATCACCAAACGCATTTGTTGGTGCCCTTCCCGAGTTGATGAGAGTCGCGACTCAGCTAGGTCATCTCTCACGGCGTGTCTTCCCAATAAATCGAACCTGAATGGCACCACATTGCTGCCGCCCATCGCAAAAAAGGCAGTTTTGTGACGGTTTTTTTGCGAAATGCCCCTTTCTTGTGCAACTGCTTGAGGCGGCTTGGAAAACGCCGAGCGTCCACCGAATTTCCACAGTGATATCAACAACTTATCCACAAGAAATTTCTATGTAAGTCATTATTTTTCTTGCCGAAATTCGGGGCATTTGCCACAGTCAATTCACCGCAGAGGACTTCACGGTCCGACGCGGTCGCGGCGGCCAAAGCGCAGCGGAGTGGGACGGGAACGCCTTCGGGTCGAACCAGAACGCGCGGCAAAGCGGGGGTTGGCGTGTACGCAACGCACCCATGGTCTAGGTGCAGGTCGGATTTGGTTTTCGGATTGAATTCGATGTGTGTCGAAATCAGGGACGGTGTGGAGAGCTAGGCGCCTTTCTTAGGAGCGTGGCACTACGCAGTGGCTCGGGAGTGTTGTGGTCGCGGAAGCTGGCAACAGTGGATGTGGCTGAGCAAGAGGCCCGCTTGCGGACCTTACCGCTCAGGAAGACGTCAGGGGCAACCCGTGTGGTTGCATTGCGAAGACCGCGTCTGAGCACCTGACGTCTTTTCTGATTCCGACACTCAGAACTAAAGCGAGGCCCGAACGCTTGCGCGTCTGAGCCTCGCTGTCAGTTTGCATTACCGCGTCTATGCACCTGTGAGCGTATCGATAATGTGCTCATTTCGGTATGGCAACTATATCTGGCGTGTATTGACGCCAGATATACCAAGTTTTCTCAAAGTTGCCCAAATGCGCGGCAGTTTAACAACACAACCACACCCAGACGCGGTGACTGAATTAGCCTTTACCCTTCCAGGGAACCAGAATGCGTTCAGCCCAGCGCATCAGCATATCGATACCAAAACCGATGATGCCGATAAGAATGATGCCCATGATGACGATATCGGTCAGGGTGAACTTTGACGCGACCATGATCATCATACCGGCGCCTTGGCTCGCGGCCACAAGTTCCGCCGCAACCACGGTGCCCCAGCAAACACCCATGGCCACACGGGCACCGGTGAAGATGTCAGGCAATGAGTTCGGAATGATCACGTAGCGCATGATCTGCCACTTGCTGGCCCCTAGAGAATAGGCAGCATGCACCTTGGTAATCCTGACACCTGATACGCCAGAACGGGCGGCAATCGCCATGATCCACAAGGCAGCGAGGAAGAGCAGGATAATCTTTCCGACCTCGCCAATGCCGAACCAGATAATGACCAGCGGGATAAGCGCCAGAGGCGGCACAGGGCGCATGAATTCCACGATCGGATCAAACCACCCCCGGAACCAACCGTTGAGGCCCATGGCATAACCCAATGGAATGCCCAAAAGCGCACCGAAGAAGAAGCCCCCGATAACGCGGAACAATGAATACCCCAGGTGTTCAAGCAGGGTGAAATTGCGATAGCCATCTGTTGCGATCTCACCAAGACGTTCTACCACGGCCTCGGGCGGCGGCAGATACACCGGATCCATCTGCAGGCCCGCGGGGGGACTGTAGCTAATCGCGCCTTTGTCGGTGAGCGCAAAGCGACCCTTGTCTGTCACAACCGGAGCACCAATCGAAATGGGTTGCCCATCGATTGCCACAACAGAGGCGCCGTCCGACCGCTTCGCATCATCGTTGCGATCAAAGATCAACGTTTTTGAGCGGGAGGCATTCATCGACAGGGCGTCATCCTTGGCCATACCCTCGCCGGGTTCGACCTCGAAATTCTCGGCATCTTCGCCGAAATCCACGACGCGAACAAAGACGGTCGCGTCGTCTGTCGCCCCGTTGCCGTCATCTAGGGTGTAGGTAAAGGATGTCTCACCGATGAAAGGCCCTGGTGCTTGCAAGAAACCGGGCACCCAGTTCGAGCCGGTGAACGAACCCCAGATCAAAAAGATCGTGGCAACCGAAATGACCGAGGCCCAGCGGTTCGATACAACGGCGCTTTCATCGCCAAAAGTCACCGTTTTGAGGGATGAGAAGTCACGACGCGTGGTTTGCACAAGCGTCTTAATGGCGAAATATGCGCCTACGAAAATTGCGATATAGACAAAAAGGATCAGAAGTCCGGTCATGATGCTGCCTCCGTCCGGCCCATAATCTCTTCCTCCATGTCCCAGATCATGCCCAGAATCTCTTCACGTGTTGAGGAATAGTCAGGATGCTTCTTGATCTCTCGGAGATCCGCATCCACGCCCAGATCCGCAAATGGAAGACGATATTCCTTGTGAATGCGACCAGGTCGCGGGGCCATAACCAGCAACCGCTCTCCCAAAAGTAAGGCTTCTTCTACCGAGTGAGTAATCAGGATGATCGTCTTGCCCGTCTCTTTCCACAGCTTCAGGACAAGCGACTGCATCTTTTCGCGGGTCAGCGCGTCGAGCGCGCCCAATGGTTCGTCCATCAAGATCACGTCCGGATCGTTGGCAAGACAGCGTGCCAGTGCCACACGTTGCTGCATACCGCCCGAAAGCTCGTAAATCGCCTTTTCCTTGAATTCGCCCAGACCAACGATGTCCAGCAAATGGTCAACATTCTCCATGTAATCAGAGGGGCGCTGGCCCTTCATGCGCGGACCGAAGCTTACGTTGTCGCGAACGCTCATCCATTCGAATAGCGCGCCCTGCTGAAACACCATGCCCCGTTCAGCATCCGGACCTTCGACACGGTGCCCGTTCAAGGTGACCTGCCCTTCAGTCGGCGCAAGAAATCCCGCCACGATATTCAATAGAGTGGTCTTACCGCAGCCTGATGGGCCCAGAACACTCATCAGTTCGCCAGGTGCGAGATGCAGTGAGACATCTTTTAGAGCCTGCACCGATCCGCCGCCGGGCAGATCGAACCGCATCGATACGTTTTCAATACCCAGTCCGCTCATGGTTCCCCCTGTTCACGTACCGAAAAAGGAAACCGGGCGGACGATCGTGTCCGCCCGGTTTGTTCATCAAACGACGATTAGTTTGCTGCCGCAAGCGGCGCAGTGTTCACCGCGTTCTCATAGGTGTCGAGCGCCGAATCGATGGAACCTGCGTTCACGAACACATCTGCCACACCCTTCATGAACTCCTGTGCGTTGCCGCCCAGCCAGCCTTGGCTCAGTTGCTCGTCAACGGTCGGGAAGGTGAAGGTCGAGATGGTCGCCATCGTCGCGTCTTCGTCCATACCTGCGTCTTTGGCGATAACTGGCAGCATCTTGGCGTGGTTTGCTTCATCCGCCCACATTGCGTTGGCGTCAGCTGTCACCTTCAGGAAGGTGCTTACCAATTCGCCATTTTCCGCAATCCAATCCGCCGGGCCGGATGTCACGTCGAACACAAGGATGCCCAGCTCGGTTTTTTCGTCACCTGTCAGCAAGACGTTGCCAAACTCCTTGGCACGACGCAGCGCACCGCCCCAACCGCAGAACATGTCGACGGCACCTTGCTCAAGCGCGACGGCTCCTTCGGCCGGAGCCATGTCGACGATTTCCATACCGCCCACGTCTACGCCAAAATGGCTCATCTGCTTGAGATAGCCGTAATGCGCGGCGGTTCCGAGAGGAACAGCAACCTTTTTACCGGCAAGTTCACCTGCGTTTGCTTTGTCGATCTCAAGGGCTTCGGCCACAACACAGTTGTCGTTGTCAGCATAGGACACAGCAACGTCGAGGATCTGCAGATCCTGTCCGGCAGATGCGGCAACCACGAAGGGTGGGACACCCTGGCTGACCGACAGCTGCACGTCGCCCGATGCCATGGCAGCGCTCATCGCGGTGCCCGTGTCAAAGCTGACCCAGTTGATCTTGGTGCCCATGGCTTCTTCGTACATGCCCTGTTCTTTGGCGAACTGGAACGGCATGGGCCATTCAAGGAAGTAGGCTACGGTGATCTCGTCACCATGGCCGCCAGCGACCGCGGCCTGAGCACCCGTCATCATGGCCAAACCGGCAACAGCACCCATTAATTTGGATTTCATGTTCATCTTCATTTCTCCCGTTATTTGCCACCTTCTGGGATGGCTTGGTATGTGGTCGGTCGAACCCGCCCATTTTCTGTGCACACAGCACTGGGCGGCCCAACAGACCACACCCGACGTGATCCCAAACTATATCCGCCGAGCGATCAACTTTTTTTCTTGGTCATGCTTCGCCTGGATGCGCGGTCAATCGTTTGTCTGACAACGGGAAATCAGTGTTAAACCACCAGAAACTCGCAAATCTGTGCGTAGCAACCAATCGGTCCAGGCAAAAGACTGGACTTAAATCACTCGCCCGACTGGCCCTAACCCGTACGCACAATTCTTCCGCATGTATTATTCGTTCTTGAAGTTGGCCTGTCTCAGGTACACTCAAGGTGCGCATCCAAATCGGAGGGGACGTCATGGACGGCACGTTCAACGAAAACGATATTAGCCATGTGGTCGAAGCCGACCGCAGTCACATCTGGCACCACCTGACCCAACACAAACCGTACGAGACGTCAGATCCCCGCATCATCGTCGAGGGTCGGGGCATGAAAGTCTGGGATCAGAAAGGTAAAGAGCACCTGGACGCAGTCTCGGGCGCCGTCTGGACCGTGAACGTAGGCTATGGTCGTGAAAGCATCGCGAACGCCGTACGGGACCAACTGATCAAGCTGAACTATTTCGCAGGCGCTGCGGGTTCAGTTCCTGGCGCCATCTTCGCGCAACGTCTGATCGACAAGATGCCAGGCATGAGCCGCGTATACTATTGCAACTCCGGCTCGGAGGCGAATGAGAAGGCCTTTAAAATGGTCCGCCAGATCGCGCACGCGAAATATGGCGGCAAGAAACACAAGATCCTCTACCGGGATCGGGACTATCACGGCACGACAATCGGATGTTTGTCTGCAGGCGGGCAAGATGAGCGGAACGCGCAATATGGGCCGTTTACTCCAGGCTTCGTGCGCGTTCCTCATTGTTTGGAATATCGGAAGCACGAACAGGACGGCGCACCGGATCAGAACTATGGGGAATGGGCTGCCGATCAGATCGAGCAGGTCATCTTGGCCGAAGGTCCAGATACCGTGGGCGCGCTCTGCCTTGAGCCAGTCACCGCAGGCGGTGGCGTGATTACCCCACCAGAAGGGTACTGGGAACGCGTGCAGGAGATCTGCAAAAAGTACGATATTCTGCTGCACATTGATGAGGTCGTCTGCGGCGTCGGGCGGACAGGCACTTGGTTCGGATACCAGAACTATGGCGTGAAGCCGGACATGGTGACCATGGCCAAGGGCGTTGCTTCTGGATATGCGGCAATCGCATGCCTCGTGACGACGGAAGAGGTGTTCGACAAATTCAAGGACGCACCTGAAGATAAGCTAAACTACTTCCGCGATATTTCGACCTTTGGGGGCTGCACCGCCGGTCCTGCGGCCGCCATCGAGAATATGAGGATCATCGAAGACGAAGATCTGTTGCAAAACACCCTAAACATGGGCGAGCGGATGATGAATAATCTGAACGCTTTGATGGAAAAGCACGCTGTCATCGGAGATGTGCGGGGCAAAGGTCTGTTCTGCGGAGCCGAGCTTGTGGCGGATCGCGCGACCAAAGAGCCGGTGGACGAAAAGCTGGCCCAAGCGGTCACAGCGGATTGCATGGCGCAGGGTGTCATCATCGGTGTCACCAACCGATCTGTCCCGGGAAAGAACAACACGCTGTGCTTCTCTCCTGCGCTCATCGCCACACCGGACGACATCGATCACATTACAGATGCGCTTGATGGCGCGTTGGGGCGCGTTTTTGGCTGAGTAAACCGCCTACTAGAATTGATAGGGCGCCCGGAAACGGGCGCCTTTTTCTTTGCGCGTTTCAATCCTGTGCAAATTTCAATATCCTGTGGCGGTGTTCCAAAGGACCGCCGATGAGTAGTTCAACCACACGCGCCTTTTTTCCGTTAGCACTCTTGATCGGCCTGCAAGGTATCGATGTTCTCCTGCACATCGCCACAGACCAAATCGAACCAATTCGCATAGCGGCATCCGCCGTCGTCGCGTTGGCCGGCCTCGCGGCAGTCTTCGCTCTCAGAGCCCCTGCTCTTTTTCTGGTCGGCAGCGGATTGGTTTACACTGCATTCAATGCCATGTTTTTGGCCGAGAATGGCTTGACGAATCCCGAAACAGACAGTTTGCGCCTGCCCCTGTTCGGATTTGTTATTTTGACCGTGATCCTTCTGGCGTGGCTTGGGCAGCGATCAAGCTCGGACTGATTGCGACGACGCTTCTGTGAGATTACCGATCGCCGGTCTGATTGGGCGGGGATCCTCCACCGCGACCCCCAAAAATGTCGCGCAGCATCTGATCAAGGATGCCCTCGACAGTCTGAGGGCTGTCTCCACGGTTTTGCGATGCGCCGCGCGGCGTTTGCATTGGTAACGGTCGCACCGGCAAGCCGTCATGGACCCGGACCATTGTTTCACGCCAGATCTCTGCCGGGAGGCCACCGCCTGTCACGCCAGTCAATGGCGTATTGTCGTCATACCCCATCCATACACCCGCAACGTAATCTGCCGAGAAACCAATGAACCAGGCGTCGCGCGCAGCTTGGGTTGTTCCCGTTTTACCTGCGGCCTGGCGATCTGGTAACGCGGCTCTGCGTCCGGACCCTTCGCTTACCACCTTTTCCATCATCCAGATCAGTTGACGCGCGGCATCTTCTTGCAAGACCCTTTCGCCAATCCCGCCAGACGCGCCCATAAGCGGCGCATCATCGCCCAAGAGTTGTAGTTCCACCATACCGTAGGGCTCGACCGCGGACCCACCATTCAGAATACCGGCATAAGCGCCGGTCATCTCGATCAACGTGCTTTCCGATGCTCCAAGTGCAAGCGCAGGTCCAAGAGCGAGATCGCTCTCGATGCCAAATCCTTCCGCGACTGCACGCACCGTTTCACGGCCCACACTTTCCGAAATCTTCACAGCAGGAATATTGAGCGAATCCTTCAGAGCCTTTGTCAGGGTCACCTCGCCAAAGAACTGGTTTGTGTAATTTCGCGGACACCATTGCCCGGACCCGGGAATACTCATGCAAAAACGCTCATCGACGACAGTGTCCAAGGGTGAGTACCCAAGATCAAGCGCCGCGCCATAGACAAATGGTTTGAACGATGATCCGCTTTGCCGCAACGCTTGCGTAGCGCGATTGAACGCTCCAGCCACTTTGGTCTTACGCCCCCCAACCATCGCGCGCACGGCGCCATCAGCGCTCATGACCACAATTGCGGCTTGCGCTTTCGATCCTTCACGCACTTTGTTTTCGAAGATATCCAACATCGCGTCTTCGGCGGCCTTTTGCAGACGCTGATCAAGCGTGGTGCGGATAATCACGTCCTCGGTTGTGTTTCTAGTGAAGTATTCAGGGCCCGAAGACATAACCCAATCCGCAAAGTAGCCGCCGGCGCGCGCTTCAGCGGCTTGGCTCAATTGCGCGGGGTTGGACATTGCCAAGGCACGGTCAGAGTCACTGAGATACCCCTGTTCATTCATCAACCGCAGGATTGTCGCCGCGCGATTTTGAGAGCGCTGCAAATCGTTTGTGGGTGCAAACCGGGTTGGCGCGACCAACAGGCCTGCAAGCATTGCGGCTTCGGCAGAGTTCACTTCAGCAGCCGATTTTCCGAAGTAGCGCTGACTTGCCGCCTCAAATCCGCGCGCACCTGCACCTAGAAAGGCCCGGTTCATGTAAACCGTCAGGATTTCATCTTTGGAATACTTGATCTCCATCGCAAGCGCGTAGATCGCTTCCTGTGCCTTGCGCGCCAGTGACCCGCGCCGGCAATCCGCTTCGTACTCTGCCTCGCTGATCCCTTCTGATGGGTCAAACGCTTTGCCCAAGCACAGTAATTTCGCCGTTTGTTGCGTAATGGTTGAACCACCATGCCCAGACAGCGGACCGCGCCCTTCGCTCAGGTTGATGCGTACGGCGCTGGCAATACCGCGCGGGCTAACACCGAAGTGACGGTAGAACCTGCGGTCCTCAGTCGCGATAATCGCGTTCTTGAGATGGGGAGAGACCGTGTCAGCAGTTACAGCGCCACCAAACTGCTCACCACGCCATGCAAAAACCGCACCCTCGCGATCCAACATTGTCACCGACCCGCGCGCACGACCATCCAGCAAGGCCGAGACGTCGGGAAGCGTGAGATACTGAACACCCACGGCAATACCAACGATGGTGGCGATGACGGCGCCGACGCGCCATGTCACCCACCACACAAGCCGCAGCACCCAACGAAACGCGGCACTGATTAGTCCGCGCAAACCCGCTTTGCGCGCCACGGGCTTGCGCCGCCGGCGATTGGTTTTTTTAGGTTTTGTTTTTGGCTTTGCCCGTTTGGCGACCGTTTTTTTTGACGATCCTCCTGGATACCGCCTGTCTGCCACCAAAGGCGGTTTCCGCCGTCGTGAATCACTCATTCTGCGCCCTGCCCGGCCTTTGTTGCTCTGCAGCATAAACGCTTGATCGTCATTTGTTGAGAGGCGTTCACAGCGAAATCACGGCTTCTCCATTTGCTTAAATTTTCATCATTTCAGCAAAATTGTGCAAAAATTATGCAACTTTTCGAGCATGGGACTGGATGAATCCGGGCCAGAACGTTTCCTCGACCCCCTATTCGCGCTTTTTCTCGCTCCATCAATGCAGGGCGACCTGCCTACTAAAGGGGATGCGTGTGAAACTCATCATTGCAACAATCAAACCGTTCAAGCTGGAAGAGGTTCGCGAAGCACTGACCGAAGCCGGCGTGCGCGGCATGATGGTGACCGAAATCAAAGGTTTTGGTTCTCAGTCTGGCCATACCGAGATCTACCGCGGCGCTGAGTACGCTGTGAACTTCGTTCCAAAGATCAAACTGGAAATCGTCGTAGCGGCTTCGATGGTCGATCAGATCGTCGAGACAATCACCAAAACGGCTCAAACCGGCAAGATCGGTGACGGCAAGATTTTCGTTCTGGACGTGCAGCAAGCGATCCGCGTGCGCACCGGCGAAACCAACGAAGACGCGCTGTAAAGCAGCTGCAACTTAGGAAAAGCAATATGAAAAACTTTAAGGTACTTGCCACCGCAGCGGCGCTAACCGCGCTGCCGACGTTGGCCCTCGCGCAGGACGCGGCGCCGGGCTTTGATGAGATCGGCCCCTATATCATGACAACCTTGCTCTTCTGTATGGCAGGCTTCCTCGTCTTTTTCATGGCCGCAGGTTTTGCCATGTTGGAAGGCGGGTTGGTGCGTTCCAAGAACGTGACCATGCAGATGACCAAAAACATCGGACTGTTCTCGGTCGCGGCCATCATGTACTGGCTTGTCGGGTTCAACACGATGTATCCCGGCGACTTTAATGGTTACTTCGCCATTGGTGGTCAAACCGTCCTCGACCCGGTTGGTGTAGCAGCTGCTGACGCAGCGCTCGATTATGCGTCCGTGGGTTCGGACTTCTTCTTCCAGCTGGTGTTTGTCGCCGCGACTGCATCCATCGTGTCCGGCGCTCTGGCGGAACGGATCAAGCTGTGGCCGTTCCTGATCTTCGTGGTCGTTCTGACAGGCCTGATGTACCCGATCTCCGGCTCCTGGCAGTGGGGTG
>CAYODE010000073.1:0-17306 GCA_964402685.1 uncultured Aestuariivita sp. | reverse complement strand
GCCGCCCCGAAAATCATATTGAAACCGCATGCCTAAGGAGAAAACCAAATGGCTGAAATCCCTCATCTTCTCGTCCATGAAGACGCGGATAACGTGGGTGTGGTCGTTGTCGAGGGGCTGACCGCCGGCACCGACATGCTGTGCTGTGTCACGCACGACAACTCCACCTTTCGCCTGACGTCGGGCGCTGACGTGCCCATCGGTCACAAGATCGCCCTCAAGGACCTCTCCGAAGGCGACACGGCGATCAAATACGGTGAAGATATCGGCA
This sequence comes from uncultured Aestuariivita sp., assembly GCA_964402685.1. Taxonomy (GTDB): domain Bacteria; phylum Pseudomonadota; class Alphaproteobacteria; order Rhodobacterales; family Rhodobacteraceae; genus Aestuariivita. The sequence continues at coordinate 17,035 of CAYODE010000073.1, read as the reverse complement.
AGGTGATCGCCGACATCCCCAAGGGCGCACACGTCCACACACATAACGTCAAAACAAAGCGCTGGTAAGGAGCCCCGAAAATGGCATCGAAATATTCCAACATGACGGTCAAAGGCTACCGTCGCGAGAATGGCCGTGTGGGCGTTCGCAACCACGTTCTGATCCTGCCGGTCGACGACATTTCAAACGCTGCTTGTGAAGCCGTTGCAAATAACGTCAAAGGCACCTTGGCAATTCCGCATGCCTATGGACGTCTGCAGTTTGGTGAAGATCTGGAATTGCACTTCCGCACCATGATCGGTACCGGCGCAAACCCGAATGTGCACTCGGTGGTCGTCATCGGGATCGAGCCCGGTTGGACCAAGCGCATTGCCGACGGGATCCGTGAAACCGGCAAGGAAGTGGCCGAATTCTCGATCGAACAAAACGGCGATTTCGAAACGATCCGCCGGGCGAGCTGGGCCGCCAAGGATTTCGTGCACAAAGCCACGGAAATTCAGCGGGAGGAATGCAATATCTCCGAGCTGTGGGTCTCGACCAAATGCGGTGAAAGCGACACGACGACCGGTCTGGGATCCTGCCCTACGGTTGGCAACATGTATGACAAGCTTCTGCCAGAAGGCATCACCGGGTTCTTTGGCGAAACGTCCGAGATCACAGGCGCCGAGCACATCTGCCAAAAGCGCGCGATCAACGAAGAGGTGGGCGAGCGCTGGTACAAGATGTGGAAAGCCTATCAGGACGACGTCATCTTCGCGCACCAGACTGACGACCTGTCTGACAGCCAGCCGACCAAAGGCAACATCGAAGGTGGTCTGACCACGATCGAAGAAAAAGCACTAGGCAACCTGGAAAAAATTGGTCGAACGTCGCAATACATCGACATCCTTGAGCCTGCAGAAATGCCCAAATCAGGCGATGGCCTTTACTTCATGGATAGCTCGTCCGCAGCTGCGGAATGTGTGACGCTCATGGCTGCTGGCGGTGCCGTCATCCACACCTTCCCTACAGGGCAGGGGAACGTGGTCGGCAACCCGATTGTCCCGGTGATCAAGATCACGGCGAACCCTCGGACCGTGCGTACCATGGGCGAACATGTTGATGTCGATGTGTCTGGCATCCTCCGCCGGGAGATGACCATTGACGAAGCCGGAGACGCCCTGATCGACATGATCTGCCGGACGGCCAATGGACGCAACACGGCTGCCGAAGCTTTGGGTCACCGCGAGTTTTCGATGACCAAGCTTTATCGCAGCGCCTAAGAGAAGACAGCGGGTGGCCAAAGCTGGCCATCCGCCTACAGCCGATGTCGTCAGAGAAACAGAATATCTCGCTTGCAGATGCTCGTGCCCTGATGGAGCGGGCCTTGCAGCGTTCCGGCGTGTCTGAGGTAAACGCAACGTCGGTTGCCAAAGCGCTTGTCGCGGCCGAGGCCGAAGGGCAGGTCGGGCATGGCTTTTCGCGGCTGTCTGATTACGTCGCGCAGGTTGGCTCGGGCAAGGTCAACGGCACAGCGACGCCTTTTGTTCAAAAAACCGGTGCCGCGGCCTTGGTTGTAGATGCACAAAACGGCTTCGCATATCCCGCCTTGGACCAAGCCGTTGAAGTGGGCGTTGCAATGGCCAACGACGCTGGTTGCGCCGCCATGTCCATTACGCGCTCCCATCACTGCGGTGCGTTGTCGGTGCAGGTCGACAAGGTCGCGCAAAGCGGTTTGATCGGGTTGATGGTTGCAAACACACCGGCGGCCATTGCCCCTTGGGGCTCTCACGTCCCGCTCTTTGGGACGAACCCAATCGCGTTTTCTGCACCGCGACCGAACGGTCCACCATTGGTGATTGACCTGTCGTTATCGCGCGTGGCACGCGGCAAAGTGATGAACGCCAAAAAGACTGGTCAACCCATCCCCGAAGATTGGGCGCTGGACAAAGACGGCAATCCCACAACTGACCCCGATGCCGCACTTGCCGGCTCCATGATCGCGATAGGGGACGCTAAAGGGACAGCGCTTGCGCTTATGGTCGAGATCCTTGCCGCTGTTTTGACGGGCGCGCAATTCAGCTCTGAGATGTCATCCTATTTTGCCGCTGATGGGCCGCCGCCTGGATCGGGTCAGTTTCTGCTGGCGATCAAACCTGGCGATGGTCCAGGTTTTGCGCAGCGGATCGAGGCACTCTTGGGTCAGATCGCCGCGTTGGAAGGAACACGCCTTCCCGGTGCCCGTCGGATCGCAGCACTTGAGCATGCCGAAACTCACGGCATTGATGTGCCTGTCGCTTATCTTCAGACGGCCCGAGACCTCGCCGGCGATATCTGATGCTAGCCAAGCACAGCTAACCATCCCCATATCGTGAGAATCGACAGGGCTGTGGCGATCAAGACTGACGACGCCGCCACCCTTTTCGCACGGCCGTACATGTTGGCGAAGATATAGGCGTTAAACCCGGGTGCCATGGACGCGGTCAAAACGGTAGAGCGGAACAGATCATCGTCCACCTTCAGGGTTGTACCCATGCTCCAGGTAATGATTGGATGCAAAAGAAGCGAGATCACGCAAACCATAGCAATGGCGCGCAAATCTCCTTCGGGACGGTATTGCACCAACACGCCGCCCAACGCGAAAAGTGCACCGGGCAATGCAGCCGCTATGATCAGGCTCAGGGCGTCGTTCACCGCGCCTGGCAGGGACCATCCGGTCACGTTGAAAAGGAACCCCAACCCGATACCCAAAATGAGTGTGTTGGAAAACATCGCCTTGCCAACAGCGGTGATCAGTTCCATCCCGCTTTTCCCGCGGTTGCGAACGAACTCCATGGTCGTAATGCCCAAGCCGTAACAAAACGGCGAATGCAAGGCGATGATCGCGTAGTTTGCCACCAGGTTATCAGAGCCATACGCACGCTCGGTGATGGGCAGGCCCAGCAGAACAGTGTTCGCAAAGAGGCAGCAAAAACCGATGGCGACGCTGTCCTCCCAATCTCGGTTAAACAGTGTTCTTGCGCCGAAGATGCCAAGAAAGAAACAAATGGCCGATCCGGTATAGAAGGATGCGAGGACTTTGGGGTCGAAGCTGGCTTTCAGGTCCAGTCCGGCGATTGCCGCGAACAAGAGGCACGGGATGGCAAATCCCTGGGTGAACTTCATGATCCCATCGATGTGGGCGTACGAAAAAAAACCGGCCCGGGTTGTCGCATACCCGGCGCCAATCACAAGAAAGACCGGTAGAATGACGTCTATCAATGCCTGTAACATCAGATGGCCTGCCACAAGGTGCTTGGATTGAAACAATCCCTTTGCAGCGGCGTCACTTTCACAGATCGACCGTGATGGTCATGCCGTCATAGGCAGGTGTGATGTGATCCGGCGTTTCACCTTCAAGCGTGGCGTAATCCAGATCGATATGCATGTTGGTCAGCACCGCGCGATTGGGTTTGGCCTGTTCGATCCATCCCAGCGTCTTTTCCAGATGCGCATGGGTCGGATGCGGCGTTCGTCTAAGGGCGTCAACGATCCAGATATCCAGATCTTTTAGTTCGGCCCACGCGTCATCGGGGATTTCGGCGACGTCAGGCAGATAGGCAACATCGCCGATGCGGAAGCCTAAAGAGTCGATGCTACCGTGATCGACTTCGAAAGGTCTGAACGGGATCGGCCCGCCAGGTCCGTCGACTTCGAACGCGCCATCGATTGTCTTCATGTTGAGGATGGGTGGGTAGGGGGAACCTTCCGGTTGCACAAATGCATAGCCAAACCGCGAGAACAGCGCGTTTTGTGTATCCCCATCAGCCCACACAGGTAATCTCGCGCGCATATTGAAGACGATCATGCGCAGATCGTCGATGCCGTGCACGTGATCTGCATGACTGTGCGTGTAGACGACCCCATCCAATCGTCCGGTCCCAGTGTCCAAGAGTTGGCTGCGAAGATCCGGCGAAGTATCGATCAGGACGGTCGTTGTGCCATCAGGTCCGTCGCGTTCGACAAGCATAGAGCAACGGCGGCGACGGTTTTTGGGGTTGTTTGGATCGCAATCTCCCCAATGACCGCCCAGGCGAGGCACCCCTCCGGATGAGCCACAGCCCAGGATCGTGAACCGCATCTGCCCGCTCATGCTGCGGCCTTCCAGGTTGCGGCTTTCGAAAAGAGACGATCGAAATTAGCCTGCGTTTGCGCGGCAAAATCGAGATAATCCATACCAAAGGTTTCTGCACCAACCCGCGCTGTGTGGGCGACAAATGCTGGTTCATTGCGTTTCCCGCGATGGGGTGGTGGTGCAAGATAGGGCGCGTCGGTTTCCACAAGTATTCGGTCGACTGGCGCCGCTGCGAAAATATCGCGCAATTCCTGACTACGTGGGAAGGCGGCGATGCCCGACATCGACAGGTAAAAGCCCAAATCCAGCGCTGCCTTTGCCAGGTCAGAGGTGGAAGAAAAGCAATGCATGACGCACGTATAGTCGCCGCTGCGATATTCGTCGCTCAGAATGCGCGCCATATCTTCGTCCGCATCGCGCGCGTGGATGATCAAGGGCAAACCTGTTTCGCGGGCCGCAGCGATGTGGATCCGCAGCGAGGTCTTCTGCACCTCGGCACTTTCGGACGTGTAATGGTAATCGAGGCCCGTTTCGCCAATCCCGACCATCTTGGGATGACGGCTTAAGGCGATCAACTCATCAACTGTTGCCAAGGGTTCATCAGCGGCGCTCATCGGGTGTGTGCCCGCAGCGTAAAAAACCGGGGCATGTGCGTCGGCGATGGCGCGGACCTGAGGCTCCAGCCGCAGTTTGGTGCAGATCGTGACCATGCGCGTCACACCGGCCTCCGCGGCCCGTGCGACGATGTCCACCAATTGCCCGTCGAAATCGGGAAAATCCAGATGGCAATGGCTGTCAGTAATCTGTGGTTTTGGGCTCATGTGAGTGCAGGGTTTGCCGTCTTTGCAATACTGAAAACCGTATCTAGGACAAGCGCGGCAGGGTCAAGGTTGACCGCCAGCCCATGACGCGCCCGCCGTGAGACATGCGCCGCGGTATCCGCCCAAGCCCGGGCGGCCCGCGCGTCCGGGGCCAGACGCGCGAATGTCTGCGCTTCGCCCGGGGCGGCCTCCGGCAATGGCTGGCCGGAGGCTCCGGCACGGGCAAGGCGCGTTAGCGCAAGGTCCACAAGATCAAACAGCAGGATCAATCGGTCCGCATTGCGCGGACCGGTGACGCTGTCTGCCAAAGCGCGTGCACGGGCGCGATCGAACTGGGGCTGGGTGGCCAGTAAGGCGACAAGATCTGCATAAAGCGACAGGCCATCCAAGTGCATCAAGCGCAACGCAGTGCCAACCGAGCCACCAGAGAGTTCTGCCAACGCTTGTGCTTCCGGGCCGTCCACAAGTGCACTGCCTGTTTGTTCCAGAGCCGCCGCCATATCTGTCGGTGATAGCGGCTTGAGGCGCAGTGTCCGGCACCGGGACCGGATCGTCGGCAAAAGGCGGGAGGGTTGATGTGCGATCAGCAGCAGTGTGGTGTTTGCTGGCGGCTCTTCCAGCATCTTCAAAAGCGCGTTAGCCGCTTGAGTGTTCATTTCGTCAGCAGCGTCCACGATCACGACGCGCCGGCCGCCATCGGTTGCTGAGAGACCAAAGAAACTATTGAGGGCGCGAATGTCTTCGGCCCGGATCATATCGCTCAACCGACCGGTATCGGTCAGGCTGCGAATGACAGTTTTTAAGCCAGGGTCGGCGCCAGCTTGAATACGGCGGGCGACTGGATGTTCGGGGTCGATGACCAAACTATCCGGCGGCGGGGGCGCGCCGAACATGTCGTCTTCCTGAACTAAAGGCGTGGCGAGCAGAAAGCGCGCGATCCGATAGGCGAGCGTCGCTTTACCCACGCCCTTCGGGCCGGTCAGCATCCACCCGTGATGCATACGCCCAGACGAGAAGGCGCGTAAGAATTCATGTTCGGCGGCCTGTTGACCCAACAAGACCGATGTGTCCCGTGGGTGAGGCGCGCCGGTAGTCTGATCCGGTGTGGGGCCATCAGGATCTGGTGTGCTCATGTCAACGGGTGTAGCAGGCTGCGCGGCGGGGTCAAATCGCCAGCCGCGCCTCTGCCACTGCACGGACATCGGCCGCAACCTCTGCAATGTCGCGGGCGCCGTCAATAACTGTAAAGCGGTCCGCAAATTCCGCCGCAAGAGCCAGAAAACCCGCGCGCATACGTTCTTGCAAATCGGCGCCGAAATCTTCGAAGCGTTCCTCGGTTCCTTGCCGGGACAATGCACGGTTCAGTCCAAGGCTCGGATCCATATCGATCAGAATCGTCAGATCCGGTTCTCGGCCGATCATCAGGGTGTGAAGCTGATCGACAATGCCGCGCAAGTCTCCGCGGCTCAGACCTTGATACATCCGTGTTGAATCTGCGAACCGGTCGCAGATCACGATCTGGCCCTTGTCCAAAGCCGGATTTATGACGCGCTCCAAGTGATCGCGGCGTGCAGCTGTAAAAAGCAGGATTTCAGTCTCTGCGGACCATCGATCTGGATCGCCCTCCAGCACCAAAGACCGTATCTCTTCTGCGCCGGGGGATCCTCCTGGTTCACGGGTCAGAACAACGTCGCACCCAGCCTGGCTGAGGGCTTGGTACAACAAACGGGCCTGGGTGGATTTCCCAGACCCGTCGATGCCTTCAAAGGTGATAAACAGCCCGCGCTGGGTCACATTGCGATCTCAGGGCCGTTCAGGACGCGTTGCAGCAGCATATTCGCGGCCGTTCTGACGCGGACGGCAAATCCGCCCCGCGCCACACCAGTTTCGGCGACCAGCGGGACGCGCATTTGGGACAAGCCTTCGGGGGTAAAGACCAGCTCGGCCAACTCTTGGCCCGCTTGAACAGGCGCTTGAACGGGCCCGCGATATACAATCTCAGCCTCGATTTTGTCGCCGCCCAGAACTGGTACAAGCGTTGTTATGTCTTCAGCTGGGATTAAACCTACCGCCGGCTGGGCTCCCATCCAGATGTCGGCGGTGCCAAGGCGGGTTCCGGCTGAGGCGAGCTGCGCTTTGGTAAATTGGCGAAACGACCAGTTAACGATGGCCTCGGCCTCCTCTGCCCGGGCGCGTGTTGAATCCAGGCCGGAAATCACGAAAATGACCCGACGATCACCCTGCTTGGCTGATCCGACCAAGCCGTAACCTGCCTCTTGAGTGTGACCGGTTTTCAAACCGTCGGCGCCGATGCCCAATCCCAGAACCGGATTGCGATTCCGTGTGTTCTGCGGGGCGCGGCCGTCAAAGGCAAACTCCCGTTCGTTGAACAGCGGATAGAATTCCGGAAAGTCTTCGATCAACCGCTCAGCGAGAATGGCCAGATCGCGCATCGACATCCGGTGTCCCGCTTGCGGCCACCCGGATGAGTTCATAAAGGTGGAGTTTTCCATTCCCAGCTGCGTTGCCCGCTGCGTCATCATGCGGGCAAATCCAGCTTCCGTTCCGTCGGGGCTCAGCGCTTCGGCGATCACCACGCAGGCGTCATTGCCTGACATCACGATGATCCCGCGGATCAGATCCTCAACACGGACCCGGTCCGTTGTGTCCAGAAACATTGTCGATCCACCAAAAGACATTGCATGTTCCGACACCGGCAATTCTTCGTCTAAGTTTAATCGACCGTCTCGCACGGCTTCGAAGGCCATGTACAGGGTCATCAGCTTGGACATTGAGGCAGGGGGAAGGGGTTCCTCTGCGTTTTTTGATAAAAGTACCGTGCCAGTGGTTTGGTCCATCACGAAAGCCGATTTTGCGCGGGTATCGAATGCCGCCGCCGGCGCGGCCATAGCGAACGCCAAAACGGCTGTACTGAGAAACCTTTTGAGAAACAGAGTGGATTTTGTCACGTGATCAAGCTCCCTCGGTTAGTTTGAGACGGGATATGCATCCGAAAAGCCGACTTCTTTGATCTGGCGTAGGAGCGTCGCGCGCTCAGCGGTAGAACGCGCGGGTCCCACGACAACTCGCCAGAACGGCTTTCCGTTGCTCGACTGGGCGTAGACGGTTGGCACTACACCTGCGTTTCGCATCATATCAGCTGCGCGATTGGCGTTATCTTCAACACTGAAGATCCCGATCTGCAAAAACGGCTTTTTCAAAGCGGAGGGCACCGATGTGGGCTGTGGTGCCGGGGATGGCGCAGCAGGAGACTCGAGTGCACCTAAAGCAGCCGTCTCAATGGTCAGGTCAGTCGCCGGGGGGGTGACAGGGGGCGTCGCTCCGTCTGCGGTCGCATCAGCCGCGGCCGCGACGACATCCTCGTCTAAGGCCGCGCTCGCTTCTTCAATTGGATCTTCGGATGATTCTGATGCGTCTTCAGCCGTTTCGGCGATTTCAACCTCTTCGACTTCGGGTTCCTCCTCAACAGCCTCTTTGCGCAAAGCCGTCACGTTCAGCTCAATCGGAGCGCCTGCGAGCATTCCAAGCGCTGCCGCAGCGTCTGAAGAGGTCTGTAGGCGTGGTCCAGGAATGTCGCGTTCACGGCGGAACAGCGCTCCAATGACGAACTTTCCGTTGGAAGAGTTGCGGATAATCACCCGTTCCGGTTCAGCCACATCTGGGTGCGCGACCCAGACACCGCCCAAGGAGGGGCGTCCGTCCCAAAGACCCGCCTCTGTCACTTGAAAAACGTCCGGCGCTTCCACGTCACGTTCAACGAGCCGGGTTGCTTCGGGTGTCGCTTCTGATGCGACTTCCGTTTCATCGCTTTGACTGGGTTGAAGGAAACTAAATCCCTCAGACGTTTCATCGCAACCTGCGAGAAAGAGTATTGCCAGCGCTAGTGTTGTAGCGCGGGCGGTCCGGTTGTGTCCCACACGGTCCTGTACCATTTGCGTTGCCCCTTGCCTGTTACCGCGGCGTATTCTTACGCTCTGCTGCCCGCTCCGGCTCGTACTGGCGGGCCACTGCCTAGTCCTTTTGATTAAGAATAGCCTTTGCGGCTCGGTATGGGAAGCATGTGCGCGATCCATCGGCAACTTTCCCCAAAACCAAGATGCTTGAGGAAACTGCCTGTCCGATTATTTCCTCTTGCTTGCTGCGCATTGCGCCCCTAAACCCATGCCGCGCAAGGCCAGCAACCGGGGAGGTGGCAGAGTGGTCGAATGCGGCGGTCTTGAAAACCGTTGGGCGTGAGAGCGTCCCCAGGGTTCGAATCCCTGTCTCCCCGCCATCTGTCCAATTGCTGCTTGCAATCCTGACGGTCAGCACGTCTTTTCAGAAGGCTCAAACCTCAATCCGGGCGGACTAAGACATCTTGCGATTGGTTGCAGATATCGGCGGAACGAACGCGCGCCTTGCGCTCAGTCAAGATGGCGTTGTCTTACCCGAAACAGTGCGCAGTTTTCGCAATGACGATTTCGACAGTTTCTTGGCGGTCGCAAACCAGTTTCTTGAAACAGCCAATGTACACGACCTGACTGAAACGGTTGTGGCGGTCGCCGGGCCGGTGTGGGGGACCCATGCGAAGCTGACTAATCGTGACTGGCGGTTTGAGGTTGTTGAAATCGCGTCCGCGTTAAGTCTTGCAAATGTGGCTTTGATAAATGATCTCAGCGCTTTAGGTCATGCGTTGCCAGCGCTTGAATCTTCCCAGCTTTTGCCGATCCTTCCCAGAGAAGATGGATCGGTCAGCCCAACGCAGTCGCTGATTGTTGGGATAGGAACCGGGTTTAATGTCTGTCCGGTGCTGCATTCAGCGAACAAAGTAGAGTGCATGGAAGCCGAGTTCGGCCATATGTCCTTGCCGCTCAGCGTGGCTGATGCTGCCCAACCTGTCTTGGGTGATGTTTCAGATGTCTTTCCTACGGTAGAAGAGTGCTTTTCCGGTCGCGGATATAAAGCTGTGGTGGAACGCGGTGGCACACCGGACCTGTACGCCCAACTGATGGCGGCCCTTGCGCGCGATCTTGTGATGGCCTTCATGCCCCGATCAGGACTTTACTTTAACGGGGGCGTCGCGCGATCTGTGCTGACCTCCGCCTCTCGTGCCGAGTTTGTAGAGGCCTTTGGTCAATCCTATGCGCTTGCGCCCACGCTGACCGTCCCTGTTTCGTTGATAAATGATGACAGCGCAGCGTTGATTGGATGCGCGCGCGTGTCGATCGAGGCTTAGCCGCAAAAATCTGTCGCCAGCGCACCTTGCTTTTTCCAGCAACTAAGAAATAGCCGTTGACTATTTGGAACGATCTAAGTCATACGTTTGGAACGTTCCAATTTTTAGGAGAATCGGAGTGAAATGGGGTTTGATCGGCGCGAGCACAATTGCGGCCCAGCACATGATCGGAGCGATCCGCGCGCAACAGGGAAATACGATCTCTTCGGTCCTCAGCGGCAATTTGGAACGGGGAAACGGTTTCGCGGATGAGCATGGGATCCCAAACGCGTTGACGGATCTGGATGCGCAACTCGCCGGCGACATCGACGCCGTTTACATTTCCACGACGAACGAAAAGCACTTCCCACAGGCAATGGCTGCGATTACGGCTGGCAAGCATGTGCTGTGCGAAAAGCCACTTGCCATGACGCTGGAAGACGCTGTGACGATGGTGCGTGCGGCCGATGAGGCGGGTGTCAGTTTCGCGACGAACCACCATCTGCGCAACGCAGGTTCCCACCTCAAGATCAAAGAGTTGATCACATCGGGGCGGGTCGGTGACGTCCTGGCGATTCGCGTTGCACACGCTGTTTACTTGCCGCCAAACCTGCAGGGATGGCGCATCGACAACCCTGGCGCCGGTGGTGGCGTGATTCCGGACATCGTGGTGCATGACGCTGACACAGTCCGCTTCCATCTGGATGAGGATCCGCTCGAAGTTACAGCTTTTGAGAGTGCCAGTGGCATGGGGCAGGGGGTAGAGGACAGCGCAATGAGTGTCTGGCGCATGCCGTCGGGCGTGCTGGTCCAGACGCATGAAGGGTTCACGATCCGGCATGCGGGCACCGCGTTCGAAGTGCACGGTACTGAGGGCTCTATCGTCGCGCGAAACGTGATGACCCAGCAACCGGTGGGCGAGATTGTCCTGCGCAACGCCAATGGCGAAGAGGCCGTTCCGTTCAGCGACCACAATCTGTACGAACGCGCCGTCGGCCTTTTTGTTGATGCATGTGCTGGAAAGGGTGCCCCGTCCGCTTCCGGAATTGATGGCGTGAAATCGCTCGCCGTAGCTGCCGCAGTAAAAGAGGCGGCAAGCACCGGTCAGCGGGTAACCGTCGATTATGGTGGGGTTTGACATGAGTAAAGTTGTCTCAGCGCAAGAGGCTGTATCCCGCGTTTCCGATGGCGCGGTCGTCACGGTGTCGTCGTCCTCCGGGCTTGGGTGTCCGGACCTTGTTCTGAAGGCGCTCGGAGAACGTTTTGATGCCGAAGGGCATCCGCAAAACTTGACGACGCTGCATCCGATCGCCGCCGGCGACATGTACGGCATTAAGGGCATGGATCATATCGCTAAGGACGGCATGTTGACCCGCGTTCTGGCCGGGTCCTATCCCAGTGGCCCGTCGTCCATGGAAATGCCAGAGATCTGGAAAATGATCGTCGAAGATCGTGTCGCCGCATACAATGTGCCGTCTGGCATCATGTTCGACATGCATCGCGATGTGGCAGCCCGGCGCCCGGGCGTGTTGACTCAAGTCGGTTTAGAGACGTTTGTTGATCCCATCCGCGAAGGTTGTGCGATGAACGCGCGTGCAGAGGCGGCACCCATCGTACACCGTCATGAGATGCATGGCGACACATGGCTGCATTTTCCAAACATCGTACCGGATGTCGCGATCATCCGCGCGACGACTGCTGATGAAACTGGAAACCTAACCTACGAGCATGAGGGCGCCACACTGGGCGCGTTAGATCAAGCGATTGCTGTGCGCAATCACCGCGGCCTGGTCATAGCGCAGGTCAAGCGTGTGACGGCTGCCGGATCGCTGCGCCCCCATGATGTGCATGTGCCGGGCCACCTTGTTGATCTTGTTGTCATCGATCCCGATCAGAAGCAGGCGACCGAGACTGTCTACGACCCGGCCATTTCCGGCGAAATCATGCGACCGTGGGACAGTTTTTCCCTCGCCGAACATGGTATCGAGAAGGTGATTGCCCGTCGTGCGGCTATGGAGCTGTCCAAAGGGCAAAGCGCGAATTTGGGGTTTGGGATTTCCGCCAATGTCCCACGTATTCTCCTGGAAGAAGGACATGCAAAAGCCGTCACATGGGCCATCGAACAGGGGGCGGTTGGCGGCGTCCCCCTCACTGGATTTGCCTTTGGGTGTGCGTCGAACGCCGACGCGATCCTCCCGTCACCTCAACAGTTCACCTATTTCCAGGGCGGTGGCTTCGACGTGTCGTTCCTGTCGTTCCTCGAAGTCGACCGCGACGGGAATGTTAACGTCTCAAAACTTGGTAAGAAGCCGTACCTGACGGCCGGCTGCGGGGGCTTTGTCGACATCACAGCCAACGCCCGCAAGATCGTATTTTCGGGCTACTTTGAAGCCGGTGCAAAGTTCGAGCTGACGCCTGACGCACTGCGGGTGAGTCAAAAAGGCAAGTTCACCAAAATGGTGAATGAGGTTGAACACGTCACTTTTGCTGGTCGCCGCGCGCGCGCGCGCGGGCAGGAGGTGCTTTATATCACTGAGCGCTGCGTAATGCGCCTCGAAGAGGACGGGCTCGTCGCGACCGAAATCATGCCGGGTATCGAAGCTGATACAGACATCGTCGCTGCCTCGGAGGGGCGGGTCCGCGTGTGCGGAAATGCAAAGTACATGCCAGCCTCTTTATTGGCAGAAGGGCCAATGGGACTGACATTGTGAGCACCGTTCATCTCGATATCTCTGGCCCAGTTGCCGAAATGCGTTTGGACAACCCGTCAAAGCTCAACGCTTTGACAATGGATATGATTCAGCAGATCGATGCGCATTGTGATGCCATCGAAGCGGATAAGGCTATCCGCGCTGTGTTGCTGTCGGCGACCGGAGATCGCGCGTTTTGCGTTGGCGCAGATATTCGTGAATGGGCTGCACTTGATCCACGTTCCTTTGCCCGCGACTGGGTTAAGCGCGGACACCGGACCTTTGATCGGATTGCGCGCTTGCCGGTGCCCGTGATCGGAGTTCTGTCGGGTCACGCGTTTGGTGGTGGATTGGAGCTTGCCGCAACCTGTGACCTGCGCATCGCGGCGCCAGGTGCGACCTTCGCTCTGCCTGAAACGGGCGTTGGCATCGTGCCAGGGTGGTCGGGCACACAACGTTTGGCGCGGCAGTTGCCACCAGCGATTTTGAAGGAAATGGCCCTGAGTGGGGCTCGGCTTTCAGCAGAGCGCGCCCATCAGGTCGGATTTGTGAACGCTGTGGAGGACAATCCACTTGCGGCGGCTCATAAAATGGCCGGGCGCATCGCGGCGGCGGGTCCGCAAGCGACGGAGACCGCGAAATGGTTGATCTCGGCTGCGATTGAAGAGGATGCCGCCGCCTGCATTGAAGCCCTTGCAGGGGCCGCCATGGCGCCCAGTGCTGAAAAAGCAGAGGGCGTAGACGCCTTTTCCGAGAAACGTCAGCCCAACTTTGGGAACATCACATCATGACACAGCATGACCTGACCTTGATACACAGCGAAGCCGATACCGTTGTTGAAGCGCTTGACCTTAAACACATGATCGACGGGGCCTGGGTCGCGTCGGATTCCGGTGAGGTGTTCGAGCGCTATTCTCCCGCGACAGGTCAATTGATCAGTCGTGCCGCGCGCGGCGGTGTCGCGGAAGCTGAAGCGGCTATTGAGGCCGCGCGAAAGGCCTTTGACGACCGACGCTGGAGCGATGTGCCCGGGTCAGAACGGGCGAAATTGCTCAACAAGGTCGCCGATCTGATCGACGAGAACCGCGCCCGGATTGCCCTCTACGAAACGTTGGAAAGCGGAAAGCCAATCGCGCAGGCTGAGGCAGAAATCGAGGGTGCCGCAAACATCTGGCGCTATGCGGCAACCTTGGCCTGGAACATCCGTGGGGACAGCCAGAACGCACTGGGGCCGGATATGTTGGGCATGGTGCTGAAAGAACCTATCGGGGTTGTCTCGATCATCACGCCTTGGAACTTTCCGTTTCTCATCGTGTCGCAAAAATTGCCGTTCGCGTTGGCAGCTGGCTGCACAGCGGTCATCAAACCGTCAGAGATGACATCTGCAACGACGGTGATGCTGGGTGAACTGCTGATCGAAGCTGGACTACCCGCAGGTGTTGTAAACATTGTCCTGGGTTTCGGCGATCCGGTGGGCGCCGTTATGACGACGCACACCAGCGTGGACATGGTATCCTTCACGGGATCTACCGGCGTGGGTAAAGCGATCGTTGCGGCGACATCCGGCACGCTCAAGAAAGTATCTCTCGAATTGGGCGGAAAGAACCCACAGGTCATCTTCCCGGACGCCGATCTTGATGAGGCGGCGGATGCCATCGTGTTTGGCGTCTACTTCAACGCGGGCGAATGCTGCAATTCTGGCTCGCGGATCATCGTGCATAAGGATGTAGCCGAGGCCTTGACCGAAAAGGTCGTGGATCTTTCCAAAAAGGTGCCTTTTGGCGATCCTTTGAACCGCGACACGAAAGTGGGTGCGATCATCTCCGCCGACCACAAGGCGAAGATCGATAGCTATGTCAAAGAAGCCAAGGCCGCTGGAGCAGAGGTGTGCCTTGGTGGCGGTGAGCTGTCCGTCGAGGGGTTGACAGAACAGTTTTACCAGCCCACGGTCGTGACTGGTGTTACCGCTAACATGGCTATCGCCACAGAGGAGGTTTTCGGACCGGTGCTAGCAGTGCTAACGTTTGACACCTTTGAGGAGGCAATCGAATTGGCCAATGGCGCAAGCTATGGCCTGTCGGCGGGGGTTTGGAGCGAAAATGTGCATACATGTCTTGCCTTCGCCCGCCGTGTTGAGGCGGGGACGGTTTGGACCAACACATGGATGGATGGGTTCCCGGAGCTGCCTTTTGGCGGCGTAAAGGAAAGCGGGCTGGGGCGCGAACTTGGCCCAAATGGAATTGAGGAATTCTTGGACTCAAAAACTGTTCAGATGCGACTTGGCAAATCACGCCAAAAGTGGGTCTGATAGAAACTGCGCAGAAAAAAGAACGCGCAGACATGCATGATTAGGGAGGAAGCACATGCGTGACATTCTGAAAACAACGACATCGGCACTCGCGGCGCTGGCATTCAGCGGCACCATTGCGATGGCGGAAGATGTCGAAGTTCTGCACTGGTGGACGTCTGGCGGCGAAGCCGCGGCGCTCAACGTGTTGAAAGGTGACCTCGAAGGCCAGGGTATTGGCTGGCAGGATATGCCGGTTGCTGGCGGCGGCGGAACCGAAGCGATGACTGTTTTGCGCGCTCGGGTTGCGGCGGGCGATCCACCGACAGCGGTTCAGGCGCTGGGCTTTGACATCCTGGATTGGGGTGCGCAGGGCGCATTGGCCAACCTTAACGACGTTGCCGCCAAAGAAGGCTGGGACGACGTTGTACCCGAAGCCTTGCAAGCTTTCGCAAAGTGGGACGGGAAGTGGATCTCGGCACCCGTGAACGTACACTCAACCAACTGGGTTTGGGCCAATAAGGCCGTTCTCGATGCCAACGGTATTGCGGTTCCAGAAACATGGGAAGACTTCACAGCGGCGGTCGAAAAACTGGCGGCAGCCGGTGTAACGCCGATTGCGCATGGTGGTCAGGCCTGGCAGGATGCTACGGTCTTTGACGCGGTCGCCATGTCAACAGGCGGGCCTGAGTTTTACAAAGCAGCTTTCATCGACATGGATGAAGACGCACTTGGCTCTGACACCATGAAAGAAGCGTTCGACCGCATGGCGTTCATCCGTGCCAATGTCGATGACAACTTCTCTGGCCGTGACTGGAACCTGGCCACTGCCATGGTCATCAACGGCGAAGCCGGATTCCAGATGATGGGCGATTGGGCGAAGGGTGAATTCCTCAACGCCGGCAAAGTCCCGGGCGAGGATTTCCTCTGCTTCCGCTTCCCAGGCACGCAGGATCAAGTGACCTTCAACGCCGACCAATTCATGATGTTTGACCAGGGCGGAACAGTCTCGGGTGAGCAGGCGGCGTTGGCAAGCGCGATCCTGTCCACATCGTTCCAGTCCGCGTTCAACGTGGTCAAAGGATCGGTTCCTGCACGTACCGACGTTTCGGATGAAGCATTCGACGCGTGTGGCAAGCAGGGCATGAAAGATCTGGCGGCGGCTGCCTCTTCGGGCAACCTCTTTGGCTCGATGGCGCATGGTCATGCGAACCCTGCATCGGTCAAGAATGCGATCTATGACGTTGTGACCGCGCATTTCAATGGCGAGTATGACAGCGAAACCGCTGTTGAAGAGCTCGTTGATGCGGTGTCGATCGCTCAGTGATCCCGCTGGCGGGGCGACCCAATTGTTGCCCCGCAACTCTCCTAAAATGAAATAAGGAGGCTCGCCATGTCGGCTCGTACTGAGGCGGATTTCCAGACGCGTCTGCAGAACTGGTTGCCAAAGCTGGTCCTGTCACCGTCTCTCGCCATGGTCTTTGTATTCGTCTACGGGTTTATCCTGTTCACGGTCTACATTTCATTCACCGACAGCCGGATCCTTCCATTTGTCGGCAATGGCGGGCAACCAGCCTATGACCTGATTGGGTTTTCCAATTACCAAAAGCTATTCAGCCTTTCGCATTGGGAAATCGCACTTACTAACATGGCGATCTTTGCCGCCCTTTATATGGGGATCTGCACGATCATCGGGCTGACGCTGGCGATTTTCCTTGATCAAAAGATCCGGGGCGAAGGGATCTTGCGCCCGCTTTACCTCTATCCGATGGCGTTGAGCTTCATTGTGACGGGCACGGCTTGGAAATGGTTTCTCGACCCAGGTATCGGACTTGAAAACATTGTTCAAAGTTGGGGTTGGGAAAGCTTCAGCTTTGATTGGATAAAGAACCGTGATTTCGCGATTTACACGGTCGTTGTCGCTGCGGT
>CAYODE010000072.1:0-17457 GCA_964402685.1 uncultured Aestuariivita sp. | reverse complement strand
AGGTATCCCTGAGGGCCGTGGTAGACCACCACGTCGATAGGCCGGAGATGTAAGCATGGTAACATGTTCAGTTGACCGGTACTAATTGCCCGATAGGCTTGATTTGATCCAGTAATAGCCAGGCTAACTGGAACTAAAGCATACAACCCCATCGTGGTTGACTTGGAATACAGAGGTCTTTTTCGGTTTGGTGGTCATAGCGCAAGTGAAACACCCGGTCCCATCCCGAACCCGGCCGTTAAGCACTGTAGCGCCGATGGTACTGCGTCTTAAGGCGTGGGAGAGTAGGTCACTGCCAAACCTAAAAAGACCTCTGTTTCGTATCTCTCTTACGGTGCTTATCCAAAAACTCAATTTCGAATTCTAAAACGTGCGCATTGCGTTCGTTTGAAACAGCTTTGACGCCGATGTGACCCGGTGTGGGACGCTGTTAATTGACCGCGTAGGGTCCATGGCCCTATCGAACACCATGGAATTCGTTTTTGCATATCTCGCTGGTCTTCTGACGCTGATCAATCCCTGTGTTCTGCCGGTATTGCCAATCATTTTGGTCAGCGCCTTGAATGCCAGCCGGATGGGGCCCGTCGCGCTTGCCGCGGGGATGAGCGTGTCTTTTGTAACCTTCGGCGTTTTGGTGACCGCGTTTGGCTCAGCAATCGGACTTACGCAGGACTTGTTGGCTCAAATCGGCGCCGCGTTGATGGTCACCTTTGGTATTGTTCTTCTGGTCCCGGCCTTTTCTCGGCGGTTTGAGTTGGCCGCCGCTGGCATGGCAGGCAATGCAGATGCGCGAATGAACACCATCGACCATGGAAGTCTGCAAGGCCAATTTCTGGGCGGGCTTTTATTGGGGGCCGTCTGGTCCCCCTGTATCGGCCCAACCTTGGGGGGCGCAATTGCATTGGCGTCTCAGGGTGAAAGCCTATTCTATGTTACGCTGATTATGAGCTTCTTCGCACTTGGTGTTTCCACGATCATACTGGTTCTGGGTCTTGGCGCGCGTGAGGCCATCCGATCTAGGGCGCAGTCACTGCGCGGATTGGCCGAACGGTCAAAACCCATTTTGGGTGCAACTTTCGTTGCTGTCGGTCTGATGCTGCTCTTCCGTGTCCACCACATTATCGAAGCCTGGGCAATCGAGGTGATGCCTGTTTGGCTTATCGATTTGTCTGTTTCCCTCTAACGAAAAGGAACACTCTGATGAAACGTCGTACTTTCCTTGCATCTGCTTCTGCGCTGATTGCTCTGCCAGTGGCCGCCCGGGCTGCGCAGTTTGTGGATTATCAGCCAGGGCTGATTCAGGCCGCTCTTTCCGAAGGTCGCACCGTCTTTGTGGACTACGCCGCGGATTGGTGCAGCACCTGTAAGCGTCAGGAACGCGTGATCAACGCGTTGCGTGCAGAAAACCCAACATACGACCAGGCGATGACATTCGTACGTGTCGATTGGGATGATTTCCGCAACCACGAAGTCACGAAGGGCCGCAGCATTCCACGCCGGTCAACGCTTCTCGTCTTGCGCGGTGATCAGGAACTTGGCCGCCTCATCGCAGGGACGTCGGAAAGTCAGATTAAGGCTCTGATGGACCTTGGTTTGCAAGCGTAGAACGTCGTTTGATCTTTGCGACAGCCGCACCTTTATCGGCTGTCGAAATCGTATGACAGTTTTCTGACAGCTTTTCTCTGACAGGCCCTTGCAGTCCGCTGCGACTCGGCGTAATTCCATCAAGCGAATTGGCGCGGGGTGGAGCAGCCCGGTAGCTCGTCAGGCTCATAACCTGAAGGTCGCAGGTTCAAATCCTGCCCCCGCAACCAACCGAAAGAGGCCCTCCGGCGGTTAACGCTCGAGGGCCTTTTTCGTTGATGGATCATGATTTGTAGCCCGCGCTTCGGCTGTCCAGCATCCGGATTAGACCCCAAATCCCCTTTATGCCCGCAACAGTGCGGCTGAACGAGATCAGGATAAAGCTTATGGCGTAAGCCGCGTGTCCGGCATCCACTCTACCTAGATTTTTAGCAATAACATACTTCGAACAGCCTAGTCGTCCAATAGCAGCTTGGGGGACAGCGCCGCAGGTGCAGTCTTCATATGTATGATCGCCGGTGTGTTCGCATTTCGCGCGTCTGCCAAGGCTGCTTCGAAATCCGCGTTTGTTTCAACCAACACGCCGTACCCGCCATACGCGCGCGCGATCGCGGCAAAGTCTGGGTTAACCAGTTGGGTGCCCGATGGGCGCTTTGGGTAGTGTTTTTGCTGATGCATGCGGATCGTGCCATACATGCCATTATCTGCGATCAAAACGATGACATTTGCGCCGTATTGCGCCGCAGTGCCGAACTCCTGCATGACCATCTGAAAACAACCATCACCTGCAAGGCAAACGACCTCCTTTTCAGGTTGTTCCAGTTTCGCCGCTACAGCGGCGGGCAAACCATATCCCATAGACCCGCTGGTTGGGGCGAGTTGCGAGCGCCACGCCCGATACCGGAAATACCGGTGAAGCCACGCTGAGTAGTTCCCGGCACCATTTGTTAGAATCGCGTCTTCGGGAAGGACGGAAGCCAAGTGTTTAACCACGCGCTCCATCTTCAGGTCGCCTGGTGTTTCTTCTGGAACCTGCCACGCTTCATATTCGGCGCGGGCATTTGATACCAAGGCTGCGCGGTCCGTTCGTGCTGTTTGCGCGGCCTCACTCAGCTGGATCGCAACGGCGTTCGGCCGCGCGCAGACAGCGATGTCTGGTCTGTAGACGCGGCCCAACTCGTTCGGATCGGGATAGACGTGGATCAGGGTTTGTTTGGGTTGGGGGACGTCGACAAGGGTGTATCCGCTTGTCGTCATTTCACCCAAGCGCGGTCCCAGAACACATAGGACATCAGCAGACTGGACGCGTTCGGCGAGCTTCGGGTTAATGCCGATGCCGACGTCGCCCACATAGTTCGGATGATCATTCGACATGAAATCCTGGCAGCGGAACGAGGCTGCGACCGGAACATGTGCGGTTTCAGCGAAGGCTGCGATCGCTCCCGCGGCGTCTGCAGTCCAACCTCCACCACCTATCAGGATCAAAGGGGTCGCAGCGCCGCGCAGTTGATCGATGATCTGCGCAACGTCCGCCTCTGAGGCTTTCCCTGACGCCAGCGTGGCCTTGGCGACCGGAGATGCATGCCCAATGCTTGACAGCATGTCCTCTGGCAAAGACAGCACCACAGGTCCAGGGCGGCCGTTCTGTGCGACGTGGAAGGCGTGGCTCACGTATTCCGGTATGCGATCCAGGCGGTCGATCTCTGCCACCCATTTTGCCAGTGGGCCATACATCGCGCGATAGTCGACTTCCTGAAACGCTTCGCGATCCCGTTGATCGCTCGCGACCTGCCCGATGAACAAGATCATCGGCGTGCTGTCTTGAAAGGCTACATGCACACCGGACGCCGCATTTGTTGCGCCAGGTCCACGCGTAACAAAGGCAACGCCAGGCCGACCGGTTAGCTTGCCATGAGCTTCCGCCATCATTG
This sequence comes from uncultured Aestuariivita sp., assembly GCA_964402685.1. GTDB lineage: Bacteria > Pseudomonadota > Alphaproteobacteria > Rhodobacterales > Rhodobacteraceae > Aestuariivita. The sequence continues at coordinate 13,942 of CAYODE010000072.1, read as the reverse complement.
TGGCGCCGCCTTCCTGCCGGGCGACCACAGTGTCTATGCCTGATTGATACAACCCGTCCAATGCGGCCAGATAGCTTTCACCAGGAACGCAGAACACGCGGTTTACGTCTTGGGCTTTCAGAGCGTCCACAAGTATTTGGCCGCCATGTGTTTTATGCTGTTCCATTGAAATGCCCTTCATGCCCGTCCGCGGGATGCGTTTTCGGGATCATTGATCGTGCGCTGGGAAAGGGCAAGCGCGAGTTCGGACTAGAGCGCGTGCGGGTGGTTTGATAGTCATGCGGACATGTTTGTAGGTTTGCGGATCGCACTTGTATCGCTTTCGTTCGCTGTTTGCATGATCTCTCCCGCCTTGGCACAGGACGCTTCAATGACGTTGAAACTAGATTGGGAATTCGTCGCCGATACCGTCATGGGCGGTGTTTCGACCGGTAAAGTGACATGGGATGCCGACCGCGAAACGGCCCGACTGACGGGCGACGTCTCGCTTGAGAATAACGGTGGCTTTGTGCAGATGGCGGCGGATTTTGCAGAGGATCGCAAACTCTTTGATGCCAGTGCTTTTGATGGCGTGGAAATCGAATTGCGCGGAAATGGGGAAGTCTATGATCTGCGTCTTCGGACGGACGCCTTGACCCGGCCATGGCAATCCTTTCGAACAGAAGTCGTGGCGCCGGCAGAGTGGACTGTCATCCGGGTTCCTTTCAACACGTTCCAAGCACATCGGACAGATGCCGCGTTTGATCCGTCACGTCTTCGGCGCGTCGGGATATTGGCCATTGGTCGCGAGATTGAAGCTGACGTGTCTGTCCGCGCGTTCGGGTATTACAAGGACGGGGGCTGAGGTTTCAGCCCTTGAACATGTCCAGTTTGAGCGCAGGCATCGATCCCATCCAGATTGCGTGATCGCGATGATCGGCCAGGTGATCGCCTGTATCTGGGTGGATAAATACTGTCAGGCCATCCCGATTGAGGGCGAGCCAAGGGACGATGCTCTGAAATCCTTCGGGACCGAATGCCAATTGGCATGACCACATAGGATGGGGTCCGACGCACCGTTCATGCACGCGTCCCATTTCCGCGCCGAATTCAGAACTGACGGTTTCGCACAGGCTGCGGGCCCTATCTACGGTGTCTTCGTCGAAATACACGTGCGCGTGGTATCCGTGGATCTGTTCCATATCCGTGCCTCCTCTTTGGTGGTCCTAAAAGGTTAAGGAGAACTGTCCTTTAGAACTACCCGCATCGGCGAACAGAACCTGTGCAACCTTTAGCGGTGGTGCATGATCCGTCCGATGGTGTTCATCAAAACTTGTGCGGCAAGGATGGAAGTGGACCCTGTAGGGTCGTAGTCCGGGGCGACTTCGACCAAGTCCATGCCCACGATGTCGCCGCGTTGCGCAATCCCGTCGATCAGTTCCAGGACTTCATAATACAGAAAACCGCCATGACTTGGCGTGCCTGTGCCCGGTGCAATGGACGGGTCGAACGCATCGATGTCGATGGTCAGGTAAAACCGCTGACCTTTTGGAATCCGGCGTAGCATTGCGTCCGTACCCATGGCTCGCACGTGGCGGACGGACTGGATGTCCGAACCCATGGCGCGCGCATCGGCATACCCTTCCCGCGCCGTTGAAGAGACGTTGCGGATACCAATTTGGCTGAGACCAGTCACATATGGTTTTTCAGCCGCGCGCCGCATCGGGTTTCCGTGGCCATAACGCACACCATGCCGTTCATCGACAAAATCTAAATGCGCGTCGATCTGGATGATGTGGATAGGGTCCTGATCATCAAAGGCGTTGATGCAGGGAATGTTGATTGAATGGTCTCCACCTATCACGACTGGCATCGCGTTGGCGGCCAGGATTTTTCGTACACCTGTTTCGATATTGGCGTGGCTGCGCATCGTGTCCGTGTGCACGATATCGGCATCACCAATATCAACAATACTCACTTTGGCTGGGTCCAAATAGGTGACGTCATCTTCAAAATCATACGCGCCCGCATGACCAAACGAGAACAACGTTGAGGCCTCACGCACGGCCCGTGGTCCCATGCGGGCACCTGCGCGCCATTGAGTGCCACCATCGAACGGTGCGCCCATCACGGCAACATCCGCGTCGATCGCGTTCCAGTTATCAACATAGGGGTATTTTCCGAAAGTGCAGATGCCGACGAAGGGTAGATTCAGGCGTCCACTCTCATATCCATGACCCGCCATTCCTTACACCGTTGCCAGTAAAATAATGTTGGCCATGCCCCAAAGGGTCATCTGGTAGTGCGTATTCTGACCGCCCTCGTGGCAAAACCAATAGCAAAAGTAGTTTCCGACAATCAGGAATCCGGCCCACACAGCAGTAAACAGCATCGCACCGATCAAGGCGAGGCTTCGCCCAATCTCTACGCTGCCGGTTCCCGCTAGCGCCATTAACAGAGCGACTACACCTACAACTAACATGAGAAATGCTGCGAGTTCGGCGACGACAACAACACGAAAGGCCAATTGTTGTACGCCACGATCTTCAATCGCGCGGTGGGCCACACGCGCATATTCATCGGGGTATTCTTCCTTCATTCGCTCCATGGACATGACCTGAGCGGTATAAAGCTCGTTGTTCTTCGGATAACGAATATTGTCGTAAACACCTGTCCCCAACCAAGCGGCGATCGCCGCAACGGACACGGTTTGCGCAATCAAAACAACAGTCTCGAACATACAGGTACCTTGAAGCTAGACAAAAAAAGGGCCGCTGTTTCCAGCGGCCCCCTCAGGTATTGGTTTAGGTCCAGGCCAGCTTTGCTGGGTGGATCTCAAAGCTGATGTGGTGTTGTCCACCAACCAGGTTGTCTTTGGTGTGGTTATACAGCGACCGCCAGTAGGGTTGGATGGTCACCGCATCGTCTTGTAGGATCTGTTGGCCTTTTGCCATCAGAGCCCGACGCTTTTCAATGTCTGCCGTTGCGAGTGCTTCGGCCAGTACCGCGTCGAACTCAGTGTTCGAATAACCGAACTCGTTCCAAGCTTCGCCAGTGCGATAGGCCAACGCCCAGATCTGGACACCGAGCGGGCGGTGGTTCCAGTTGGTCGAGCTGAACGGATACTTCGCCCAGTCGTTCCAGAACGTCGAGCCGGGAAGGACTGTCCGTGTCACGTTGAAGCCCGCGTCGCGCAATTGAGCGGCCACCGCATCGGTGGTGTCTTTGCGCCATGCATCGTCGATCGACAGGATTTCGAAGTCGAAATCCGCCATACCGGCTTCTTCCAGCAATGCCATCGCACCTTCAGGATCCACAGCCTGCGCTGGTAGTTCCGCATATTCCGGGTGCATTGGGCCAACGTGGTGGTTTTCGGCAGGAACCCCGCGGCCGCCATAACCCAGTTCCAACAGAACTGTGTTATCAACAGCCATTTGGATCGCCTTGCGGACCCGTACGTCCGAGTAAGGCGTCATGCCGTCAACTTCGGCCAGTTGGTTCGTCCGGATAACGATGGTCGCCGCTGTCACGACTTCGTGCTGTGTCCAGCCATCCTGAATACCCATGATGTCGATGAAGTCACCATCAACGGAGTAGAGCATGTCGACTTCGTCAGCTTCTGCCGCCGCAACCCAGGCCGAAGGATCGGTGCCGAAATCGATGAACTCGATGCTGTCCATCCACGCGCCGTTGCCTTCGTTCCACCACGTGTGGTTTTCGTTGCGGACCAATACGCCCTTCACGCCCACTTCCAGGCTTTCCGGCAGGTAAGGGCCAGTGCCAACTGGGTTGGACAGCATATCGTCGGCGTTGTGCGAGCTGTGCACGATAGCCGCAGGATAGTCCGCCATGCCCGGGATCAGCGAGATGTCTGGGCTGGGCAGGTTCAAACGCACAGTGTGGCTGTCGACAACTTCGATTACGCCGTCTGCGGCTTGGCCTGTTGCGTCGTCAATCAATGTCGCCATACGACCGGCCATCGAGTTGCCCTCGACGCCTTTGTCACACCAGCCCGCGATGTTGCGTGCAACGTCTTCGGCAGTGAAATCATCGCCGTTGTTCCACTTCACACCCTTGCGGACGTTCAGAGTGTAGACGGTTGCGTCATCGCTAATTTCCCAGCTTTCCAGCAGGTTCGGTCCGAATGTGCCGTCATAGCCGTAATCGACAAGGTACTCCAACCAGCCACGGCTGTAGTTGGCGATCTGTGACCAGTCATAGGTCCGCGGATCTTTCAGCGCGCGCACTTCCTGTTGGATACGGACAGTGCCGCCCATCTTGTGCGCACCCGCATGGGCTGTTGTCGGCGCGGCCATTCCCAGCATCGCGTATGCGGTGGCCGCAGTCGCGCCAAAGGCAGATGCGGTTGCCAGAAACTCCCGGCGGCTGATCTCGTCATCGCCGACCTTACCGGCGCTGTCTACGATCTCTTTCGGCAGGGGTTTGCCGGTACGTGTGTAAAAGGTCATCTTCTTCCTCTCTGTTGGATAGAACACGGGATGATCTCCCGTTTATTGTGGTTGTTGTTTCGTCAATATGGGTGTCGGTGGAACCGATCTATTGAAAATTTAACTCTCCCATTCGCATCGCTTTCAAGCCGTCCGACGGCCGAGCCGTGACGCACAGACTTGTAAGCTTCCGGGGTTCATCGTAATTCCAAGGGGTCGCCCTATGCAAGACGGCGCGTTGGTCCCAAATTAGCACGTCACCGACATTCCATGTGTGAGAAAAGACATATTCGTCCTGAGTGACGAATTCCATGAGTTCAGCGATCAGATCTGCTCCCTCTTTCTCGGCCAAGCCTTCGACAGCGTAAGCGTGGCTGGCGATGTATAGAGCTTCATCTCCTGTCACCGGGTTGGGCCAGATCGCACGCCATAACTGCGGAGGCCATTTGTTGAACATCGGAAGCTTTGCCAGTTCAGGCGAAATCTGCGCCCGACTGTGCGCGTAATGGTGCCAAAACCCCTTATCGCGGATACGTGCCTTCAGATCCTCAGGCATCTCGGCCCAAGCTGCGCGTGTTGACGCCAACTCCGTTTGTCCCCCGGTTTCGGTCACAACGCGCCCGATCAGGATATTGGTGAGCGCTGGTTCGGGCATGAAGGTGCTGTCAGAATGCCAGAGCATGTTCGACTTCAGGTTTAGTGTGTGCAGGTCCATCTCTCCCGTCACGGATCCATCTTCGCGGATATTCGTCACAGCCGGGATTGTGAACTTCTCCCCCTCAGCGCGTTCGTCGGCATAGCGATCCTCAATCGGACCAAACATTTTGGCCAATCGCATATGGGCGTCGTCGTCCAGATCCTGACCTTTGAACAAGAGAACGGAATGCTTTTCGAACAGATCGCGGATGGTCGCAAAAACATCGTCATCAACTTGGGCGAGATCAATCCCGTCGACTTGGACACCAAACTTCGGGTGGATGGGGTGTGTTGTGATCGTCATGGCTGGCTTCCTTTTCGATCAGGTGGGTGTAGGGTGCAGATGTTCGACCAGGGGTGTGAAATGACCTTGGCCTGCGATGAGACCGGCGGTTGTCGCCGCGTCGCTGATAAGCAATTGGTCGGCCGATGCCGTGTCGACGGAAATAGGGGGCATTCCCAACGATCTCCGAGCGTCAACTGTGACCATCGGCAGCAAACGTGCCAAGGGTGGATCCAGATGCGCGGCGAGACATGCGAGGTGTAGGGCCGCCATCGGGTCATGTTGACCTAACGGGCAGAATGCATCGGCAACATTGTCCGAGCCAACGATGACCGGGACACCTCTTTCGCCGAGCTCGCGCAACCGGGTCAGCCCGCGTCGATCTGGGGTGCCGTCGCGGCGACCTTGAAGATAGAGGTTTGTTGTTGGCAAAACGCAAACTGTAATCCCTGCGCGGGCCAGTTTATCGGCAATGCGCGCCACATCCTCACCGGATTTGTTCATCAGTGCCACGGCATGACCGATCAGGATCGGCCCTTGATGCTGCAATTCCAGGGCTACATCTGCGATCGCCTCAACCCCATTCAGATTGTCGAGGCTTTCATCAACGTGAAAATCAAGCGCCAGCCCAAGCCGGTCGGCTTGCGCAAACGCGTTCAAAAGCCCTTGCCGAGTAACTTCACCGGGATGATGCAGAACAAAGCTTCCCAAAACGCCGCCACGCGTCCGCGCGACATGGTCAGCAACACCCCGCGCGAAATTCAGGTCGGCAAGCTGGTCGATGCCAGTCAGTGCTGCCCACTGGCAAGTAAGGCCATCGTGACCGAGCGCAGGTAAGACATGCCAAGCCAAAGGGGGCTCGGACGTATCCCCCCAATCGATATGGCTCCGCAATGTGCCACACCCGGCAGCGAGGCTTTCTGCCAACCCCTGTCCCGCCCGATGAGCAAGGTCTTCCTCGGTCCACTTCGCTTTATCCCGTGCTTGTGCATCGATGGCATGCATCAAATCGCCGCCAACGTCACCCAGCCTGTGAATGCTGTGGCATTTGTCCAAGTGACAATGCGCTTCGGTAAGTTTGGGAAGAACCATTCGAGCGGGACCTGACGGTGCTTCAGCGACAAGCGCGCTAACCTTGCCCCGCCGCAGGATCAGCGTGCCGCGCTGGCAATCGCCGTCGTGTTCACCGCCGAAATTCGGATCCTGCAGCAGACTGCGTGGGATCCGCAGGTTTTGGATCCGCATATCTGGTTCGATGTTCATTCCGCGCGACCCAGGAACCTTTCGAGAAACGAAAAGAACCACGCAGCTTGCGCAGCATCATGTTCATAAAGCAGTCGATCTTGCTCCGCCTGATCCTGTGCCCCCGGTTTTTCGTAGCTGTTTGGCCGCGATGTCTGCCATCTGCGGAAGCTTTCCACCGTCTGTTCCGGGTGAAATTGAAACCCATAGGCTTTGTCTCCCATCCGGAAGGCCTGGTTTTCGAACATTTCGGATCGCGCAAGATGCACCGCGCCATTTGGTAAATCGAAGGTATGGTAATGCGCTTGGGTCACATGCATCGGACCCGGCATGAAGCTATCATCTTCACCGGTGGGGCTGACTTCATAGAGGCCGAATTCATGCTTTCCGTGATCCGGTGCTCCTGCCCATGCGCCCTGATGATAGGCCATCATTTGTGCGCCCTGGCATAGTCCCAAGATCGGGATGCCGGCATCTAGGGACGCCCCGATCCAACGATACTCTTCGTTCAGAAACGGGTGCTTCTCGGTGTCGTAGGCGTTGTACATTCCGCCATAGATCACGGTGCCAGCCACATCGTCTGTGACCTCGCCAATTGTGTCACCGGCAAAGGGTTTGCGCACGTCAATCTCAAACCCTGCCTGTGACAGGTAGGTGGCCACACGATCGTCATTTGGGTCGTGCCCATGACGTACCAGAACAACACGCTGTGTCATCACTTCCTCCCTTAGGAAATGGTCATTGCGTGGCCCTGAGAAATGAATCTGTGCCAGAGATTTGGTTGCACCCTTTCAAAGAAATGCGAGTCAGGCAAGAGTGTGCGTGCAATAAGCTTTGGAGCAGACCTGATGAGACCCCTGAACCCTACCAGTATTGCGCCGCCCTTTGCGCGTTATTCCCACGGAGTTGAGGTGCCCGCCGGGGCGCGCTGGGTCCGCACATCCGGCCAGCTTAGTTTGGGCGAAGATGGATCAGTCCCGGAAGATCCCTTTGATCAGGGACAGATGTGCTTTGCTAACATTGCCGCCATACTTGCGGAAGCAGGGATGGGCGCAACTGACGTCGTGCACGTCTCTGCATATGTTACGCACCGTGATCACATGCAGGGTTACATGCGGTCTCGCGATACATTCCTGGCCAAGGTTCCTGATGATCAGTTACCGTCGTCTACTTTGGTCATCGTGTCGGGCTTTACGCGGCCAGAATTCAAGGTCGAAGTCGAGGTTTGGGCTGCCGCCATTTAGTCTGCTTGGCAGGTAACTGTTTTTGGTTCCGTCAAAGAGTCAAAAAGCATCTCTGCCAGAACGAGAAAATCAGGGCTTGTGATGATCTGGATGCGCGGCTTGGAACGCCGGGTGGGCTTCGCACGCGGAAACCGCGGCCATCGTATGCGGCAAATCATCGATCTCGGCACCCCAGCGGCGGGCGTTATAGACCTGTGGCATCAAGCAGATATCCACTAAGCCCGGGGCTGCGCCACAGGCGAATGGCGTCTGATCGTAAGCTGAAAGCAGGCTTTCAAAGGCAACCATACCTGGACGGATGAAACGCTGCATCCACCCCTGACGCACCTCTTCCCGGCCGGTGATGTCGACGGCGTGGGCCGCGACTTGAAGGTTGCACACCGGATGAATGTCCACCGCGATGGAATGCGCCAAAGCCTGCATCTGCGCGCGGTCGGCAGGGTCTTTCGGAAGAAGACCAAGGTCACGGGTTTGATCCAGATAGTCCAGAATGGCCAGGGATTGCGTTAACCTGAGGCCATCGATGTCGAGCACCGGTACAAAACCCTGCGGATTGCGCGCCATATGTTCGGGAGTTTTGTGTTCCTTTGTCGGCAGGTCCACTGGTACCGATGTGTACACCAACCCCGCCAAGTTCAAAGCGATGCGCAACCGATAGCTCGCTGATGATCGCCAAAAGTCATAAAGCGTAATCTCAGCCATCGGAGTAGCTCCGCGCGGTCGCAATCAAATCGGTCAGGATCGCCGGGTCGCCGATCTGATTGGCCATCAACAAGACAAGACGCGCGTTCAAGGCGTGGCTCTCTGCATCGTCTAGACCCTCATGTGCAGCCATGAGCGCATTATAAACATCGTCCTGGTTGGGACTAAGCCTGTCGGGGTAAATGGTCATGCGACGTCCTCTAACGCGTTAGCCATCGCGCGGTCCATCGCCGCCTTGATGTCTTGGGGAGTAGGGGTGCGGAAGACGGCGCAGACGTGGCCGTCGGGCCGGAACAGATAGGCGATCTCGGAACCGTATCGCCGGATGGCATGGTTTGCCGAGGCGGTAAAACAGGGATACTCAGCACGCTGATTGATGCCAATTCGCTTCAGTCCGGGAACTTCCGGCAAGGCAATGTCGCCAAACCCTACCAGAGTGAATTGGCCTTGGACCTGTTCAATGAGCCACGTGTCGCCATCGGCATTGGATAAGGGCGCATCAACCGCGGATCTGCCGGGTTCAATCTGAGCACTCCCCGGTGTTTGCAGGTCAAAACCTTCCAAAGAGCATGGCATGGACAGCCGCCCGGAATTCAGCAGCTTTTGTGCAAACGGTTGGTCATGAGCCAATCGGAGGGCTTCGGCGCGGAACAGGGCCTCCATCGGTGTCTTGGGCGTCATGAAATTCGTGGAGCGTGACGAGTTCAGGATGTTTTCGGCAGAGCCATGGCTGCGCTCATCATGATAGGTCCGGATCAACTCGTCGCTGGCATGACCTTGTAGAACTGCGGCCAGCTTCCATCCCAGATTGTCGACATCCTGAATGCCGCCGTTGCCGCCACGCGCCCCGAAAGGTGAGACAACATGCGCGCTGTCCCCAACAAAAACCACCCGACCGTGTACGAATTCATCCAGCTTGATGCAGCGGAACTTGTAGACGCTCATCCAGTCCAGTTTGAAGGGTTTGTCCCCGACGATAGCTTTGATCCGAGGCAGAACCTTTTCTACTGTGGCCTCTTGTTTTGCATCCGCGTCGACATCCAACTGCAAATCGATCCGGTAGATGTTGTCGGGTTGCATGTGAAGAAGTGCGGACTTTCCGGGGTGGAACGGTGGATCAAACCAAAACCAGCGTTCTGGAACGTCATTGTCGCCAAACGGGCTATCTTCCATCTCGATATCCGCGATCAGGAACTGCTCCTGAAAGGTTTGCCCCTCGAAACTCAACCCCATGCGTTCACGCGTGGGCGATCCAGCACCGTCACACGCAATGTACCAGTCCGCTTCCAATGTGTAGGAGCCTTCGGGTGTGTCCACGCTCAACTGTACATGGTCACCCTTGTCTTCATGCGAAGTGACGTTGTTCTTGAAGCGTAGATCGATCAGGTCAGAGAATTCACGCGCCCGGTCGATCAGGTACTCTTCGACATAGTATTGCTGAAGGTTGATGAAGGCGGGGTATTTGTGACCGTCTTCGGGAAGCAGATCAAAGGCGTAGACCTCATCATGGCCATGAAACTGGCGTCCAACTTTCCACGTGACGCCTTTCTCCAGCATGCGCTCTCCCACGCCGAGCCGGTCAAAGATTTCCAGCGTTCGTTTTGCCCAGCAAATGGCGCGAGACCCGACTGACACCACGTTGTTGTCGTCCAGAACAACCGATTTCACACCGCGCTGGGCAAGGTCGATTGCCATTGCCAGACCGATTGGACCTGCACCGACAATCGCAACCGGGTGGCGCGGTTCAGCTTCGCTCAGACCAGGAGGCGCAACAAAGGGGTAGGGGGCATAATCATAAGCCATCAGAGTACTCTTTTCTGATCAGTTTCCGGACCGTCCAGACTGCAGTGCCGCCAAAAAAGACGCTTGCGATCCCTAAGATTTCGAACATGGCGGGCCCAACAGGCATACCGCGATACAGAATGGCGCCAATCATCATGATCAACCCCGCGACAGAGAAAGCGAGACGGAACTTAAGGTCAGCTTTGGTTGGACTGAATTTGCTCATCTGCTGTCCAGTATCGGGGGCGCGCCCATCTGCCGTTAAGATTGAAGGGCCTCCCACATCTCCAGATCGCGCTGGGCGGTCCAGATCCGAGGGGTGTCGATGCCGCGGGCTTCGTCATATGCGCGGGCCACATTGAACGGCAGGCAATGCTCATATATTGCGTAATCTGCGAACTTCGGATCGCATTCTTCGCGTACAGCATCCCAAGCTTCTTTCAGCGTGCCGTTTCGTGCCGCAACCTTGGCTGCCGGGCGATAAGTGCTTTCAACGAAATCCCGGGTGTTCTCAATGGCTTTGTTCACCATCTCCTGACCCATCAAAGCATCACCACGTCCTGGTGCGATGGCGTCAACTTCAAAGGCTTTGATCTCGTCCAATGTATCTCCCCAATCGGAGAAATGGCCGTCACCACAGTAACAGGCAGAGTGATACTCAACGATGTCGCCAGTAAACATCACGTTTTGGTCGGGGACGTGGATCACAATGTCACCGGCCGTATGGGCGCGTCCCAGATGCATTAGGTCGATACGCCGATTGCCCAAATAGACCGTCATCGTGTCGCTGAACGTGGTGGTCGGCCATGTTAGCCCGGGAATGCTCTCATGTCCTTGAAACAGACGTGGGAAGCGCTGGAACTCGCTATCCCAATCTTCCTGACCGCGCTCGACAACCATCGCGCGGGCCATGTCCGACATGATAATCTGCTGTGCACCAAAGGCCGAAGCACCCAACACGCGGACAGCATGGTAATGCGTCAGGGCCACATGCGTGATTGGCTTGTCCGTGACCTCGCGCACCTTTTCAATTACTTTACCAGCGAGGCGTGGCGTCGCCTGTGCCTCCACAATCATGACGCTGTCATCGCCGATGATCACACCTGAATTTGGGTCGCCCTCGGCAGTAAACGCCCATAAACCTTCACCAACTTCGGTAAAGGTGATGTTCTTTTCTGCCATGTCGCCTTGGGATGCGAATGCTTTGGCCATGTTGGTTTCCTTTGATCGCTCTGCTGGTGGCAGAGGTTTTGTTATATGTTGGAGATAGGGAGAAGACCGGAGGGGCTCCTCCAAAGGTCACCCCATCCCATGCTTGCCACCATCCCAGTCTGGCATGGCTTGGACGGCGACTTTGGCGGGGTGTGTTTCCATGCTTGTTGCCATCGTATCGTTCCATCGGTTGAGATAGCCGAACAGGGCGATGGCTCCGACAATTTCCACGATCTCAGCCTCGGTGAAGTGCTTCTTGAGTTCGTCAAAGTGATGCGCTTCTACGGTGTTTGGAACACCCGCTGCTTCCCGGGCAAGAACCAAAGCTGCACGTTCGGCGTCGGTGAACAGGGGGGAGGTTTCGCACGCCCAAACCGCGTTGATCTTTTCGTCCGGGACGTCATAGACATGGCTCAGATTGGCCATATGACCCTGGCAGTACCGGCATCCGGTGGCCATCGATGTCATAAGCGCGACCATCATCTTTAACGCTTCTGGCACCGTGCCTTCGTAAAGGATGGCTTGGTTCAGTTCCATGAACGCCGCCGCGATGTTGGGGCGGCGGCCCATCGTTAGGATCGAATTCGGCAGAAACCCACGGATCGCGTCGTAACGCGCGAATTTCTCTTCGAACTGCGGCAGTTCGGACCGGTCCAAAGGATCAATATGTGGCATGTCAGGTCTCCCTCCCCGATGCTGGATTACCGCTTGAAAGGATCATCCAGTGCGGCAACGACCTTGCCGGCGCACTCACCAAATCCAATCGTATAACCGTCGCCCTCGCAGTGGCCTTTCAAGGTGAGGGTGTCGCCATCCTCAATGAAGCTGCGTGTTTCTCCGGTGTCGAGCGTCAAAGGCTCTTTGCCGCCCCAACTCAGCTCAAGCAGAGAACCGCGTTCGGGCTTTGCGGCGCCTGAGATTGTGCCGGAGCCTAAAAGGTCGCCGGTCCGCATCGGACAGCCCGATGTCGAGTGATGTGCCAATTGCTGTGCGGCCGAATAATACATCTCGGAATAATTGGTGCGCGCAATGGTCGTCGCAGGCTGGTCTTCCGGCGCCATATCGACAGCAAGCTTGATGTCATAGAGCATGGGACCGCTATCTTTGAGATGATCCAACAAAGCGAATTGGCGCTCGGGCGTGTTGACACGAAATGGCTCCAGCGCAGCCCTTGTAATGATCCATGGGCTGATTGAAGTGGCGGTCGCTTTGGCCTGGAAGGGACCAAGCGGCTGGTACTCCCACGCCTGAATGTCGCGCGCGGACCAGTCATTCAACAGCACATAGCCAAAGATCATGTCGTCAGCTTCTTGGACCGTAACCGGGCCGTTTGACGGCGTTCCGACAATCGCGCCCATTTCCAGTTCAATGTCAAACCGTCGGCATGGCAGAAACGCGGGCAGGTCATGATCCGGGCTTTTCAACTGGCCCCACGGCCGCCGGATATCCGTGCCAGAGACTACAACCGACGATGCACGGCCGTTATATCCAATCGGAATGTGCAGCCAGTTGGGCGGCAGCGCATTTTCCGGGCCGCGGAACATCGTCCCAACATTGGTCGCGTGATGTCGGCCCGCATAGAAGTCTGTGTATTCGGACACGCGAAACGGCATGTGCAGTGTCGCTTCGGCCATCGGAACAGAAAACGTCGTCAGCTTGTCCTGCACGTCTTCTGAGGCATCTGCCGCCAGCATGGTTTGAAGCGTGCCACGATAGCTATTCCAGACGTCCGGCCCCAGTTCCATGAAGTCGTTCCAATACGGCGCATCAAGCACATCGGCGTCCGGGTCTGCCCGCAGGATGCCTGCCGCCTCAAGCCCTGTGGCATCCAGAATGCGATCACCAATCGCGATCCCGCAGCGAAGATCGCCGTCATCGACGGAAAACACGCCATAGGGCAGGTTGTTTAGTGGAAACGGATGTTCTGCGGAATTCGCGCTTTCCACCCAGCTTTTCAGTAGTGGCATAAATCCTCCCAAGGGTTACCACTGGGCGAAGGAGTGAACCCCCTCCACCCGGGACGTGTCGGTTCGTCTGTGTTTACTTTTTCCCTGGCGTGCCGTCGAACTTCTTGTCGATGTCGGACCAGCAGTCGATGTAATCGTCTTGCAATGGCGCTTCGTTTGCGGCGAACCCAGTCAGATGCTGCGGGAAGCGCGTTTCAAACATGAACGACATTGTGTTGTCCAATTTTTCGGGTTTGAGGTCGGCGTTTGATGCGCCCTCAAACGCGTTTTTGTCTGGTCCGTGCGGCAGCATCATGTTGTGCAGGCTCATTCCCCCTGGCACAAAGCCCTTGGGCTTGGCGTCATACTGGCCGTAAATGTTGCCCATCAGTTCGGACATGATGTTCT
>CAYODE010000071.1:0-17940 GCA_964402685.1 uncultured Aestuariivita sp. | reverse complement strand
CGAAAGCCTTTGGTGTGATGGGCGGCTACATCGCCGCCAGCGCAAAAATGTGTGATGCAATAAGGTCTTACGCGCCGGGCTTCATCTTTACAACGTCACTTCCACCGGCTGTGGCAGCAGGTGCCGCGGCGTCCGTTGCCTACCTGAAGCGCACGCCTGAGCTCCGTGACCAGCATCAGGAACAAGCCAAAATTCTGAAGACGCGTCTGAAAGGCCTTGGCTTGCCGATTATTGATCATGGAAGCCACATTGTCCCGGTGATTGTTGGTGATCCGGTTCACACCAAGAAGTTGAGCGACATGCTGCTTGAGGACTTCGGTATCTATGTGCAGCCGATCAACTTTCCGACGGTGCCACGCGGGACAGAGCGGTTGCGGTTTACCCCGTCGCCCGTGCATGGGCCTAGTGAGTTGGATGCGTTGGTGCGTGCGATGGACGCATTGTGGAGCCATTGTGCGCTAAATCGTGCCGAGCTTTCTGCCTGACGTCACGGAGATGTGCATCTTTTTGCCCATGTGTTAGTATTCACTCAATAATAGCTGACCGAATCGATGGGGGGACATCGTTGGTCGATGATGGTGGAATAGGGCATCGGGCATGATCAGGCGCAAATCTGTGCCAGTTGTGAGCGAAGACGTCGCAAAGCCTAAGAGCTTTGACGACTTCGAATTGCGTCTTGGTGATGTCATGCGCGGTGAGCGCGCAACCATGGGTAAGTCGCTCCTCGACGTTCAACGCGAGCTCCGGATCAAAGCCTCCTACATTGCCGCTATTGAAAATTGCGACCCCTCGGCGTTTGACACGCCAGGTTTCATTGCTGGCTATGTTCGATCCTACGCGCGCTACCTGAACATGAACCCCGACGAGGCCTACGAGGCCTTTTGCCAAGAAAGCGGTTTTGAAGTCGCGCATGGCATGTCGTCAGAGGCTTCTGTTGTGAAGCGCGGTGACGACGCCGGTCTGGTTTCGCGCCGGTCGAACATGCAAGATCCGTTTGGCTCAAGCGCCTCACCTTTCAACGGCGCGCCTGGGGAAAGCGTCCTTGCGCAGATCGAGCCACGTGCCATCGGATCGATGATGGTGCTTGTCGCACTCATGGCTGGCTTGGGATACGGCGGTTGGACGGTTTTGCGCGAAGTGCAGCAGGTTCAGGTTACGCCGGTTGATCAAACACCAGTAGTGCTCAGCGACTTGGATCCTTTGAATACAGATGCCTCAGGCGCGGGCGAAGCGGCAGAAGGATTCGCAGCACCCAGCGTCGAAGCCCTTGATCGCCTGTATCGCCCGCAAGCTCTTGATGTGCCTGTTCTGGTGGCGCGTGACGCCCCGATCGCAACCCTGGATCCGCGTTCTGTCGGCGCGTTCCGAGCGCCTGAAATCCCCGAAGCGCCAGCAGTTGTTGATAGCAGCCTGGACGCGGCGATCGCGTCCGCCGTGCCACAAGTGGTGGAAGAAACAGCGCCTCAACTTCGCATGGTTGCCGTGCGCCCGGCTTGGGTTCGCGTCACATCCGCAGACGGATCTGTCGTTTTCGAAGGGATCATGGAAGGCGGTCAGACCTACGACGTGCCAGCAACCGAAGAACCGGCCACACTTCGTGTTGGCGAGTCCGGCTCGATCTATTTCGATCTGAATGGCGCCGTCTACGGGCCGGTTGGCGACAGGGGCACCGTGACATCTGATTTTGCATTAGCAGTTGAAAACGTATCGCAATCCATGGATCTGGCAGATCTTGATGTGGATAGTGACCTTGCTCGGGTCGTTGCAGAAGCCGCGTTGGAAGAGAACGCAACCGAGTAATCCCGTCCAATCAGGTTGATGTTGTGCACGCCACGTTGCGGTGCGTGACATCCCGTCCTATCTTGCTCCTAACAGACGATCTCTAGACGAGGCCCCTCATGTCGTTGAACCACGTGCGTCCTTGGCGGAATATCTATCGCCGGAAATCACGCCAGATCATGGTCGGATCTGTTCCGGTTGGTGGTGACGCCCCCATCGCGGTGCAAACCATGACCAACACTTTGACCACGGATGTCAAAGCGACGGTCAAACAGGTGCAAGCAGCGGCCGAAGCAGGCGCGGATATCGTACGTGTGTCGGTTCCGGACGAGGCATCCTCGAAAGCGTTAAAAGAAATCGTTGCCGAAAGCCCTGTACCGATCGTAGCGGACATTCATTTCCACTATAAGCGCGGAATCGAAAGTGCAGAGGCCGGTGCCGCGTGTCTGCGCATCAATCCGGGCAACATCGGCAGCGAAGACCGCGTGAAGGAAGTGATCAAAGCTGCGCGCGATCACAATTGTTCGATCCGGATCGGTGTGAATGCGGGATCTTTAGAAAAGCACCTGCTTGAGAAATACGCAGAGCCATGTCCAGAGGCGATGGTGGAATCCGGCCTGGATCACATCAAAATTCTACAGGACAACGATTTTCACGAATTCAAAATCTCTGTCAAAGCGTCGGACGTGTTCCTGGCCGCTGCTGCCTATCAGGGCATTGCCGAGGCCACGGATGCGCCGATTCACCTTGGCATCACGGAAGCAGGTGGCCTTGTGTCTGGGACCATCAAGTCAGCCATTGGCTTGGGCAACCTGCTTTGGATGGGTATCGGCGACACGATCCGCGTGAGTCTGAGCGCTGATCCGGTGGAAGAGGTAAAAGTTGGCTATGAGATCCTGAAATCGCTCGGACTACGCCATCGCGGGGTGAATATCATCTCATGCCCCTCCTGCGCGCGTCAGGGCTTTGACGTGATCAAAACTGTTGAATTGCTTGAGCATCGGCTCGAGCACATCAAAACGCCGATGAGCCTGTCAATCATCGGCTGCGTTGTGAATGGCCCGGGTGAGGCGCTCATGACGGATGTAGGCTTTACTGGCGGCGGCAACGGCGCAGGCATGGTTTATCTTGCGGGTAAGCAAAGCCACAAGATGACCAACGATCAGATGGTCGACCACATCGTTGAACAGGTCGAAAAGAAAGCTGCTGAATTGGACGCAGCTGAAGCGCAAGCAGCAGAGTAGGCAAGACGCTGCACATCTCTGTCACGGGTCTGAAACTGAAAAGCGGCCTTTATGCCCCGCTGTTTTGGCGGCACTCTTTCGTGTCGATGTCCGATGCGTTGCGCGCTCCGGGAAACGTTATGGCGCAAACGCGAACGATTGATGGTGTTCATCATACCCTCAGCGCTTGGGAAGATCGCACAGCGATGCTGCGCTATCTGCGCAGCGCCCGGCATGCCAAAGCCATGCGACGTTTGAAAGGATACGCGACAGGCCGAGTCCACGGCTATCAAGCCGATACGTTGCCCAGCTGGTCAGACGCTTTAGCAGAATACAGTGCGCACGGCCGAGATGTTTACGTCGGCTAAAGATATGTGCCGAAGGAAAACATGCGCTTACCTTGTCACCCGCGCGCTTCGTCGACCACGATTTCCATTTGATCAGCCGGTAGGAACCCACGCAGAATTTCATCTCCAACGATGAAGCTGGGCGTGCCCTGGATATTCAAGTTTTGGGCAAGGGCCCGGTTCTGAGCGATGACTTGCGTCACCTCTGACGATGGCATTTGTGCGAGAATGGCGTCCGCATCAAGGCCGAGATCGGACGCGATACGGCGCAACCGGGTCTCTGACATGTCACCTTCTGCGGCGAGCATCACGTCATGCACGCTCTTGTATGCGTCATCGCCAGCGATCTGCAGCGTTGCGATTGCAAAGCGGGACATGATTACCGACTGTTCGCCCAGGATCGGAAACTCTTTCACAACCAAGCGTACATTGCCGTCGCTTGCCAGCAGCTTTTCAACTTCGGGTGCAGCGCGACGGCAAAACCCGCAGCGGTAATCCATAAACTCGACAACGGTCACATCGCCGTCCGGGTTGCCGCCGACCCAACTTACGTCGTCTTCAAAGATGGCGCTTGCGTTCGCGGCAATGAAATCCTTGTCAGCGTTGGCCTGCGCTTGTTGCTGACGCTCTTCCAGCGCCTGTACGGCCTCCATAATCACTTCCGGATTATCCAACAGGTAATTGCGAATTTCCGTGCGAAACGCCTCCCGTTCGTCAGGTGACATCTGGGAGATGTCGAAAGCAGCGGCTGGTCCAGTTGCACAAACGAGGGCGGTGACTGCCGACATGACCAAATGGCGCATGGTTATCTCCGTTTCTCAGCGTTCTCTGCAGCAAAGAACACATCTTCGGCCCGACGCCAACCCACAGATCCGCGAGGTAGCAGTCCCATCGCGCGCGTTGCGTGTATTTTGGCGTCGTCCAGTCGGCCTAGCAGCGCGTAGCGTTCTGCAGTGGCTAGCGATGCCTGTCCGTTTTGACCAAGCCGCGCATAGGCTTGCCCCAAGTCACGCAGGATACGGGCATCGCCCAGATCGCGGGCGCGTGCTTGCTCCAGCGTTTCGACCGCGGCGCTAAACTGGTTTGTGGCCAGCTGCGCGCGTCCCAGTCCGCCAAGGATTTGCGCCTCTCGCGGGGCCAAAGAGGCTGCGCGGCTATAGGCTTCCATCGCGGCCTCAAAACGTCTGTTTTCGAATAGGAATTGTCCCTTCAGATCGTAGTAAAATGCGTCTTGCCCACCACGGGTTTGTATCGCGGCATCAATCGATTGCAGAGCTTTGCGCGCGTTGCCAGAGCGGTGAAAGGCGACCGCTTCGCGCATCAGTCGCACGTCCCCGAATTCCTCTTCACTCACGCGCCGCATGGTCCATTTGGTGCTGCGCGTGAACGCGGACAATTTCCCCTTGGCGCGCGCGAACCAGTATCTGGCAGTATCATTCGGTTCAGAAAAATTGCCATACGCGGCAACAAAGGCTTCTGCGGCGCGGATGCGGTCCCGCGTGAGCGGGTGGGAGCGCATATACGGGTCTTGTCGGCTTTCTACCAGAGCTTCTTGGCCGCGAAACAGGCGGTGCACTTCGAGCAACCCAACAGGGGAGATGCCGGCAGCACGCATATACTGCGCGGCGGCTTGGTCAGCGGCGGCTTCTTCTGCGCGGGTATGTTTGAGAAACCCGCGCAATGCCGAAGAGGACAGCCCTGTCGCAAGCCCGCCCGCGGCCTGAGAGTTTGCCCCACTTGCCGCTGCAGCCACTGCAAGCGCAATGCCCAAACCGGCCAGAGTCTGAGCGCTGCGCGCGTTACCCGTGCGCCTTGCAATATGCCCGTTGGCGATATGCGCAGCCTCATGCGCGATGACGGCTTGCAGCATTTCAGGTGTGTCTGCCTTTAAGACAAGACCGTAGTGAATGAAAATGGCCCGGCTGTTCACCACAAAGGCGTTCAGCGAACTGTCATTGACGATCAATACTTTTACCCGGGCGGGGCTTAATCCGGCAGCGCGTAAGATGGGGGCTGACAGCTGCTCCAAAGCATTTTCGATGTCGGCGTCGCGCAGCAATCCACGGGCAAAAGCGCCTGATGCCGTGACGAGGACCAGTACCAAACACAATGCTGGGATTGACGCCAGACGGCAGACGCGATGAAAAGCCATGCGCAGACTGTGAGGAAAACACATGCGAGTTTCAAGACGGGCCCAGGTTGATCCTTTTATTGTGATGGACGTGATGGAAGCCGCGCGCCGCGCCGAAGAGGCGGGGCGCAGTGTTATCCATATGGAGGTTGGTCAACCCGGAACCGGTGCGCCCAAGGGCGCGTTGGACGCGGTTGGCCGGGCAATGTCCGAGGGATCGATGGGCTATACAGTTGCGTTGGGCTTGCCCGCTCTGCGTCAACGGATCGCCCGGATGTATGGTGAATGGTACAACGTGGATCTGAACCCTGAACGCGTCGTGGTCACGTCTGGCTCGTCTGGTGGGTTCATACTGGCTTTCACGGCACTTTTTGACACAGGCGATAAGGTAGGTATCGGTGCACCGGGGTATCCATCTTATCGGCAGATCCTAAGTGCCTTGGATCTGACCCCCGTTGATTTACCAGCGGCGCCAGAGAACCGTTATCAGCCCGTCGCAAGCGACTTTGCGGATCTGGATCTGGCCGGTCTGATGGTGGCCAGTCCCGCCAACCCGACAGGCACGATGTTGGATCATGCAGCGATGCGAGCCCTGATTGACGCCGCGCACGGGCAGGGCGCATCGTTTATCAGCGATGAGATTTATCATGGCATCGAATACGAGGCGAAAGCGGTCACAGCGCTTGAGGTGACCGACGAGGCATATGTGATCAACTCGTTTTCCAAGTATTTCTCGATGACTGGATGGCGTGTGGGTTGGATGGTGGTCCCCGAAGACCATGTTCGGGTGATCGAAAGAATTGCGCAAAACATGTTCATCTGCGCGCCGCATGTCTCGCAACGCGCCGCGCTTGCGGCAATGGATTGTGAGGATGAGCTGCAAGAGAACCTCGCCATCTATAAAGCCAATCGCGATCTGATGTTGACCGGACTGCCTGAGGCGGGCTTTGGTAAGATCGCTCCGCCCGACGGCGCATTCTATGTCTATGCCGATGTTTCTGACTTGACCGATGACAGCAGGGCCTTCGCAGCCGAGATCCTTGAACATGCAGGTGTCGCAGTCACTCCAGGCTTGGATTTCGATCCGGTGCGCGGTCATCAAACGCTGCGATTTTCCTATGCCCGCGATACGGCGGATATCGAAGAAGGGCTGGCACGTCTCAAAGCGTTCATGGCGTCGCGTTGAGGATTCACAAACCGCGAATACTCGTGTAGGTTGCTGACAAAGGGGCCAAACAGAGCCCCGGAACTCGAGCAGATCCGAGGCGCGTATGGTCAGGCTGATCCCCTTTGTTTTGTGCATTTGGAGTGCACTAGCCCAGTTTGCAGAGGCGCAGGACCTTTCTGGGCTGGCCCGGATTGACCCGGCTGGCAGTCATTTTGTCGATACGCCAAACGGAACAGAGTTGACGCTGGCGTTAAGCCAGGGCGTCCCCTATCGGGTGTTCACTCTGACAGATCCTGCGCGCCTGGTTGTGGATTTCCGGGAAGTGGATTGGCGGGCGTTGGACATTGCGCGGTTTGACCGCTCCAACGTTGTAAAAACCGTGCGCGCCGGTACGTTTCGACCGGGTTGGTCGCGCTTGGTCGCCGAGCTGTCAGCCCCACAGATCGTCGACAAGGTCGGGGTTGCTACTGATGACGTGACGGGCCGGGCGGTCATGTCACTGGCGCTAGCTGCCGCCGACACGGATACCTTCGCTGCCCAATCAGGCGCACCGTATGACCCACGCTGGGATTTGCCAAAAGCAACTGAGTTGAAGGCGCCGCGTCCGCGCATCGCGGGTGTTATTCGCGTGATGTTGGACCCTGGCCACGGCGGCGTTGATCCGGGTGCGGAGCGAGGAGACGTTCGTGAAAAAGATCTGATGTTGACGTTTGCTCGAGAGTTGGAAGAAGCGCTGTTGCGCGCCGGTGGTTTCGACGTCTCACTGACCCGGACGGGCGATTACTTCGTATCCCTCGAACGGCGGATCGCCATGGCACACGAGGTCCAAGCGGACGTGTTCATTTCGCTTCATGCGGATTCGCTGGCGGACGGGGGCGCCCATGGCGCGACGGTTTATACCCTGTCGCAAGAAGCCTCGGACGTTGCTTCGGCAAAATTGGCCGAACGTCATGACCGGGACGAGCTTTTGTCCGGTGTGGATCTGAGCACTGCGGATGATCAAGTCACAGCAATCCTGTTGGATCTGGCCCGGCAAGAGACGACGCCACGCACTGGCATCCTTGCGAAATCCCTCGTTGTTGGCATGGGAAATCAGGGGGGGCCGATGAATCGCCGGCCGCTGCGTCAGGCTGCATTTTCGGTCCTGAAGGCAGCCGATATCCCGTCTGTTTTGATTGAGATCGGTTTCCTATCGTCTCCTCGTGACCTGGAGAACTTGCAAGACCCCGAGTGGCGCCGGCGCATGGCCGACGGGATTCGGGATGGCGTGCAACTTTGGCTGCGCGAAGACAGCGAGATGCGCCCGTTGGTTCGCCGGTAGACGTCGCCGCTTTATCCACACCAAAATGCGCGATATCCGGCCAAAACGCTACGTTTCGTGTTTTGACGGTCACCCGCGCACTGCCTATATTAGCAGGACCTGAACAAAGGGGCTCCAGGTGCTGAGATTTGTCTTTTCCTTCTTCGGCGCGATCTTTTCGCTGATGACGTTGGGTGTTGCGATGGTCGCTTTGTCGATCGGCGCGATCTTTTGGATATACGGACGCGATCTGCCGAGCCACGAGTCCCTCGCGCAATACAAGCCCCCAACAATCAGCCGGATCTACTCCGGTGAGGGACGCTTGATTGATGAATTCGCGCAGGAACGTCGCTTGTTTACCCCAGCGGAGGACATCCCCGATCTGGTCAAACAGGCGTTCATCAGTGCCGAGGATAAGAACTTTTACACGCACAAAGGCTATGACATGCGCGGGATCGCTGCCGCGGGTGTCGAGGCGGTGCGGTCGCGTGGCGAAACGCTCCGGGGGGCGTCGACGATCACCCAGCAGGTCATGAAAAATTTTCTGTTGTCGGGGGATCGGCAGGTAGAACGCAAGATCAAAGAGATCATTCTGGCCGCGCGTTTGGAAGAGACGCTGGATAAAGAGAGCATCCTAGAGCTCTACATGAACGAGATCTTCCTTGGACAGAATTCTTACGGCGTGACAGCGGCGGCACAGACCTATTTCAACAAAACCTTGGGCGAACTGGCACCGCATGAAGCGGCGTTTCTTGCCTCACTCCCGAAGGCACCGTCCGACTACCACCCGGTGCGCCGGAAAGAGCGTTTGTTGGCCCGGCGCAACTTCGTTTTGGAAGAGATGTATGAGAACGGCTACCTTGATTACGCGTCGTATGAGAATGAGGTCGCCCAGCCGTTGCGCTCGGTACAGAACGGCGACTTTGAAAGCTTCCGGACGGCGTTGCCGCCACGCGATTACTTTACGGATGAGATCCGCCGTCAGCTGAGCCGGGATTTTGGTGAGGGCGAATTCTTTACCGGAGGATTCACGGTCCGCGCGACGATTGAACCCCAGATGCAAGAGGTGGCAGCGCTGGCCTTGCGCGATGCACTTGAAAAATATGACCGCAATCGTGGCGTCTATCGCGGAACGGGCGTAACTATCCCTGCCGATCAACTCGGCAGTGAAGAGGCATGGCGCACCGCATTGGCCGAAGCCGAGGTGCCGCGAGACATTAACCTTGAAGGCCGGTGGCATCCCGCTGTAGTCCTGTCTGTCGGCAACAATGACGCTCGTATTGGCATCGAAGATGTCGAGGACGACGATGATGGCCATTGGATCCCAGCGCGTGATGTAGAATGGGCGAGCCCCGTGCGCGAGGACGGATCTGTGGGCAACAGAGCCCGCGTCGCGGGTGACCTCCTTGAGGTTGGTGATGTTGTACTGGTGCGTGCGTTGACCTCTGATGAGGATGGAAGCTTTGTCCGCTGGACACTCAGACAAGTGCCGGAAGTTCAGGGCGCCTTTATGGCGATGGACGTGAACTCAGGGCGTGTCATCGCGATGCAAGGCGGTTTTTCTTATCAGGACTCGGTATTCAACCGCACCACGCAAGCGCTGCGTCAGCCGGGGTCATCCTTCAAACCCTTCGTCTATGCGGCGGCTTTGGACAGTGGCTATTCCCCGGCCACCATCGTCGTTGATGCGCCGATTGAGATCGATACCCCACAAGGTTTGTGGCGGCCGCGGAACGCCTCGAACCAGTTTTACGGCCCGACACCGCTTCGGACTGGAATTGAACGTTCCAGAAACCTGATGACCATCCGACTGGCGCAAGAAATTGGTATGGAGACGGTCGCGCGGTACTCTGAGCGATTTGGCGTTTACGACAACATGGGGCTGTTTCTAGCAAACTCGCTGGGGTCAGAAGAAACCACACTTTATCAAATGGTTGCAGCCTATTCGATGTTTGCAAATGGCGGTGAGCGGGTGGAACCCACATTGGTCGACCGGATCCAGGACAGGTTTGGCAATACGATCTATCGCCATGATCGCCGTGACTGCGTCGAATGCCAGGTGGCCAGCTTGGACCCCGGCGTGTTGCCGCAGATCCGGTCCAACCGTGAGCGGGTGATGAACGCTGTCACCGCCTATCAACTTACGTCCATGATGACGGGTGTTGTGGACCGCGGAACAGCTGCGCGTACGGTCAATTTGCCGGTTCCTGCCGCGGGCAAGACTGGCACGACCAACGACGCGCGCGACGTTTGGTTTGTCGGCTTTACCTCAAACATCGCGGCAGGCTGTTACATCGGGTACGACCAACCACGACCCTTGGGCCGCGGCGCCTCAGGTGGCGGAATGTGCGGTCCGGTTTTCAACACGTTCATGGAAGAAGCGATCAAGAAATACGGCGGTGGCGAGTTTGAGGTGCCGCCAGGCGGACGCTTTATCAAAATTGATCGCTTCACCGGGGCGCGGCTGCCGGACGAGGCGACAGGCCAAAGTGTCGTCGCCGAGTATTTCCGCGACGGCGAAGAGCCCTTGTTCGGTGTGATGTTTGATGGTGGATTTGCCATGGGTTCGGATTTGCCCCTGTTTGAAGAGGCAGCGTCGGCGGTGCGCCAAGTGACCACGTCTTCGGGTGGAACCGCGACCGTGGGACCCAAGGCGTCCTTTGGCACGTTGAGTTCTGGCGGGCTGTATTAACCCGACTTGGCTTACGGGTTTCTTGTTCCTCTTTTCGGACTGCGTTAAGACGCTTCTCTAACCACTTCATCAGGATACTCCATGCGCGCAGACGCCCAGAACACCGTGGCCGAAATTGAAAAGTCGCTTGAGCTGCTTGCTCAGCGGATGGATTGGGATACAGCCCAGCATCGGCTTGAGGAATTCAATGCGCGGGTTGAGGATCCAAACCTATGGGATGATCCGGAGGCCGCGCAAAAGTTGATGCGGGAGCGCCAGGCATTGGTTGATTCCATGTCGACCTATGAAGGCATCAAGCAGGAGATGACGGATACCGTTGATCTAATCGAACTGGGTGAAATGGAGGAGGACGAGGAAGTCGTCACCGAGGCTGAAGAGAGCCTGAAAATCCTGGCCAAGAAGGCCGCGCAAAAAGAGCTGGAAGCCTTATTGAATGGCGAAGCGGACGCGAACGATACTTTCCTCGAGATCAATGCGGGGGCAGGCGGCACAGAAAGTTGCGACTGGGCGTCCATTCTGGCACGCATGTATGTCCGGTGGGCGGAAAAGAAGGGCTTCAAGGTCGAGTTGCAATCTGAGTCAGCTGGAGACGAAGCGGGCATCAAATCTGCAACCTATAAGATCTCGGGGCACAACGCTTATGGTTGGTTGAAATCGGAAAGTGGCGTGCACCGCTTGGTGCGTATCTCTCCTTTTGACTCGGCGGCTAAGAGGCATACGTCGTTCAGCTCGGTCTGGGTCTATCCCGTGGTCGATGACAACATTGAAATCGAGGTTAATCCGGCCGACATCCGCGTCGATACCTATCGCTCCTCAGGCGCGGGCGGTCAGCACGTGAACACCACGGATTCGGCGGTGCGGATCACGCACCATCCCACGGGCATCGTAGTGACCAGTTCCGAGAAGTCCCAGCACCAGAACCGCGACATCGCGATGAAGGCGCTGAAATCGCGGCTCTATCAGTTGGAACTGGATCGCAGGAATGCCGACATAAACGCGGCGCATGAAGCCAAGGGTGACGCAGGGTGGGGTAACCAGATCCGATCCTATGTTCTTCAACCCTATCAAATGGTCAAGGATCTGCGAACCAACCACGAAACATCTGACACCAAGGGCGTGTTGGATGGTGATCTGGATGGGTTCATGGCGGCAACGCTGGCGATGGATGTGTCTGGTAAGTCGCGCGCTGAAGCGCAGGGCGACTAAACCATTCCCCGCGTTGCATCTTTTCATTTGTGATCAACTGAGGCTAGGCTGAACTCAAGAGGAGAGGGAGGCCTTATGTCAGACAAGACACCCCCGTCCGCAGCGCAGCTGTTGGACGATATGCGTGCCGGGCGGGTCACGGCCACATCCGTGATGGAAGCCACGCTGGAGCGGATCGCCCGGATCAATCCAACGGTGAATGCTGTTGTCAGTCTGAGGGCGGCAGACGACCTGATGGAGGAAGCGCGCGCAGCCGACAACTCGGACGCCAAAGGTCCGCTGCACGGCTTGCCCATAGCTGTCAAGGATCTTGCTGACGTGGCCGGGATCGCGACGACCAAAGGTTCACCCATCTTGACGGATAACGTTCCGCAAACCGACGAAATCATGGTGGCCCGCATGCGGGCGGCCGGTGCAATTTTTATCGGGAAGACGAACACGCCGGAATTCGGCCTTGGCAGTCACACTTTTAATCCTGTTCATGGTGTGACGTGCAACCCGTATGATACGTCATTGTCCTGCGGGGGGTCGTCGGGTGGGGCGGCGGTGGCTTTGGCAACCGGTATGACACTTTTGGCAGATGGATCCGACATGATGGGGAGCCTGCGCAACCCGGCCGGTTGGAACAATGTCTTCGGATTCCGCCCAAGTTGGGGAGTGGTTCCATCGGAACCGTTGGGTGATACATTCCTGCATCAGCTCTCGACCCTCGGTCCCATGGCCCGCAGCCCCGAAGATGTCGGGCTCTTTTTAGATGTGATTGCTGGACCCGATCCGCGTCAGCCGCATGGCGTTGCCCATCAGCCCGTCGCACCCGTATCCCCGCTGTCCTTGAACGGTGTGCGCATCGCCTGGATGCGGGACTGGGATGGCGCGTTTCCTATGGACGCAGGCATCCTTGAGACATGTGAGGCAGCCGTAGGCGTACTACGCGAACTTGGAGCAGAGGTAGACACGCCAACACCGCCCTTCGATCCGGAAGCTCTGTTTCAAAGCTGGTCCACTTTGCGCTCTTGGCAGGTCGGTGTTGGACTAGATGTCCTCGCCAGTCAGGGCGGAACATTAAAGGATACGGCGGTATGGGAATTGGAACGCGGTCGCGCAATGAATGCATTTGAGGTCCATGCCGCCAGCGCAGTCCGGTCAGATTGGTTCAAAGCGGCCGCGCAATTCTTTGAAACTTACGATGCTTTTGTCCTGCCAACTGCACAGGTTTGGCCATTTTCCAACGACATTGACTACCCGCGGGAAATCGCTGGCGTTGCCATGGATACCTATCACCGTTGGATGGCTGCGATGGTTCCTGCAAGCCTTGCGGGCCTGCCTGCTCTCGCGGCGCCGGCCGGCTTTGGCGAAAACGGCCTGCCCATTGGAATACAGATTGTCGGGCGCCGCGGATCCGATGGAATGCTGTTGCGACTTGGTGCGGCTTATCATGCTGCAACGGAATGGCCGGATAAACGTCCGCCTGAGCTGTGAAAGGAGAGATCCATGTCCGTGCAAGAGCCTGAGTTTGGTGTCCCCGAGCTGAAACCGGCGACCGGGCAGATGATGCGCGAGGCCTTGAGCCGCGGGTGGCAAGACATGCGACAGGCCCCCCTTTACGGATTGATGTTTGCAGGATTTTACGTATTGGGCGGTTGGGTGATGGCCTGGATCACCGCTCAGACGAACACAACCTTCTGGCTGGTTCTGGCCGCAATTGGCTTTCCGCTTTTGGGCCCCTTTGCGGCGGTCGGACTTTATGAGGTGTCACGTCGATTGGAAACCGGTGAGCCGTTGAGAATGAATGAGATTTTCGGCGTGATCTTGCACCAGGGACGCCGGCAATTGCCGTCCATCTGCGCCATTATCGTGGTGATCTTCCTGTTCTGGTTCTTCGTAGGTCACATGATTTTTGCGCTGTTTTTAGGACTTGCCACCATGACCAATATCCATAGCTCGCTTGAGGTTTTTCTGACTGTAAATGGATTGAGCATGTTGGGGTTTGGAACGGTCGTGGGCGCGCTATTCGCATTGCTGTTGTATATGATCACGGTGGTGTCTCTGCCTTTACTTCTCGACCGCGAAGTCGACTTCGTGACCGCGATGATCACCAGTTTCAAATACGTCCAAGAGAATCCCGGGCCGATGCTGGGTTGGGCGATCTTCATCGCCGTTGCCACCTTCGTTGCGCTGATCCCTTGGTTTCTTGGGCTACTGGTCGTCCTCCCGCTTTTGGGGCATGCGACCTGGCATTTTTATCGCTTGGCGACCGCTTAAGCCGGTTCGCGTCCTTCGGCGACAAGGCGTGCGCGGATGAGGTCCACATCCGGATGATTGGCTTCAAGCGCAAAGACATAGGCGTGTGTTAGGTAAAAACACGCCGCGTCCACCGTGTCGGCTGCATCGGCGGCCTGCTGATAGAGCTGTATCAAAGCGGCAGTGTCACCAGCGTTATGCGCGGCCAGCAACTTGCCATCAAGGTCACTCATTCCGCGGCGTGGGACAGGTCGCGATAGGCTTCGACCTGACTTGCTACCCAGTCGTGGAACAGATGTGTTGGCCCGTCCATCGCGGGTGAGAACCGCCCGCCATCAAAACCTTGGGCATGTCGTCCGCGCTGCATGCCTTCGACAACAAAAACGTCTTCGACAAACACGCCTTTCCACAACTCGGCATTCGAGGCGCGCAGCTTTGCATCCGTGTCCGGTTGCGCATAATAGAGGTGAATTTGCTCAGTTGTTTTGTCGTGCGCGTCTGGAACCAGAATGATCGCAAACGCATGATCGCGGTGGACGCCAAACAGCACATTTGGAAAAGCCGCGATGTATTCGGCGGCCTCATCCCATTTTGTGGACAGATCGGCAAAGTCAGGAAACATAGTGCCTTCGGCATCTTTCAATTGCCGATAGACAAGTGTGCCTTGACCAGAGAATTGACCCGTCTCTTCGATGTTGTAGTGGTCCTCAAGCCGTGAATAGCTGTTCAGACCCGGATGCACCCAGGGCAGGTGGTAGCTTTCGCAATAATTTTCGACAGCCAGCTTCCAATTGCAGTCCACCTTCAACTCGAACGTGCTGTCTGGTCCGCCATGGTAAAGGGGCTGATCAAATTCTGCCCAACGCGCCATGACGGCTGCCATGGCCTCTTCAAACGGTGCCGCATTGCCCGAGAGGTTGATAAAGACAACGTCGCGCCAGATATGGCTACGCACTTCGATCAGGCCTAGTGTCGCGCGGTCAATGCCTTCATGCGTGTTGTGGCCTGGTCCGCCAACGTGAGGTGTGTTGACTAAGCGGCCATCAGTGGCATAACACCAGCTGTGATAGGGGCAACGGATTGCCCCTTCGATCTTGCCGGGTTCGTCGACCAGAATCATGCCTCGATGCCGGCAGGTATTATAGAAAACCCGGACAACACCCTCTCGGTCGCGAAGCAGCAACAGTGGTTGGCCCAGAAATTGCAGTGGTACAGCGTCGCCAGGTTCGGGAACCGAAGAGGCGACGGCAAGACCAGCCCAATTTGCGCCTAGAACCGCTTGTTTTTCCTCATCAAAAACGACTGGATCGGTGTAATGACTGTTAGATAAACCGTTGGCCTGTTCGATCGGACGGCGGACATTTTGCAGATCGCTCACTGTGGCAGTCATTGCGCCAACTCCTTGCTGTGACTGCGACGCAGCTTAATCCGCGTGCACCTTTGGATCGCGCAGTTTGGCGACGTCACTTTGCCATGGGCGACATGTCCGCTGATCAACGAAACCCGCGGTTCGGCTCCAGCAGTCGGGCATGAAATGGGGGCAGTTGGTCCTCGTCAATGAACCCCATATTCCGCGCCATCTCCATGACCTTGCTGAAGGGGCAATCCAGGTATTCATAGACCATTCGAACAGCGCGATCGGAGCTAACTGTCTCCGCCACCGTACGGGTGACATACCCAACCCAATAATTGTTGTCGAACGAAGCGACACGGCTGAGGAAATTGAACGAACAGGTCATTGTTCCGCGACGTGACATCAGCGCTGTGACACCGTTTTCTTCGCGAAGGACTATGCCGCGATATTCACGCGCACTGCTGTCGATCGGAAAGCCCTGAGCCCGCATCGCAGGTACCGGTTCGTACCCGCGCACAAAACAGGTGTCTGCCTCCCGGAAGACATACACTAACCCCAGCGCGAATTTGTCCTGATCCACAAAAGATCTGCGGCTGAACCTGTAGAAGCCAGTCGGGAAAAACTCTTCGGTGACTTCATGAACGCCCCGCCCAACGAAGTCTCTCAAAAAGTCACCGGTCAGTGGGTCAGAACCGGACGAAAGCGCGTCAACTGGATCCAACAATATGCGCGCATCGACCGCAAAAAAGGTACAAATCCGGTCAAGCACATCCGGTCTTGGAAAGCTTTCACCAGCAAGGTAGCGGTTAAACTGAGTGCGGTTTATGCCCAACTGGCGCGAGAGCTCGGAAATCGACGGATAGTCCCGAGCCATAATGCGCAAGTTTTCGCCAAACATGTTGCGCAGTTCGGCCGGCGATCGTGTTGTTTTGGGCATGTAGGGGCCACAATCATGTTAAGTCAGACCATCTGCTGAGCCAACTCCTCACCAATAACGTGTCTTTCGCAAAGGTTTTTCGCCTTCTGACGCTACTTAGATACATTACTGACGCTGACCAGTGTCCCAAGACTACTGTTGTCGACACAAAATGCAAGATGCAGACGCAGCATTGCAGCCTCCGTCTGACGCGCTTTTGGGGCAATACTTGGTACAAGGTTTAGCAATGGGTCGGAACGAAAATGATTGGTGTTGTCCTTTGGACGGATCCGCGGCAGGCAGAAGCCGTAATCTGGTGCGAAGATCATGGAGACTTGGCGCTCTATAGAGGCAACGAAGCGGCGTGTTGTGCCGGTTTGTTCTTCGATGTTGGAGATTTGGTGAAGTTCGACGTTGAAACGCAGCGCAGCCTTCGGTTTGCGACGAACCCCGAAGTCTTAGAGCAAGGTTACTACCCTGACCTGCCCCAGATGATGACGTCGCAAGTTTCGAAGGATCAGGACCGCCGACAGCCCGGCAGGCCGTCGGCAGATATCATTCCGCTGTTTCAAAACATCGTTCCAGCCTGCACGCCCGTTCCAGAAAAGACGGCAAAGACGGGGTAGGGACGCCTTACTCGCCGCGCAGGAGCGCGGCAACGCCTGTACGCGCCATTTCATGCAGGCCCAAGGGTCTCATGAGATCGGCGAACGCATCGATCTTTTCTGGCGCGCCGGTAATCTCAAACGTGAAGCTTTCCAGCGTGGAATCGACAACGTTCGCACGAAAGATATCGGCGAGACGTAGCGCTTCGACGCGTTTGTCACCGGTGCCGACAACCTTGAACATCGCCAGCTCACGCTCGACGCTGCGACCCTCGACGGTGAGATCATGAACATCATGCACCGAAACGATCCGGCCAAGTTGTGCAGTAATCTGGTTGATGACCTGCGGTGTACCCTTGGTCACGATCGTAATGCGCGACAAGTGCCCGGTGTGATCCACTTCGGCAACGGTCAGGCTTTCAATGTTGTAACCGCGGCCGGAAAAGAGGCCGATCACGCGGGCCAGAACTCCAGGTTCGTTTTCAACCAGCACAGCTAGAGTATGCCGCTCCTCAACGTCCGAGAAAGTCGGACGTAGATTGTAAGCGGAGTGGCTGGTGGCGCCTTTTTTGATTTTTAGTGCAGACATGTGGCGACCTTTCTTAAACCAAAACCGAACCTTTGGCGTCGATCACGCCTTGGGTTTCAGCTTCTCCCAGCAGCATTTCGTTATGCGCTTTACCTGAGGGGATCATCGGGAAACAGTTTTCGTGTTTTTCGACCAGGCAATCAAAGATGACCGGACCGTCATGGTTCAGCATCTCCATGATCGCATCGTCGAGATCCGAGGGATCACTGCACAAAATGCCTTTCGCGCCAAAAGCCTCGGCCAGTTTGACGAAATCCGGCAGGGACTCCGACCAGCTGTGTGAATAGCGCTCGCCATGCAGCAACTCTTGCCACTGGCGGACCATCCCCAGACGCTCGTTGTTCAGGATGAACTGTTTCACGGGCAGGCGGTACTGAACAGCCGTGCCC
>CAYODE010000070.1:0-18155 GCA_964402685.1 uncultured Aestuariivita sp. | reverse complement strand
TTCGCGCAGTTCGCCTTCATCGATAAGCTTGGCCAGCGGCACATGCTGCGAACGATTGATGAGGGAAAAGGTGACCTGCGTGTCGGGGCGGTTGCGGAACACCGACTGGCACATCAGGAGTTTATAGAAATCCGTGTCGATGAGAGAGCGGACGATCGGGTCGATCTTCCATTTGTGGTTCCAGACCCGTGTGGCGAGGTCCATGGCGCATCTCCTGCATCGACGGTCAGGGTTTGATACGCCAGCGGGACGGGGCGCGCCAAGCGAATAATCGCGTAGGTTGATTTGCGCAGGATTACGCGATCTGCACGCCTGCATCTCGCATACCGCTCAGGGCTGCGTCCAGCGATCCGTCCAGATCAATCGCGCGGCAGAGATCCTGACGCACCGTGACGCCAAAACCAAGCCTTGCCGCATCCACCGCCGAGAAGTTCACGCAGAAATCGGTCGCGAGCCCCACCATGGTCAGATTCGTGATGCCCCGCGTCCGCAGATAACCGTCGAGCCCTGTCGGCGTGCTGTGATCGTTCTCAAAAAACGCCGAATAGCTGTCGATGTCGGGGTTATAGCCCTTGCGAATAATCAGATCCGCTCGGGTGGTGTTCAGCGCTTTGTGAAATGCGGCGCCGTCAGTGCCCTGGATACAATGATCCGGCCACAGGACTTGCGGACCATAGGGCATCTCGACCATGTCATAAGGCGCTTTGCCCGCATGCGATGAAGCGAAGGAGCTGTGCCCCGCCGGGTGCCAGTCTTGCGTCAGGATGACGGCGGAAAAATCATCCATCAACTCATTGATCCCCGCCACAATCTGATCGCCTTCCGGCACGGCCAACGCACCGCCGGGACAAAAGTCGTTTTGTACGTCAATGACGATGAGAGCTTGGGTCATGCGGAGGATCCTTGAGCAGCTTGCATATTGAGTTAAGGGATGTCTGGCAAAGATGCAAAGAACGTGTCGTTGGTGTGTTGGAATGCGCCCCTGCGTCACCGCATGGACTTGATGGGACAGCGTCGCAGGCGTATGTGGTCGCGCATGTATAGAATTGCCGCCCTTTACCATTTCACCCGGTTCGACGATCCAGAGGCGCTGAAGGCACCTCTGGCCAAGTTGTGTTGCGCCGCGGGCGTAAAGGGCACGTTGCTTCTGGCGCAGGAAGGGATCAACGGGACCATTGCTGGACCCAAGGACGGGATCAGCCAGGTTCTGGAGCATATCAAGACCCTGCCCGGCTGCGCAGATCTGGAGTGGAAAGAGAGTTGGTTGGATCGCCCCCCCTTCCCCCGGATGAAGGTGCGCCTGAAACGTGAGATCGTCACGATGGGGCAGCCGGACGTCGACCCAAAAGCACGGGTCGGCCATTACGTAGAGCCGACTAATTGGAATGACCTGATCCGTTCACCAGACGTGGCGGTGATTGACACGCGCAACGATTACGAAGTGGCGATTGGCACATTCGAAGGGGCTGTGGATCCCGAAACTGCAAGTTTCCGGGATTTTCCTGCATGGTGGGAAAAGAACAAGGATCGGTTCCACAATAAGAAGATTGCGATGTTCTGCACCGGCGGGATCCGGTGTGAGAAATCGACGAATTACTTACTAGGTCAAGGGGTTGAGGATGTGTATCACCTAAAAGGTGGCATCCTGAAATATCTTGAAGAGGTCCCGCAGACCGAGAGCACCTGGCAGGGCGAATGCTTCGTTTTCGATAACCGTGTAAGCGTGGGCCACGGGTTGAAAGAAGGGCCGCATCTTTTGTGCCATGCCTGCCGCCGACCCATTTTGCCTGAAGACCAAGAGCGTGCGGAATACGAGGCGGGCGTGTCCTGTCATCAGTGCATCCACGAGACTTCTGAGTGGGATAAAGAGCGGTTTCGGGAGCGGCAGAAACAGATCGCCTTGGCACGGGCGCGGGGCGAAACTCACTTGGCTGGAACGTAAGCGTATTAGGCAGCTACGGGCGCCCGCGGTCTGGCTCGTGACAGGAGCCAAAGCATAATGCCGATGTTCAGACCGTTCCACAGAATGCCGTTGATGAACGCCATCTGGTAGCTGCCGGTCACGTCATAGATCCAGCCCGACATCCAACCGCCGAGCGCCATGCCCAGAATGGTCATCATCATGACAAAGCCGACGCGTGTGCCTGCTTCTTTTGCGGGCATATATTCGCGCACTACCAGCGCGTATGACGGAACAATACCGCCCTGCGCCAGGCCGAACATCAGGCTGATGATGTAAAGCGACACCATCCCGTCCCAGGGCAGATACAAGAATAAGGCGATGCATTGCAGGACCGATCCAATCAAGAGGGTCATCACACCGCCCAGTTTGTCAGCAACAAGACCCGAGATGATCCGGCTGACCACGCCACCCAGCAGCATCAGTGACAGCATCTCAGCCCCAACTGCAGGACCATACCCCAGACCCACGCAATAAGCCACGATATGTACCTGTGGCATCGACATCGCCACACAGCAGCCGATTCCGGCCAGTCCCAGCAGATATTGCAACGAACGAGGGCTAATCCCAACGCTGACGGCCCGCATCGCAACTGCCGCGTCAGAGACACCATGCGCCGCTTCGGGGACCTTGCGGCGCAACAGCATCGACAGCGGCGGGATGATCACAACTGACAAGATCGCCAGCGTCACATACACCTGCCTCCAGCCACTTTCGGCCAGCATATCGGTCAACACGGTCGGCCAGATCGCGCCAGACAGGTAATTGCCGCTGGCCACAAGGGCCACAGCAATTCCACGGCGTTTCAGGAACCAATGCGAGATGTCAGCGATCAGCGGACCGAACCCGACGGCCGTGCCCAATCCCAAAAGCAAATGCGTTAGCGATAGTATCGCCATGGACGGAGCTAGCGTCGACAGGACAAAACCTGCCCCGATGCCAACTGCGGCTCCGTTCAAGGCCAGAGTGACACCGAAGCGATCAACAAGTCGACCAATCCACATGTTTCCCAGGGCAAAACCCACCATGGTCAGCGTATAAGGCATAGAGGCCGACGCACGGGTCGCTTCGAATTCAACCTCAACCGCGGGCATGATCACGATGATGGCCCACATACCGACATTCGCAATCATCCCGATAGCCAGCGTGATCGCCAGCCGTGTCCAGGAATAGGTGCTGTCGTGAATGGGGTGGGTCATAACCGCGACGCTATGCCGGGATAGGCCGCTTGCATAGGGCCAGTTTCAGAACCTTTCGACCCAGGGTCGTAACTCAATTTCCCACGACCAGGATGACGGGTGTTGATCTAGGAAATGGAGATAGCTTTCGGCGATAGCATCAGGATCCAGTTGCGCATTGCCACTGTTGGCGTCCGGGGTCTTGGTGATGCCGCCATCGATCACGAAATGGCCTATGTGGATGCCTTTCGGGTGCAATTCACGTGCCAAGGACTGACACAAGCCGCGCAATGCAAACTTACCCATTGCAAAGGTCGAAGACTGGGGAAAGCCTTTAACGCCTGCAGAGGCTCCGGTGAAGAGCATCGCGCCGCTGCCGTTGGACAGCATGCGTTTCGACGCATGATGCGCCATCAGAAAGGCGCCGTAGACCGAAACAAGGATCGCGTTTTCGACCGCCTCCGGATCAAGGTCTTGCACAGGTCCACGAACGCGGGCGCTTGGGTTGTAGACTGCGACTGCAAGAGGTGATCCGGTTGCGTCGACCTGTTCAAAAAGGTTTTCCATATCGCGGCGGTCGCGCGCGTTGCAGGCCACACAGGTCGCGCCCGTTTCCGACGCCAGCTCTCCCAAATCGGAAACGTCGCGAGACGCCAATACAATCTGATGTCCCCGCGCGGCGAGTTTTCGGGCCAGTGAGGCGGACAGACCCGCACCCGCGCCGATGATCAAAGCTGTTGTCATACACGTTTTCCTTTTGCATCGCGAAGCATGTCACCAAGCATTTGCCCCAACATGCCCGATCCCCTTTGATATAGCGCCCCATCAACCGAGATCACTTGCCCGGAAACATATCCTGACAGATCGGAGCCTAAGAACAGGCAAGCATTGGCAACGTCATCCGTGGTCCCCCACCGTCCTTGGGGGATCGTCTTGCGGATCATCTCCATCGCGCGATCATTTGGGGCCAGGCGGCGGGCGCCTTCGGTGTTTTCGATGTATCCCGGCACGACCGAGTTGATCCGGATCCCTTCCGGTGACCATTCCAGTGCAAGCGACCGGGTGATCATATCCACGCCCGCCTTCGCTGCGCTGACATGCGATTGACCCTCATAGGGGAGGAATGCTTGCGGCGCGGAGATATTGATAATGCTGGCGCCCGGGCGACTGAGCAATGGATAGGCGGCCTTCATCACATGAACCGTGCCCATCAGATCAATATCGACGACCGTCTTAAAGGCATTCACCGACATCTCGGCTGCGAAGGCGGGGAAGTTACCTGCGGCGCCGGACACAAGGATATCGAAATCGCCAAACGCAGTGTGCATTTGGGTGAGACCCGCGTCGACGGCTGCAGGATCCCGCACGTCAAAGGCCACACCCATCGCCTGCTCCGCCCCGGCACTTTTTAGAGCCGTCACGGTATCGTCCACCTTATCCTGAGATCGACTGGCCACCGCTACACGTGCGCCTGCACGGGCAAAACTCTCCGCAATTCCGCGATTAATCCCACTGGTGCCGCCGATCACGACTACGGTCTTACCGGAAAAATTGAGTGTAATGCTCATTGGTTTCTCCCCTTTTTCGCCTGAGATTGCGGATTAGCTTGGTGCTTGTCCCGGAAGTTTGTCATGGATGGCGGTGGAGAGTCCAAGAAACTGAGACACATGGCGCAAAACACATATACCATCTCGGAACATTTGCGACGTCAGGTCTCCTCACGCCTGTCCTCATTCGACGTCAAACATGTCCAACGCGATGACCTGCGAAGAGCGGCGGTCGCAGTGGTCATCGCCCCACAGTCCGGAGATGACGAAGCCGGCGTTCTGATCACATTGCGCCCGCAAACCATGAACCGGCATAGCGGGCAATACGCATTGCCGGGCGGTCGATTGGACAGCGGGGAAAGCGAACAAAACGCAGCGCTGAGAGAGCTTGAGGAAGAACTGGGCCTATCCTTGGCTGAGGATGACATCATCGGTCGGTTGGACGATTTCCCGACGCGGTCGGGATTTTGCATTAGCCCCTTTGTGATGTGGACCGAGGATCTGGCAGCCCTGCGCCCCGACCCATCCGAAGTGGCCCAAGTCCATCATCTGTCATTCTCCGAACTCAACAGCCCCGAGATCCCTAGGTTGATCGACAGCGACGTTGGCAATCACCCGGTGCTTTCGGCACATTTTCCAAGTTTGGGCCATCACATCTATGCCCCAACTGCGGCGATCCTCTACCAGTTTCGGGAGGTTGCAATTCGTGGTCAGGCAACACGCGCCGCACATTTTGAACAACCAACATTCGCGTGGAAGTAGGAATACCTATGATCTTTGGAGCGCAAGACTTGGCTGCGGACTTGGGAACACTTGGCGTGACCGAGGGCGATGGCCTATTTGTTCACAGCTCGCTGGGCGCGGTTGGCCACGTACTGGGCGGCCCGCGCGGTTTGATCGAGGCATTGATCCAAGCGGTTGGTTTGACAGGTTTGGTTGCCATGCCCGGTTTTTCTCGGGACGCGTACATGCCGGAAGACGGTGATAGTGACAAACTCACGAAGAAAGAAATTGATCGGATCAAATCGCAAGTGCCCGGGTTTGATGCCGCGCGATCGAACGTCCGGCAAAACGGCGCGGTTCCTGAAGCGTTTCGCAGTTGGCCCGGCTGCGTGCGTAGCCCGCATCCCACGAGCTCGGTTTTGATGTACGGGCCGGACGCCGAAACGCTCGCAGGGCCACATGATCCAAAGGAATGGGCGACCGGTCCCGACACGCCCTGGGGGCGCTTGCGCGCACGACCGAACATGAAGATCCTGTTGATCGGCGTGAGTTGGAACCGGTGTTCGGCGCTGCATTCGGCGGAAACGCTAGCCACCCACAAGCGCTTTCAACCTCGGCACTTCAAAACTGGTCCCGACCCAGATGGCCAATGGATCACTGCACCGGATGTTGCCGACGATCTGGGTCGGCTATTTCCGCTGGTTGGCGCGGCATGGGAAGCGGAAGGCAAAGTTGCTAAAGGTCGGGTTGGGGCGGCGGACTGTCTGCTGACGGGCTATGACGCATTGGTGTCTTTTGCTCAGGAATGGATCAATCGGCGCAACCGCGAAGATGGTGTCGCAGCTCAGACGTGATGGGCCGCGCAGGCACTCAATCAGTTTTGATGCGATAGTCTGTATGGCAAGCCAAGCAGTTCTCCCCAATTGCATTGAGCACAATAGGGACGGGCAAAGCGCCGATTTCCTGCGCTGTGGTTGCAGCAGTGATCGTAACTTGAGGGCTTCCTGGCGCGGTAAGCCCGGTGTCCGCAGACAACTCAAGGCCTTGCGCCATGACCGACAAGCGCATCGCCTGGCGAGAGAAATCTTCCCAGTTTGTCCAAATCTCAGGCCGTGCCTCTGTCGGCGTCTGAAGTGATCCTTCTGGGAAAAGCTCGAGCATGTTTTGGCCGGCATGCGTCTGCAGAACCGTTGCAACGTCGCGGACGGCTTGTGGATCGTAGGCACGTTCCTTTTTGATCATCGGCACGAGGCTTTTGAGTCCCTCGGTCATCGCCTTCATACCGTCCATACGTTCCTTGACGATCCCGGTCGCACCCGAATGCGCCAGCACAACGGTCGCTGCTATGGAACTGATCGCGAGAACTGCAGCGCCAATCATACGTACAGACATGCATAACCTCCATCAAAGCCGCCAAGGGGCGTGAACGTCAGAAATCCAGATTCTCGACGCTCAGCGCGTTTTTCTGAATGAACTCGCGGCGCGGTTCCACGACATCGCCCATCAGCTTTGTGAAAAGATCATCCGCCTCGGCCATGTCCTCAATCCGTACTTGCAGAAGCGTCCGCGCATCTGGATCGAGCGTCGTCTCCCACAACTGATCGGGGTTCATTTCACCCAGCCCTTTGTATCGCTGGAGGGACAGACCTTTTTCCCCTTCTTCCAGGATCGCTGCCAACAACCCAAGCGGACCATAGATGATCTGACTGCGATCTTTGCGGTTCAGGGTCGCTGCGGTGCCATAGACTTCTTGCAGACTGTCCGTGAAGCTACCGGTTTTGCGTGCTTCACCAGAGCGCAGCATCGGACCGTCCAGCGTCCGCAGCTCTTCCACACCGCGCAGAATGCGAGAGAGCCGGATGCCCTTATCCTGAGTGATACGCCCCTGCCAGCCGCGCTCGTATTCCTCGGCAATCAGGTCAAGACGTGCTGCCACCTTGTCGGCAACGCCCTGCAAGTCGGCATCAACCGCGCCCGGGACAAACCCGCCAGCAATGGCGGCCTGTTCCAGAATGTGACGCGGGTAATGGGTTGGAAAGGCTTCCAATACGCGCTTGAGCTGGCGGGCTTCCTCCACAACACGGACCAGGTCCTGACCGGTGATCTCTTCACCCGAACCAAGGCGGAGTACTGCGCCGTCGACGCCCTGCCCGATCAGATAGTCGTCAAGGGCGGCCTGGTCCTTGAGATAGACCTCGGACTTGCCGCGCGCGACCTTATAGAGCGGCGGTTGCGCAATATAGAGATACCCGCCTTCGATCAGTTCAGGCATCTGCCGATAAAAGAAGGTCAGCAATAGCGTCCGGATATGCGCGCCGTCCACATCCGCATCCGTCATGATGACGATCTTGTGGTATCGCAGTTTCGAGATATCGAACTCATCCCGTCCAATGCCGGTGCCCAGCGCCATGACAAGGTTCCCGATCTCCTGGCTGGAGAGCATCCGATCAAAGCGCGCGCGTTCTACGTTCAAGATCTTACCGCGTAGGGGCAGGATCGCTTGTGTGCGCCGGTCTCGCCCAGTTTGCGCGGATCCGCCGGCGCTGTCGCCCTCGACCAGGAAAACTTCGGATTTCGCCGGATCCTTCTCGGCACAGTCTTTCAATTTACCCGCGAGGTAATTGACATCCATCGCGGTTTTGCGACGTGTGAGTTCACGGGCCTTGCGCGCTGCTTCACGCGCGAGCGCGGCCTCGATTATCTTACCGACAATCTGGCGGGCTTCATTCGGGTTCTCTTCAAACCATTCGGCCAGCTTTTCACCCAGCAGCCCTTCGACCGCAGGGCGCACTTCGGAACTGACCAGTTTATCCTTGGTCTGAGAGCTGAATTTCGGATCAGGCACTTTGACGGACAGCACGCAGGTCAGCCCCTCACGCGCATCATCACCGGTGAAGTTCACCTTTTCCTTTTTCGCGATGCCGCTGTCCTGAGCATATTTCTGCACCGTTCGGGTCAAAGCTCCCCGGAACCCGGCCAGGTGCGTGCCTCCATCCCGCTGCGGGATGTTGTTGGTAAAGGGCAGGACGTTCTCGTGGTAACTGTCATTCCACCACAGTGCCGCTTCGATCCCGATTTCGTCCCGTTCGCCAGTGACAAAGATCGGTTCGTCCATCGCGGAAGACTTATGCCGATCCAGATATTTCACGAATTCCTTGACGCCACCTTCGTAGAAAAGTTCCGTCTGCAGCGGTTCGGCCGGGCGTTCATCTTCTAAAATGATCTTCACGCCGGAGTTCAAGAACGCCAATTCCCGCAAGCGACGTTCCAATGTCTCAAAGCTGTAGTTGAGGTCTGAGAACGTGTCGGTCGACGCAAGGAAACGCACCTCCGTGCCGGTCTTTCCGTTGGCATCGCCCACCACTTCAAGGTGCTTGACAGTTTCGCCATGTTCAAACCGTGCGATGTGTTCCTTGCCATCTCGCCAGATACGCAGTTCAAGCCAGACCGACAGCGCATTCACAACAGATACACCAACGCCGTGCAAACCGCCGGAGACCTTATAAGAGTTGCTGTCGAACTTCCCACCTGCGTGCAGCTGAGTCATGATCACTTCGGCGGCCGAGACGCCCTCTTCTTCGTGAATGCCCACAGGAATACCACGGCCATTGTCACTGACAGAGACGCTTGAATCCGCGTGAATTTTGACAAGAACATGGTCGGCGTGACCGGCCAATGCCTCGTCAATGCCGTTGTCCACGACCTCATACACCATGTGGTGCAGGCCCGAGCCATCATCGGTATCCCCGATATACATGCCGGGACGTTTTCTGACTGCCTCTAAGCCCTTGAGAACCTTGATAGAATCAGCGCCATATTCTTCCGGCGTCTGTGCCGCGTCTGACATCCGCGAAATCCTTTATTCTTTTGCCAGAATATACGAATTCTGGGGGGGAATGTCACGCGTTTGCCCCATATTTTGTGTCAGGTCAGCGGGATGACCAACCCAACCACAACCAGCGCCCAACCTGCCGTCAGATTAGTCCGCCGCAGTGCGGCGGGAGACGTCATGATGCGACGCACCCTGTCGATGAAAAGCGCAAAGCTAAGATTACCGATCAAAGGCACAATAACCGACAACGCTACGATCAGCGCAATGTCTGTGCCGTTGATCGCAGCCAGATCAAAAAAGCCGGGCAAAACGCCCATGTAGAACAATATGGCCTTGGGGTTCCCCAAAATCGCGACGACGCCGGCAGCAAACCCTGCCCACATTCCCGGTCGGGTCAGGCGGCTGTCACCGCTGATGGCTTTGTCCGCGGTTCGGATCACTTGCCAGCCCATCACAAGAAAAACGGCGCAAGCGACCCATTTCAACAGGGTCATGAATCCGTCCACCTCTGCCACGATCCAGCTAAGACCCAGGATAGCCAGAAGCGGCCAGACAACATCCCCCAACGAGACGCCCAGCGCCAATGGCCACGCCGCGTTAAACCCACCGGAGACGGACCGCGCCATCAACGCCAACCAAACCGGTCCAGGTGTCAGAAATAGGATCAGCAGCGCACCGCTATACAGCAAGAGGTCGATCCAGCCGATGCTCATCGCAGCACCTTTACATCGCTCAGGCCGTCTGCGTCTGTCACTTCAAGGTATTGCGCCCGCGCCCCCAGTTCCTCAAAAAGCTCGGGCCCGGTTCCAGTCATCCAGGCCTGGGCCCCCAAGGCGCAGATCTCATCGTACAGCGCCGCGCGGCGACCCGCGTCCAGATGCGCGGCAACTTCGTCTAATAGCAGGAGCGGTGGCGCGCCA
This sequence comes from uncultured Aestuariivita sp., assembly GCA_964402685.1. Classification (GTDB taxonomy): domain Bacteria; phylum Pseudomonadota; class Alphaproteobacteria; order Rhodobacterales; family Rhodobacteraceae; genus Aestuariivita. The sequence goes on along the minus strand of CAYODE010000070.1, from coordinate 7,995 downwards.
AAGTCGTTGGCCAATGCGCGAGCGTTGGCGAGGATCAGAGAGACCAGCAGCGCTTTTTGTTCACCAGTAGAGCAGTCACGCGCCGGAACGCCTTTGGCCTCATAGACACCGTAGAGATCCGTGCGATGCGGCCCAACCAACGTTCGTCCAGCTGCAATATCGCGAAAGCGACTCTCTTCTAAGGCATCGCGGAGATCCTCTTCGCTGCCCGGCATCTCCCCTTCGCTTTGTTGCAGTTCAAGCGTAGCCACTGGGAAAGCGGTCTCTGCGTTGTCCTGAGCTGCTGAGAGCTGCTCTAAAGCGGCGCGACGCGCGTGATGGATCTTGTGACCTGCCCGAGCCATCTGCAGCTCCAGAGCGGCGTACCAGTGAGCGTCGCGCACCTGATCCTTTAGCAACCGGTTTCGCTCTCGCATGGCCTTTTCATATGTCAGCGACGCCTCTGCGTGATCTGGAAAGAAGCTGAGCGTCATGCGATCCAGAAACCGCCGCCGTCCTTCCGCGCCTTCGATCCAAAGCCGATCCATTGCAGGGATCAGCCACAAGACACGGGCGATCCGACCCAAAGCCACCTGGGAGGCCGCTTTCCCATCAATGCGTACCTGCCGGGCCGCACCACCTTCTGACCAGGTTTCCACCTCATGTACCTGACCAAGAGATGTCAGCTGTCCAATCAGCTTCCAGCCCAATGCTTCAGGCCGACGGGTCATATCCTCTGCGCTCGCCCTGCGCAAACCGCGCCCGGGCGAGAATAGGGAAACCGCTTCGAGGATGTTCGTCTTGCCCGCACCATTGGGCCCATAGATCGCGATGGGCCGATCATCCACTGAAATACGAGCTAGCTTGTGGGATCGAAAATGGGACAAGGTGAGCGCTGTCACGGCCAACATCGCGCCACCCCCTGTTTCTTTGGGTTCAAAAATACTCCCGCCGGAGGCTCCAGCGGGTGTTACACGCGCATCGGCATGACGACATAGACCGCACTTGTGTCATTGCCTTCGCGCATCAGTGTGGGATCCCCTGCCGAGTTAAACAGGAACACAGCATTCTCGCGATCCACTTGGCTAGCAATCTCTAGCAAGTATTTCGCGTTGAACCCGATATCCAGCGTTTCATCGCCATATGCCACGGCCAGCTCTTCCTCGGCCGCACCGCTGTCTGGGGCATTCACGGACAACACCAGGCGATCTTCGCCCAACTGCAGCTTGACCGCGCGGGACCGTTCCGAACTGACTGTCGCCACCCGGTCCACGGCTTGCGCAAATTCCGACGCGTCCACTTCCAGGCGGCGCGTATTGTTTTGCGGGATCACGCGGGTGTAGTCCGGGAAGGTGCCGTCAATTACTTTCGATGTCAGGGTAATATCAGGCGTCGCAAACCGCACCTTAGTTTCGGAAACCGACACAGCGATCTTCATCTCGTCATCGTCAAGGAGCTTGCGCAGTTCGCCCACGGTCTTGCGCGGTACAATCACGCCCGGCATATCCGCAGCCCCGTCGGGCAGATCCGCGTCGATCCGCGCAAGTCGGTGGCCGTCTGTCGCCACACAGCGAAGGACCTTGCCCCCGTCCGCGTCGGAAACGTGCATATAGACGCCGTTGAGGTAATACCGCGTCTCTTCGGTCGAGATCGCAAACTTCGACTTATCAAAAAGGCGCCGCAGCATCGGGGCCGAGGCCGAAAAATTCGATTGGTATTCCGATGACGCCATGACCGGAAAATCTTCTTTCGGCAAAGTTGCGAGAGAGAAATTCGAACGCCCCGCGTCGACCGTTAAACGGCCCGCAGCGCTGTCTGCCGTCAAGGTTACCAATGCGCCATCGGGCAGCTTGCGCACGATCTCGTGCAGGGTTGTTGCAGCAACTGTCGTCGCCCCGGCGCGCTCTACCTGTGCGGGTGCTTTATCGACCACTTCAATGTCCAGATCCGTGGCACGGAATTGGACAGTGTCGCCCTCAGCTTCAATAAGAACATTTGCAAGGATAGGGATCGTGTTGCGTCGCTCGACAACGGATTGAGCCTGAGACACCGCTTTCAGAAGCGCTGCGCGTTCAATACTGAGTTTCATCTATCATTCCCATGATCCATGCGCCGGGACAGGCAAGGTACTGTTTTGCCAACGCAGCACAAGGCTTTTTCTTGTCCGATAGAAGGTTTGTCCGCTGGATTGGCGAGGCCGTCAAGCGCAGGTCGCGCGTCATGTCGGGACGTGACTCTCAGAACACAGGCGGCAGGCGGACCATGTCACGCCTGCCACACTCACAACTTGGGAAATGCAGATGAGATCTGGGGCTACGCTTCTAGGACGCGCCGCAGCATTTCGACATCTTCCGCAATCTGACCATCGGTTGATTTCAACTCTTCAATCCGGCGTACGCCATGCATCACGGTTGTATGGTCACGACCTCCGAAACGGCGCCCAATTTCCGGCAAGGATCGGGAGGTCAGTTGCTTGGCCAAATACATCGCGACCTGACGCGGGCGCGCATAGGTGCGCAACCGCTTTGGGCCGATGATGTCGCTCATTCGAATATTGTAATAATCGGCGACTTGGCGCTGGATCTCTTCGACAGTGATTTTCCGTTCAGAGGCGCGCAGCACGTCCGCCAGGCAGTCCTGCGTAAGCTCCATATCGATGGGTCGACCCACAAGCGACGCAAACGCAAAGAGCCGCGTCAGCGCGCCTTCAAGCACGCGCACATTGGTAGAGATGCGCTGCGCCAGGAACTCCAAAACACCGTCGGCGATCTCAAGCCCCGGATAGGCAGCGCGGTACTGTTCCACTTTGGACTGCAGCACGCCCAGACGAAGTTCGTAATCGGTCGGGTGCAGATCGACGACCAGGCCACATTGCAGGCGTGAGCGGACACGATCTTCCAACTGCTTGATCTCACCCGGCGCCCGATCGGCTGAAATGATGATTTGTTTGTTCTGATCAACGAGCGCATTGAACGTATGGAAGAACTCTTCCTGCGTGCTGTCTTTGCCGGCGATGAACTGCACGTCATCCACCATCAGGACATCGACCGAACGGAAGAGGTGTTTAAAATCCATCATCTTGCGTTCGCGCAGTGCTTGGACAAAGCGGTACATGAACTGTTCCGCCGACAGATAAAGAACATTGAGTTCCGGCTGGCGCGAACGAAGCTCCCACGCGATAGCATGCATCAAATGGGTTTTACCCAAACCAACGCCACCGTACAGGAAAAGCGGGTTGAAGGTAACGGGTCCACCCTCGGAAACACGACGGGCCGCGGCGTGGGCCAACTCATTCGGTTTGCCCACAACGAAGGTGTCGAAGGTAAACCGCTTGTCCAGCGGCGCAGCTTGAAACCCGTCGTCCGCACGTTCTGCTGCAGACACAGTATGTGCCAACTGATCGCTCCCGGTGGCCTGCATCGACTCCGCCGCCACATCGGTCCCTGTTGGTGTCTCTGTTGAATTTGCGGATACCTGAAAATCCAGCCGCTGCACTCGTTCGCCCGCATTGTTCAACTCATACAGGATGAGGTCGGCAAAGTTGCGGCTGACATAGTTGCCCAGGAAGTTTGTGGGTACGTTGAAGGATGCCACTCCGCCTTCCAATGCTGAAAACTCCAGCGGTTCGATCCACGATTTATAGTTATTCTGCCCCACTGTTTTGAGCAGCTTTTGTCTTAGTATTCCCCATTTTTCTTGTGTCATACGTGCCTCACACATCCCGTTTCTTTTGGCCGTTCGGCCTGTTTTGCGCACCCTGCCCCCCAGTGGGCGGGAAAGTTCAAAACGCAAAGGGACCGCGCTCTGCCCACATGGGACAAAGGACCACCCGAGACGGGTTGGCTGTGGCACGCACACCAGACTTCCGTGGATCTGGCCGCACGAACCGTGCAGATATGTCATGACAGGGCCGGTGATCGGCGCAGTACCGACCCTGGCGGTTCGTCGCCCGGTGGTACGTTACACCACCCACGCGACACACATTCCTGGAACCCCTTCTTTACCTTTTTGGCTTCCGGAACGCGGCCTGTCCCCCCAAGCGAAATGAATCAATCGCTCACTATTGCTAGCAAGAGCGCCCGCCGAGCGGCAATGAAACTCTGCGCTTGACTCATCGATTTTTGAAAAAGAATCTCTGCCGCTTTCCGCGCCATCCAAAAGTTCAAAGGCGCCGCAAGATGCAGCGCCTTTGATTCATAAAGAAAACTTCCGAAAGAGATCGGATTTTCAGCCTAGTGCCTTCACACGTGCACTCAGACGCGACATTTTTCTGGAAGCGGTGTTTTTATGAAACACTCCCTTTGTCACACCGCGCATCAGCTCTGGTTGCGCCGCGCGAAGTGCCGCAGACGCGGCATCTTTGTCGCCGGATGCAATGGCCTCTTCCACTTTACGGAGGTGGGTGCGGATGCGCGAACGGCGGGCTTTATTAACGGCAAAGCGCTTCTCGTTCTGACGGGCGCGCTTTTTTGCCTGGGGCGAATTTGCCATGGTGTGGTCCCTTTCTCTGGGGTCGTCTGAATTCCTATCTGCATGCAGGACGCGGACCAGACCCGAAGGATCTACCAACCGATTCTAGCCAAAGCGGGCTGCACGCGCATGTATGACCGGGCGGTATAGCGAGTTTGACGCCTCGCGCAACCCGTTTTTGAAACCGCCGGCTGTTGGCTTTGTGCTAACGTCGGCGCAGCAGAACGGGAGTGTGAATAACATGCTGCACAACCAGACCATTGGGCACGGACAGCCAGTCCTAATCATCCACGGTGTCACTCAGGACCACCGTTACATGATGGACGCTTTGGAGCCGGTGTTCGAAGTCACGCCCGGCTGGCAGCGGATCTACATTGATATGCCGGGACACGGGCAGAGCCCGGCACAGGATGATATTCGATCTCAGGATGACTTGCTGAACGCCGTCCTGGACTTTGTGGATACCCAATTACCGGTTGGGCAGTTCAGCGTCGTTGGGCTTTCACGAGGGAGCTATATCGCGCGCGGGATCGCACATGAACGCCCACAACGCATCGCCGGTTTGGCGTTGTTCGTTCCTGGCGGAAATCCCTCTTCAGATCCCGCCCGATTACCGAAGCATCAGGTGATGCGTCCAAACCCTGGATTGCGTCGCGAGTTGGCGGACAACGAAATTTGGGGGTTCGACAATGTATCTGTCATCCAATCACAGGACAGCGTCGAGAGGAGAAGACGGACGCTTATACCAGCCCGCTCGCTCTTTGATGCCGAGCAGGAGGCACGCGTCTTCGAAGCGTTCGACTTCAGTTTTCATGAGAGCGAAATGCAGCAAATCATTGAAGCGCCCAGCCTGATTGTTGCAGGACGTCAGGATGCGATCAGCGGATACCTGGACGGCATTGATATCTCTGCGCGCTACCCAAGGGCGACCCTCGCGGTTCTGGATAGTGCGGGCCATGCCCTGGTATGGGAACGGCCCGCCTTGTTCGAAGCGTTGATGCACGACTGGCTCGAGCGTGTTGCGCATGATCTTGAGCGCAACGACGATTCGACCTGATTACTTGTCGCGGAACTGCGCCGTACGCTTTTCCATAAAGGCATTCATACCTTCTTTCTGATCTTCGGTTGCGAACAGCGCGTGGAAGACTTTCCGTTCGTAATTCAGACCTTCGGTCAGCGGCAGTTCAAAGGCGCGGTTCACAGCATCTTTGACTGTCAGTGACGCGATGAGTGATTTCTCTGCAATCTTCTGAGCCGCGCCCATCGCCTCTTCCATCAGCTTTTTGGCAGGCACAATGCGGCTGACAAGCCCAGCGCGCTCTGCTTCTTCTGCAGGCATGAAGCGACCGGTGAGGTTCATGTCCATAGCTTTGGCTTTGCCCACAGCGAGGGTCAAGCGTTGCGAGCCGCCCATGCCGGGAATGACACCCAGGTTGATCTCGGGTTGTCCAAACTTCGCGGTGTCCGACGCGATGATGAAATCGCAGGCCATCGCCAACTCGCAGCCACCACCTAAGGCATACCCGCTCACAGCGGCAATGATTGGTTTGCGGATGTTCATCAAGCGCTGAGAGGGTGCGCCGAACAGATTGCGGTTGAAAACTTCGACATAAGACATCTCGGACATTTCCTTGATGTCTGCGCCAGCGGCGAATGCTTTTTCGTTGCCGGTAATGACAATGCAACGCACTTTGTCGTTGCTGTCTGCCTCTTCCAGTGCCGTGCACAATTCACCCAGCAAATGCTGGTTCAGCGCGTTCAAGGCATCGGGGCGGTTCAGTTTAATCAGGCAAACGTGGTCTTCTACTTCGACGATGATCGTCTCAAAGGCCATGAGTGGTTCTTTCGATTGTTTGCGTTCGAAATTGAGTCCTTACGCGCGCGAAACGCGCGGTTCAAGCTATCTTTGGCATTGCGCACAAAAGAAGGATGAGCGTCCAGATTGCACGATTCGGCCCACGGTTCCAGAACACCCGTCGCGGCGGCAGGGCTCTCCTTCGCGTCCATAAACGTCGAAGGAATGTTGAAAATATCCAAGTTCTCCATCAGCTTGCCGGAAATCGCGAAGGGAAGAGCCGCCCGCTTCAATCGCATCCTGCAGCACCTCACGGATGATCGGCACCAGGGCCGCAACGCGTGGTTTTGAGATGCGCCCGGCCTTGCGGCGTGGAGAGATGCCTGCGCGAAACAATGCCTCGCAGACATAGATATTGCCCAATCCGGCGACAATTTTCTGATCCAGCAACGCGGATTTGACTGGCGTCATCTTGCCTTCGAACGCAGCGACAAGGTGATCTTCGTGAAAATCATTGCCCAGAGGTTCCGGCCCCAGAACCGATAACAGCTTGTGCTGATCTGCGGTTGCAGTGTCCAAAAGGTCCATCGCGCCGAACCGGCGGGGATCGTTAAAAGTGATGCGCGCACCGTTCTCCATATGAAAGACGACATGGTCATGTTTTTCTGGTGCCGGATGCTCATGTACGAAAACGCCCAGCGGATCGCCCGAGATCAGCATCCGTCCAGACATCCCCAGATGAATGAGCAATGTCTCCCCGGACGCGAGATCGGCAAGTATGTATTTCGACCTCCGCCGCAGACGTTCCACCCGCTGGCCTGTCAGTCGCTCCGCCATCTTCTCCGGAAACGGCCAGCGTAAATCCGGACGGTTTACATCGGCCCGCGCGATGCGCTCTCCCTCCATCACAGGGAGCAGTCCGCGGCGCACAGTTTCCACTTCGGGCAACTCAGGCATGTGTTTTCATCTCTCGTCCAAAATATCTGTAAAGTTTTTTCCAACAAACAGATCAGGGCGTTGATCTCTGAGCAGTCGAAAGAATTCGCGGGAACCCTTCCATGTCGCTCCAACAGACAACCGCAACCTTCGCCCTTTCAGTTTAAGGTGCACGACGGGTCGTTCCCACGTGAACCATAACGCTTTGAAAGGCGGAGCGGAGACTACGTTAAAGCTCTCAATGGCACTCAAGTCATAGACAGAGTCCCGCCGTCCGATCGTTTTCCATCTGATCTGATCCGGGGTGATCCACATATGCCGTGGTGAAAGAAAGAAGTGCAATAATGCAGCCAACCAAAAAACGAGCAAGCCTAGTCCTGCCACTAATTGTTCGAATGCGCTCTCCCACGAAAATGCCCCATCGGGTGTGGATGCGGCGTCATTTGATCCGAGGGTTTGAAGCAAATCTTGCAACCACGCGTATAAAGCGATTGGCAATATAAGGGCCACCAATGTGACAACAACGGGGATCCACGTAAGCGTTCGGACATACGCAATGTTCCAAGACGGCGGCTCTTCGCCACTGTTGCTTTCTTCCTCGCCCGCCATTCTTGCTCCCGTGACGTTCTGTACATTGTGCCTGTGGTCCGGCGCTCTATAACAAGGGCGAAACCAAAGGCTTGCAAGACCCCATGTCAGACGAAAGCTCTAAAACCACCCATTTCGGGTTTGAAACTGTGCCCGAAGGCGAAAAGGCCGGCCGTGTGCGCGGTGTGTTCAATTCTGTCGCCAGCAAATACGACATAATGAACGAC
>CAYODE010000069.1:0-18177 GCA_964402685.1 uncultured Aestuariivita sp. | reverse complement strand
GGCATCCCGGGAATTTGTTCCGGTGCATCTGGAGACACGAAAAGCGTATCGGGAAGATGCTCTCCCAACGGATCAGCCAGACCTAAAAGATCAGCGCCATTCGCGCCATAGCCGTGCACAAACACCACAACCGATCGTGTGCTGCCCGAAAGCGGTTCCTTGCGCAATGCGTTCAGTACCCGTGTCATCTGATGCCTTCCCTGTCTTTTGCCACGCGGTAATACGCCCAGAGCAGTCGCGCAGCAACCGATCGCCATGGGCTCCATTCTTCGGCCATGTCGCGCAGTGCACGTTCCTTGGGCCTCTCTGGCAAATCAAACAGAACCTTGGCGGCTTCTTGCAAGGCAAGATCACCGGGTGCGAAGACATCCGCCCGACCCAGCGAGAACATCGCATAGATTTCAGCCGTCCAGATACCAATTCCCGGGACTTCCACCAGTGATGCGATAACCTCGTCAGTTGGCGTGTCTCGTAAGCGTTCGAAATTGATCCGCGCAGCAGCAAGTTCGCGCGCATAGCGGATCTTCTGTCGTGAAAGCCCTACAGCGCGCAAGTCGTCATCGCTGGCCCACATGATCTTGCGCGGCCCCGTCAACCCGGCCGCACGCAGACGCCCCCAGATCGCGTTGGCCGAGGCGACGCTCACCTGCTGGCTGACGATCGCACTGAGGAGTTGCGCAAACCCATCGGGTTTCAGACGCAAAGGCAAGGGCCCGGTCTGTTCTAACGCTCGGGCAAAACGTGGGTCTTGGCGCCCAAGCCACTCCGCGCCTTCTGCGACACATGCATCTGAATGGATGATTCGACCTATAGACATGTGTTGCGCACCCAATCTAGCGCCTCTGCCACAGAAGGAATTACAGGAGCTCCTGTGGCCGGGGGGCGGCGCAGTAAGATGACGGGCAGACCAAGCGCCCGCGCCGCATCAAGCTTTGTGCGGCTCAGCGTGCCGCCCGCGTTTTTGCAGATCAGACCGTTTATGCGCAGATCCTCAAAAAGGTCTTGTTCCTGCTGCGCGCTAAACGGGCCTCTGCCCGGCACGAAGGCTATATGGGGCGGAGCCTCTGGCGAAGCCCCCTCCCGCAGTTGCCGAAAAAGGAACGTGCAATCAGACTTTTCGCGGAAAGCGGGAAGTGTTTCACGCCCCGTGGTGACGAAGTACCGCTGCCCCGATGTCGTCATGGCTGCCGCGTCTTCGGCCGTCTCAACCTCGGTCCAATCGTCCCCCTCACCTGCGCGCCAGTCTGGTCTGTCGAGTTGAGCATATGGCACCGCTAAGTCATGGCAGATCCGCCAGGTCCGATCGGATATCCGCGCCGCAAAAGGATGGGTCGCATCCAATACGGCCGTGATATTTTGCTCTGCGAGATACGACCGAAACCCTGCGTCCCCGCCGAAGCCACCGCTGCGCGTTGTTACAGGAAGAGGGCCTGACCAGTGATCGGTTTCAAACAAAGATGCGCTGACTTGCAATGGCATCTGCGACAGCGACTTAGCCATCTCGCGCGCCTCGCTGGAACCGGCCAGAAGAAGAAGATGAGGAGCGCGCGTCATGCGACCGGACCTTACGCCGCGCGCTGCGACACGCAAGTGGGTTGTACCGCCCTTCGATCAGGTTTACGCCGTTCACATGACAACAATCGATGACAGCAAAGCAAAACGCAACGTGGCCGTCCTGGTCGCTGCACAGGCGTTTCTAGGCTCTCAAATCACGATGATTTTCGTGATCGGCGGCCTTGCCGGTCAGCAATTGTCACCCATCGCATGCCTGGCGACGTTGCCGATTTCTTTGATTGTCTTCGGCTCCATGACCACCGCCCCCTGGCTAAGCAGCATGATGCAGCGATTTGGCCGACGCGTCGGTTTTTTCGTTGGTGCCCTCGGCGGTTTGGTAGGCGCAGGCATATCCGCATATGCACTCACTTTGGACAGTTTCTGGCTGTTTGTTGCAGGCAGCTATCTCACCGGGATCTACATGTCTGCCCAAGGCTTTTATCGTTTTGCTGCATCGGACACTGCATCCGAGGCATTCCGGCCCAAGGCAATCTCTTACGTGATGGCGGGCGGACTGCTGTCGGCCATCATTGGCCCACAGCTTGTGTCCGTTCTGACCGCCAATACTCCCGATGCCACAGTCATGCGGTTCTTCCCGGTCTACATGGCGGCTATCGGATTAAACGTGCTTGGCATGATGCTGTTTTTCCTGCTGGACATCCCGAAGCCGCCGAAACCAGTTGAAGGTGCCTCTCAGGGTCGGTCCCGGATGGAGCTTTTGATGACCCCGCGGATCGGCGTGGCCGTGATCTGCGGGATGGTGTCCTATGCGCTGATGAACTTGGTAATGACGTCTACGCCGCTGGCCGTCGTAGCCTGCGGGTTCGCTGTCGCGGACGCGTCAAACGTTGTGACCGCGCATGTTCTTGCGATGTTTGGCCCATCCTTTTTCACTGGTCATTTGATCGCGCGCTTCGGCGCGGAGCGCATCGTTGGCGTGGGACTCGCCATTCTGGGCGTCGCAGGCATCGTCGCGTTGAACGGCGTGGAGTTGGGCAACTTCTTTGTCGCGCTGGTTTTGCTGGGCGTCGGGTGGAACTTCGGCTTTATCGGAGCCACGACAATGCTTGCAGGATCCCATGCGCCGGAGGAGCGCGGGCGGGTTCAAGGCATGAATGACCTGATTGTGTTTGGCGGGGTGACTGTGGCCTCGCTCGCGTCGGGTGGATTAATGAACTGCTCGGGCAGCACACCCGTTGAGGGATGGACCGCCGTCAACCTGGCGATGGTGCCGCTGCTAACGCTTGCTGGAGGATCGCTGATCTGGCTCACTATGCGCCCGAAATCAGCCGAAGCGTAAAATCACTTCATTTGTAGAGTTGGTCACCAACGACCAGTGGCTGCCTTTGCCATAAGGCTGAGACGCTTTCGTGCCGGGCTTTGGCCCAGACTGCCGTCCGCAACGCGTTGAGGTGAATTTGCAGCTTGGCTCAGAAGAGTTCCCGCCTCCCACGCCGCGAGCAACGCAGGACGCGCAGTCGGAGAGATCTTGTGTCGATTGGCGCGCGCCGAAGACAGGCGCTGCAGCGCGGATGACGCAAGCGCGCGAATACCGTCCGGTGTGCCATCGATCAGCGGAATGCGCCTCCGTCCCTCCAACTCTGGGATCGCACGCAGCCAGTTGGCCACGCCCTGGGCATAGCCAGCATCGCGAACTGTGGCCTCATCTGCAGAACCCAATGTCGAGGCTGCGGCCCACATCAGGTTACCTGCAGTTTCGTCGATGTACCGATTAAAATCGGCTTGGTCTTCGAACGGGTCCTTGTAAATGTCCCATCGGCGCGCAGCGACGAGTTTATCAAGCTTCTCTGCCGTGCCGGGTGACAAGACCTCTGCCAGTGGAGTTGTGACTTCATGTCGGCGGACTTGACCACCCTTGGCGATCTCTTCCAGAGCATCGCGCCACCATTGCAGCCGCATCTCCGCGATCATCGTCTCTTCGGTGACCCAGGGGGCGCGCGCAACTTCAAGATTTAAGGCGTAGAGTGGAAAGAGCACCGTACGCGCCGAAGGCGGCGCAGCCATCGCTGCCAGAAACCGGTCGGGATCGCCCCGTTCCACAAGCGCTGCGCAAGCAGCCACGCTCATTCCGGCACCGCCACTACCTGAAGGTAACCATACTCGTCGCCGTGGCGACGCCAGAGGTCGATTTCAGCCTGTTCGGCGTCCAATGCATCGGTCAACGCTTGATCCGGTTTCGACGCGCGCAGGCTATCAATGCGTGCCTGAATCGGGTCGTAGTAATTTGCCCACGCGGCGCGCGGCAGGAACCGGTGCGCGACAGCACGATATCCCGCCGCATCGACGTCCACGAGAACACCTTGCCAATCCTGCATGGCTTCGTATTCCGCCCAATGGTCCGTGGCCTCATCACTCACAGGCTTACCCGTCCAGCTGATTTCAGAAAAAATCACAGCGCCAGAAGGCGTGAGGTGATCACGCCATCCTGTCAGCGCCGCGCGTACCCCTAGGAAATACACGGCTCCCGCGCTCCAGATCAGGTCGAATTGACCGATGGGCGTCGCCATGTCGTCGGTGCTGGCCTGCACGCGTGGATCGTCGGCATACGTGTCTTTGATGCGATCAATGTAAGGCGCGTGGGTGTCGCGCGCGTGGATCCGGGCCTTCGGGCGATGGTCCAGAAGGCCCGGGATGTCGGCACCCGGCCCACAGCCTGCATCCAATATGCGCGGCGCTTCGGGCAAAGAGATCTTTGAAAGTGCCCAATTCAGGCTTTCCAGATCACCTGGCCCTTCACGCGGCAGATCGCTATGGATGAGGAAGAACTCTTTCACGCCGTATCCCGGATCAGTTTCCAGCGGATTGCATCGAGTAAGGCTTCGAAGGATGCATCAACTATGTTGGCGCTGACTCCCACTGTGGCCCAGCGGTGCCCCTGCCCGTCTTCGCTGTCGATGATGACACGGGTCACGGCTTCGGTTCCGCCTTGGGTGATCCGAACCTTAAAGTCCACAAGCCGCATGTCGTCGATAATCTGAGAATACCGCCCGAGATCTTTACCCAACGCCTTGGCCAAGGCATTCACAGGGCCGCGGTCGTTGCCCAGCTCATCCATGGACTCGCTGACCGAAAGCTTCTTTTCGCCATCGACTTTGACAACAACTACCGCCTCGGACAGCGAGACCATCTGATTGTACTTGTTCTTCCGCCGCTCAACCGTGACCTTGTAGCGTTTTACCTCAAAGAACTCCGGCAGTTCTCCCAACTCGTCCCGGGCCAGCAACTCAAAGCTCGCCTGCGCAGTGTCATAGGAATACCCGACATCTTCGTTCGCCTTGATCCGGTCGAGGATGCGACCAAGGGCCGGATTATCAGGCGCCACATTCAGACCTGCATCCGCCAGTCGTGTCCGCAGGTTGGACTGGCCTGCCTGATTGGACATCGGGATCACGCGTGTATTGCCCACGGCGCCGGGATCGACATGTTCGTAAGTGGTCGGGTTTTTCAGGATCGCACTGGCGTGCAGCCCCGCTTTGTGCGCGAACGCGCCTGACCCCACGTAGGCCGCTTGTTTTTGGGGCACGCGGTTCAGGATATCGTCCAGCATACGCGAAATGCGGGTGAGATCAGCCAGTGCATCCTCCGTGATGCCGGTCTCGAACTGGCTGACATAAGGCTCTTTCAGCAGCAGGTTCGGGATCAACGCGGTCAGGTTGGCGTTGCCACAGCGCTCACCCAAACCGTTCAGCGTCCCTTGGATTTGCCGGGCACCCGCATCGACAGCCGCAAGTGAACCGGCAACGGCCTGTTCGGTGTCATTGTGCGTGTGAATCCCCAAGTGATCCCCGGGAAATCCCGAGTGATCCCCGCTGCCGGCGATCAGGCGATCCACAACCGAACTGATCTGCGTCGGCATCGTGCCACCATTGGTGTCACACAACACAAGCCACCGCGCGCCAGCGGAATAGGCCGCTTCAAGGCACGCCATGGCATAGCCAGGATCAAGGGCGTAACCGTCAAAGAAATGCTCGGCATCAAACAATGCCTCCCGCCCCTGCCCCACGATATGTGCGATGGAGGCGCGGATATTTTCCAGGTTTTCGTCCGGGGAGATGCCCAACGCCTCGGTCACGTGAAAGATGTTCGACTTGCCAACTAGGCAAACTGTGTCGGTGCCTGCGTTCATCACGGCAGCCAGTACATCGTCGTTTTCGGCGGACCGCCCGGCACGTTTGGTCATGCCGAATGCGGTCATTTTGGCGCAGGTCTTTGGGGCCGCATCGAAGAACGCGCTGTCCGTCGGGTTCGCACCCGGCCAGCCGCCTTCGATGTAATCCACGCCCAGGCTGTCCAGAGCGGTCGCGATCTGGATCTTCTCTTCGGTCGAGAATTGCACGCCTTGGGTTTGCTGCCCGTCACGCAAAGTGGTGTCGTAAAGGCTGAGACGGGTTTTGGTCATGCGCCTACCCTCGGATTGAGACCGGTCATCACACGCCCTCCAGCTTTGCAGGATCGAAGCCGGGACCGGGAACCAGGTCGACCGTTTCTTTGGTCATGCGCACTTCGACCCCTGCCGCATTCAACGCTGCTTTGTACGCGTCCAAAGCCGTGAAGTCCTTGGTCTCCATGGCAACCTTTCTCAAGTCTTTCAAGGTCGACACATAGTCCATGAAGTCAAAGCTCTTTGGAACCGCCCACTGTGGCGCTTCGTCATCCATAAATCCCAAGAATTGGAGCGAGTATCTGAGTGTCGGGATGTCGCCCGCGGCAGAAAGGGCGTGGAGTTGCGTGATTGCTCCCGCTGTATTGAGATCGTCCGCCAGCGTGGAGACGATCTCCGGATGAGGCTCACCAGTGCCAACACCTTGAATTGCTTGCGCATACCACTTCCTCAGGGTCGCTTCCGCCTCCTTCGCTTTCTTTTCTGTCCAATCCATCGGCTTGCGATAATGCGTCGAGAGAAACACAAAGCGGATCACTTCGCCGGGCACGCCTTGATCAAGCAAATCACGGACGGTGAAGAAGTTGCCCAAGGATTTGGACATCTTCTTCCCTTCGACCTGCAGCATCTCATTGTGCAGCCAAAATTGCGCCATCTCATCGGTATGGTTGGCGCAGCAGGATTGGGCGATCTCATTCTCGTGGTGGGGGAACATCAAGTCATTTCCCCCGCCGTGGATGTCGAATTTCACCCCCAACAATTCTTTGGCCATGGCGGAGCACTCGATATGCCTCCACAGCCCGCCCTCCCTCGGGTTTTTCTTGTAGGCCGCCACCTCGACACGTGCGCCCGCAATCATATCGTCGACGGACCGCCCGGACAGTTTGCCGTAGCTGTCTGTCCACGAGTCGACCGCGAAGAGCACATGCCCCTCGGCCTCATACGCGTGGCCGTCTGCAATCAGCGTTTCAATCATCGCCACCATCTGCGGAATATAGGCCGTGGCACGCGGCATATGGTTGGGCTCTAGCGCACCCAACATGCCCATGTCCTTGAGATACCACCCGATGGTTTCGTCGGATCGTTCGGCGACAAGCTCTTCTATGGTGCCCTTTGCTCCCGCATTTTTGCGCGCGAGTGCAGTCGCGTTAATTTTGTCGTCTACATCCGTGAAATTACGCACATATGTGACGTGCTCCGCCCCATAAACATGACGCAGCAAGCGGTAAAGGACATCAAACACCACCACAGGCCGCGCATTGCCCAGATGCGCCCGGTCATACACAGTGGGACCACAGACATACATACGCACGTTTTGGGGATCGAGCGGCTCAAAGACCTCTTTCTGGCGGGTCTTGGTGTTGGTCAGCTTAATCTGAACCATGATGTGCAGGCTCCTTCACGGGCGCGGTCGGCGCGGGCCTAGCAACTCTTCTCGGAATTGGAAATATGAGAAACCGGCCCGCTGAGAATTTCAGCAGGGAATGCAGCAGATAATGATGCAGGTCCGGGTCGTCATGGGGGTGGCATAACACGGATTGAACGTTGCGCCAAGTCCGCGAAAGGCGCAGGCGATGTGATTGACAATAACCCGGTCCTCTGTCCCTCTCCGCGCAAGTGATTTGGAGACGGGCATGCAGCTTTCGCGCAGAATATCGACGCTGACCGGCGGTGGGTCAGACGGCTGGGATGTGTTCAACCGTGCGCGGGAAATGATCCGCGCTGGTGAGCCTATCGTTGAATTAACAATCGGCGAACATGACATCCGCACCGATCCCACGATTCTGACCGCCATGGATGCAGCCGCGCGCGGCGGCCACACCGGGTACGCATCGATTCCAGGCGTTCTGGCGCTGCGCGAACGGGTGGCAGACCGGCTGACCGAACGGACAGGAGTGCCCACACGACCCGAGAATGTGATGATCACACCCGGCGGCCAATCCGCGCTGTTTGCGGCGCATCATGCGGTGTGCGACGAAGGTGACGTCGCGCTTTACATCGACCCCTACTATGCGACCTACCCCGGCACGATCCGAGGGGTCGGGGCCGTTCCAAGGCCGATACCGACCCGATCGCGCGATGCCTTTCAGCCGAAACTTGACTCGTTGAGAGACGCTGCGCCCGGGGCGCGCAGCTTGCTGGTGAACTCCCCGAACAATCCAACTGGTGTTGTCTACAACCAAGAGACGCTCGAAGCGATTGCGCAAGTCTGTAAAGAGCATGATCTCTGGCTGATCTCAGACGAGGTGTATGACACCCAAGTCTGGGAGGGCACACATCTCTCCCCGCGCGCGCTGCCCGGCATGGTAGAGCGTACGTTGGTTGTGGGATCCATGTCCAAAAGCCATGCGATGACAGGCTCGCGCGTTGGTTGGGTTGTTGGGCCCGAAGCCGTTATCGATCACCTGATCACATTGGCAACTCACACCACCTATGGTGTGCCGGGCTTCATCCAGGACGCTGCCGTCTTTGCTTTGGATCAGGGTCAGGCATTGGAAAAAGAAATCGCAGAACCCTTTCGGCGGCGTCGCGCGCTGGCACAAGACGTCCTCAACGCGCAGAACACGATAGTGCCCATCCCCTCCCAAGGAGCGATGTATCTGATGCTGGACATCCGCGCGACGGGGTTAAGTGGCGAAGACTTCGCCAACGCGTTGCTGGATACCCAGAAAATCGCGGTAATGCCGGGGGAAAGCTTTGGTCAGGCCGCGGCCGGCCATCTCAGGGTGGCCATGACGATTGAGGATGATGCGTTTGTCCACGCATTGACGACGTTGTGCAGCTTTGCTTCGGAGTACGCGCGTTAGGGCGGCGTGCGAGATAGTGTTCCAAGCTGCGCCAAAGGCGCAAGGCTCAAAAACGACATGGGTCGCAAACAGAAAAGCGCGTTGTTCCAATACCATCCATCATGCGTCCCAAGGGAGGCGCCATGCAGCACGAAATTTGCAAAATCTGCTTGGTCATTCGCACAATCGGTGCGGAGCGTGGTCGCGCGGCACGGGGGCGACCGGCATCTGTCTGAGGTGAGACGACACTTTCAAGACAGGATACTTTTATGACAGATCAATCTAATACACCTTCCTCTGGTCGCAGTGGCGGTCGTGCGGCCCGTCGTGCTGCGCGCGCTGCCTCCCTTCCCGACGAACTGCGCCCTATCCGCCCGGGCTTGAACGGCGGCAGTTTCAAACCCCTTTCGGACGCTGACATTCAGAGGATCCATCTCTCGGCACTCGAAGCCTTGGAAACCATAGGACTTGCGGATGCACCGGATAGCGGCATCGACGTTTTGACCCAAGCCGGTGCTGAGCTTGGCGACGACGGGCGGTTGCGCTTTCCGCGCGCGATGGTCGAAGACGCGTTAGCGACCGCGTGCAAAGACATCACACTTTGCGGGCGCGATCCGGCATACGACCTCCAATTGAAGGGGACGCGCACCCACTATGGGACAGCAGGCGCGGCTGTTTCGGTGGTAGATGTGAAGGATCACAGCTATCGAGACAGTACATTGCAGGACTTGCATGATGCCGCGCGCATCGCACAACAGTTGGACAATGTGCATTTCTTGCAGCGCCCGATGGTAGCGCGCGACATCGCGGACAACCGCGAAATGGACCTCAACACAGTCTATGCCTGTTGCGCTGGAACCAAAAAACACATCGGAACCTCGTTCACCGATCCCGATTACGTGAAAGACGCGCTTGAAATGCTTCACATGATCGCCGGCGGCGAAGAGGCCTGGCGCGCGCGGCCATTCATGTCGAATTCGAACTGTTTTGTTGTGCCGCCGATGAAATTCGCCACCGAAAGCTGCCAGGTGATGGAAGCTTGTATTCGCGGCGGGATGCCGGTGCTGCTATTGTCCGCAGGTATGGCGGGGGCGACCACGCCCTCGACCGTGGCAGGCGCAATCACGCAAGCGACAGCCGAATGCCTTGCCGGATTGGTTTACGTAAATGCGATAAGCCCCGGGCATCCGGCGATTTTTGGCACCTGGCCTTTCGGCCTGGATTTGCGAACAGGTGCGATGTCGATCGGATCTGCGGAACAGGCCCTTCTGACTGCAGGGTGCGCTCAGATGCATCAATTCTACGGCCTGCCAGGCGGGGCAGCGGCCGGGGGGGCCGACAGCAAACTGCCGGATATGCAAGCTGGTTGGGAAATGATGTGCACCAATGTCACCGCCGGCCTTGCCGGGGTGAACATGATCTACGAAGCCGCTGGGATGCATGCATCCCTTCTAGGCTTTTGCCATGAATCCCTTATCCTCGGCGATGATTTGATCGGTCATGCCATGCGTGTGGTGCGGGGCATTGAAGTCAGTGACGAGACCATTGCTCTCGACCAGATGCGAGAAGTCTGTTTGGGAGGGCCCGGGCATTACCTGGGCACCAGCCAGACACTGGCCCGCATGCAAAGTGATTATGTCTATCCGACGCTTGGAGATAGGACATCCCCCAAGGAATGGGCTGAGATCGGCAAACCCGACTTGGTTGCAAAGGCCACAGCGCGCAAGGAAGAGATCCTGTCGCAACGCGCCGAAGCACGGTTTGATCCGAAACTCGACACCCAAATCCGGGATCGATTTAAAATCTACCTGGATCCTTAGTCGCCCGCGTTGAGATCTAAGCACTATTTGTGCCGACCGGTGGAAAAACGGCGTCCGATCCTGGGGGGATCGGACGCCGAGCCCCCAAACGAGGGACTGCCATCAGTTTGCAGGATTTTTTCAACAGCCCTCGCCCAGTCGTGCACCCCGTTGGGGATGCACGAATTCCAAATTGAGAGTTAGCCTTCAGTTGCCGGCATCATGCCAGCTTCTTGCGCTGCAACGACTTCGTCGTCATCCAGCGCGCCATCTGCGTTCACGTCCATCGCTGTAAACGCCTCGGCTGTGATCTCGGGGTAGACGGCTTGAACCTCATCGATGGTCAAAACACCGTCGCCATTGGCGTCCACTTCGGTCGCGGCAAGCAGGCTTGTGGGCAGGGCCAGGCCAAATGCGGCCATCAGTGTGAGTGCAGTCTTTTTCATGTCTTCCTCCATGTGATTTGAAGAAGGCGTTTGCTCGTGCCTTCACCAAATATGACGGAACTAAGGCGCTTTGCGTCCCTGCCCCTCAGCTCCAATTTCCGCTTCGCGCTGTTGTCTGCCGACCGGTTTCTGCCGATTGCGCGGGCTGCCGCCGAAAAAGCGGTGAAACTGCGCAATCCGGCCCAATCGGCGGGAAACCCCGTCTTTTCAATGCCGCAATCCTCCCCAGGATAAAGGGCACTGCTCTCTCAACCCAACAGGAGGAAGATATGTCTCTGCCACAGATCGTAAGCCTGCCTCAGGAACTGATCGACGTATTGCCCCTATTAAACCGTCGCGCGCGCAAGCTGAGTGATAACCCCTCTGATGCAGCCGACCTTGCTCAGGAAGCCGCGTTGAAGATCTGGCAACGCTATCAGACGGGCGCCACTATCTTGGATCCCCGCGCCTATGCCATGACCACGTTGCGCAACATCGCGCGGTCCGAATGGCGGGCCCGTCACGAAACGGATGAACTGGCCGAGGATATGGTCAGCGCGCCGCCCGAGGCACCCCGAGTCATTGCGTGTACCGAGCTGCGCGAGGCAATCGACCGGTTGCCAGATGATCAAGCACTGCTCTTGAAGCTTGTTATGACCGGTGAAACCAGTCCACGCGTTCTGGCGCAACGGATTGGGGTGCGCGCCGGCACTGTCATGTCTCGACTTGCACGCGCCCGTGCACGGCTGCGCGAGGAGATGGGCATGAGCCAGACATGTTCCGTCACGACACTGTTCGAGGAAACGGCAGCGATCTGACCTATTTTCGGTTGATCAGCACCAAACCCAAAGCGACCAGAACAAGAGCGGCCCAAACTCCCAGGGTGATTGTTTCGTCAAGGATCAACCACCCGAAGAAAACTGCGAGGACTGGTGAGAGAAAGCTAAACGACGCCACACCAGAGGCCGGATAACGCTTGAGCAACCAAAACCACCACAGGAACCCGAAACTCGCTACGCAGAAAATCTGAAATAGCATGCCCCACAAGTGGATGGGCTGAACCTCTCGGATTGTGTCGCCGATCAGAAAAGCGGCGATCATCAGGACAGGAGCAGAGATGGCCAGTTGCCACAAAAGCTGAACTTCAGGTCTTTCCTGCGCCAAGGGAGTGAGCCGCACCGTCAATGCGATCCCGGCCCAACACACCGCTGCTGAAAGTCCCAGCGCATCGCCCAGCAGGCTGACATGCGCGGCGCTGCGATCCAGAAGTGCCATTACAACGCCACTCATCGCCAGTATCAGCCCTAAGCTGCGCTGGGGGGTCAGCCGCTCGCCCGGCAAAACAAAATGGCCGATCAATGCCAACCAAACCGGCATGGTGTACAACATGATCGAGGCGCGAGAGACGGTGGTGATATCGATCGCGGAATAGATCGCCATAAACTCGATGGCGAAGAGCATTCCGACCAGTACACCGCCCATTCGGGCCGCAGGCGTCGTAGCAATCGCGATCCCGCGTAGGCGCATCCAAAGCAGAATGACAACCACGGCTCCGACCGACCGCAGACCAGCCATGTAAACTGGGCCAAATCCGCCACCGGTGACTTTGATCACCACCTGATTGAAGGCCAAGAGTGCGGCAAAGCTGGTCAGCATTACCGCGCCAATGGCGTCTACGTTGTCCTTGCGTTCCATCCGCGCATCAGGGGAGCGTCAGAGCAATGATGTCAAGCAAGCTCACATCCGGTCTGTCGGCCGTTTGTCTCGCGCCTTTCCGAAGAAACGCGGATTGCGATCAACGAATTCCGCGATCAGAGAGGCGAGAAACGCTCTTTCCCGTCCAATGAGGTAAAGATACCCGACCACCGCCGCCAGAAATGCCCCTGCAACATCGACAATCAAATCGCCCATCGTGTCGGGCAAACCGGATTTTTGCATGTTCAGACCGAAAAAGCTGTCCATGGAAAACTCAAAAATCTCCCATACTGTGCCGATGAAGACCGCAAAACACATGGAGAAAAAGCAAACCGCCAAATGCGGGGCGGCAAATCGATCGCCTTGGAACATCATAAATACAGCCACGAACCCGATCAGACCGAAGCCGACCGCTGACCCTCCATGCAAGACAACGTCCCACCACCACAGACGGTTGTAGAAATCTAAAACCTCGCCCAAAAAGAGGGTGGCAAAGATGAAAAAGACGATTGCTGCGATGAACGCGCGCGGCACAACCAAACCAGCGTATCGCGCCGCGACCACAGGAATCACAGAGGTCAGAAACGTGATCATTGCGATAAATGCGACGGTCCAGTTACCAGCAAAGATGGCAATCAGTGCTGCAGCAAAACAGGAAAACCAGATGATCCAGGTTAGGATCGCGTGATCGGAAAACCGCATGACAACGACCCCTCCCTCCCGGTTCGTACGCATCGCAAGCTACAATATCCAGAAATGTATGGGGACCGATCTCAGACGCAAGCCCGCGCGTACGTTGCGCGTGCTTGACGCATTGGGTGCTGACATTGTGACGGTTCAGGAAGCTGACAAAAGGCTGCCACCGCGACCAGCTGCCCTGCCCCCACATCTGTTAGAGGATCACGATTGGCAGATCGCTCCGCTGGGTGGGGCCGCCTCCATAGGCTGGCACGGCAACGCAATCCTGTATCGCGCCTCGGTCGACTTACAGCATGTCACACGCTTGCCTTTGCCTGGGCTAGAACCACGGGGTGCAGTCTTGGCGGAGTTTGAAACCGGTTTGGGGCCGCTGCGGGTGGTTGGCGCACATTTGGGATTGATGGCGCAGTGGCGTCGCAAACAACTGCATGCATTGATGCGGCAAACAGGGCCGCGCGATCCAATCCCGACTGTGTGGGCGGGCGACTTTAACGACTGGGACCGAGGTCCGCTTCTGGATCGCGCTGCGCCTGCTATGCGGTTTTTGCCCCCTCTTCCAAGCTTCCCTGCTCCGGCACCCCTCGCCCCGTTGGATCGCATTGCACTTAGCGCTGACCTGCGTGCGGAAGCGCATGACGTGCATAGCGCCAGACCTGCCAAAACCGCCTCGGACCATTTGGCGATCTGGGCTGACATCACATTGAACTGATGCAAATCCGCGCGGAGCGGCAAATTTTTCTTTGGATGCGGAAACGTTCTGTCACTGTGTCTGTGAACAGTAAGTAAAGACTGAGACGCGAAAGGACGAGTGCGATGAGCTTGATGGGAACATTGGCAAAAGTAGCGATCGGATATGCCGCGGCCCGCGGGATCGACAAAATGTCGGGCGGCGCAGGGTTGGCAGGGTTGTTTGGTGGCGCGCAAGTAAAAGGCTCGGACGCTAAAGCGGGACAAATGCCAGGCATGGACGCCATGCAAGACATGCTGGGTCAAATGACAGCTGGCGGAGCCGGCGCGATGGGTAATCTGCAGGAAATGATGGGAAAAATGACCCAAGGTGGCGGATTTGACCTCTCTTCACTCATGGGCGGCAGCGCGAGCAGTGTCAAAGGCGGCGGTCTGCTCAGCGGGGCTGGAGACGGTCCCGGGATGGCAGGTTTGCTGGCTATGCTGGGCGGTGCTGCGGCTCTGACAGGTCAGGGCGCGGCCCAGATGGCAGATGCATTCAACCCGCGTGAAACGGCGCCTGAGATGGAAGAAACCGCCGCACTGCTGCTGCGGGCGATGATCCAGGCCGCCAAATCTGACGGTGGAATAGACGCTGCAGAACAGGCCAAAATCATGGAAACCGTGGGCGAAGCGGATGAAGAGGATATGGCGTTTATCCGCGCAGAGCTGGCGGCTCCGGTCGACGTTGATGCGTTGGCCGCTCAGACACCAGAGGCACAGAAGACCCAAGTCTATGCCATGTCACTGATGACCATCCGCGTCGATAGCGCAGTGGAGGCGCAGTATCTGGACCAACTGGCCGCCGCGCTGGGGTTGGATCAGCAAACCGTCAATATGATCCACATGCAGATGGGTGTGCAGCCACTTTATTCCTGACAAAGGGCTCTGGCCATGGCTGTACTCAATCGTTAAACCCCACCCCATCCAAAAGGATCTGGGCACGGGGGGCGCAAAGCGCGGACATGGCAGACAACATCATCAAGCGTTGCGAAGCAATGGGCCTTCGGATCACCGGTCAACGCCGGGTGATTGCTCAGGTTTTGGAAGACAGTGATGATCACCCTGATGTCGAGGAACTCTATGCCCGGGCCAGCGCTGTGGATCCAAAAATATCCATTGCAACGGTGTACAGAACGGTCAAACTTTTTGAAGAGGCCGGGATTGTCGACAAGCTTGAATTCGGTGATGGGCGTGCGCGCTACGAAGATGCCGAACGCGATCACCACGACCACCTGATCGACATGAACTCGGGCGAAGTGATCGAGTTTGTCGATGCTGAAATTGAAGCTCTGCAGGAAAAGATCGCCAACAAACTGGGGTATGAGTTGCGGGGCCATCGCCTCGAACTGTATGGCGTACCCTTGAAAAAAGGCTGACAACCCTAGTCCGCTTGGCTTCTTGTCAGTGCCTCGCGTTTGCGTGCCCGGCCCAGCATATAGGGAATTAAACCCGTCAAACACATCAGGCGCGCCACGTGTGCCGCGGCCACAAAACCCGGATTCGCACCAAGAACCGCCCCCAGAGCGATCATCGTTTCAAATCCGCCCGGTGCGAAGGCTGCGAGCACGGTCACAGGGTCGAGCCCTAGCCCGTAAGCCACGGGTATTGCGCCCAACAAGGCGATGGTGGACGCAACAAGCGTGATGGAAAGACCCGCCCAGAGTCCCTGTCGAAGCGCGACCAATCCTACACCTGAAAACCGCGTACCGATCAGAGCGCCAATCGTCACGAAGGACGCGGTTCCCAAAACAGGGTTGAGCCCACCCTGAACCCAGTCGACTCCGTGCGCGAACGACGAAACGATCATCGCAGCGATCAGCAAGGCGGCGGGCACGTGGACCCGCATCAACAACAAACCGGCACCAAAAGACACCACCAAGAGCGTAACGAAATGAAAAACGGACAGCGGCGGACCACTTGCCAGTGGGTTTCCAGTGATTTCCACGCCCATTGCCCGTGCGATCAAAGGCACAATCAGCGTGAGTGCAAGAAGCCGTACAGCTTGCACGACAGTCACGCGCAAGATATCTCCACCTTCTTCAACGCTGAGCCCGATCACAAAACTCAGATGCCCGGGCGCGGATGCAAGAACGGCAGTCTTTGAATCAAATCCGAACACGTGCACCAGCAGGCTCTGACATGCCACCATCATCACAAACAGCAGCAAAAACAGGGCGATAAAGGCCAGTGGTAACTGTGCCATCACCGACAACGTTTCCGGTGTGACCGTGCTTCCAATCCCGATACCGATCACCAAAAAAGCCAGATCGCGGAGGCGGGCTGCAATCTCCATCCTAAGCCCCAGCAAACCTGCAAGGCTGACCGCAAGGGCCGGACCAGTCAACAACGCCGCAGGCAGGTTCACGGCCATGCCAAAAGCCGCTCCGACACAGGCGACAGCCAGCGTCAGCAATGTGGGATGAACAACGTGCCAGGGAACGGTGCGGGGCATGAAGATGGCTTATCACGCCGTATGGCTGCCAGACCAGCCGCAGATGCCCTACACGTGCGCTTGTTCCGGCAGGCTCTTTCAGGCATGGGGGCGATACGGCAACAAGGACGGATCAGATGGATAACCTGCGCGGTGCAGCATGGATGACGGCGGCAATGCTGCTCTTCGCTGTCGAAGACATGTTCATCAAGCTCCTCGCCGGTTCACTGCCCACCTGGCAAATCATCCTGATCCTGGGCGTCGGTGGCGCTGCGTTCTTTGGAATTATTGTACGGGTGCAAGGACATGCGCTGTTATCATCCGCGGCGCTTTCACCTGCCGTTGTGCTCAGAAACGTCGGTGAGGTCGTAGGCACCTTAGGGTTTGTAACGGCCCTTGCCCTGATCCCGATCAGTACGGCGTCTGCGGTTTTGCAAGCCACGCCCCTTGTGGTCACAATGGCCGCCGCATTGTTTCTGGCTGAGAAAGTGGGATGGCGCCGATGGACGGCGATTGTCGTCGGTTTTCTTGGCGTCCTGCTGGTCATCCGACCGGGCATAGACGGCTTTGACCTCTACTCACTCTTTGCCCTGCAGGGCGTCATCGGATTGGCTATTCGTGATATCGCCACGAGGCGGGTACCTGAAAGTGTACACTCGACGCAGCTGAGTTTTTGGGCCTTCCTGGTTCTAATCCCGTCCGCTTGGATCATGGGTTTGGTTCTGGGTACACCCGCCGTCACGCCGGTGGGCTGGCAATGGCTATACGTCACGATCATCGTGCCGCTGGGTGTCTTTGCCTATTACGCGATCGTAACCGCGATGCGGGTGGGCGAGATCTCTTTTGTCACGCCTTTTCGGTATTCGCGGATCCTCTTCGCATTGGTGATCGGGATGGTTGTCTTTTTAGAACGCCCCGATGCGTTGATGCTTGTGGGTGCGACGCTCATCGTGGCGTCGGGTCTGTTCACCCTGTGGCGTGAGCGGAAACATCGTCCTGCGGCGTAACCGCCTCTTTTATTCAATGGGTTCGGCAGCTAAACCGCCTGCACATCTGACGCGAGGGATCCCTGCCATGAGCACCATTATCGACATTTTCGCCCGTGAAATTCTGGACAGCCGGGGTAATCCCACCGTCGAGGTAGACGTTGTGTTGGAAGACGGGACCATGGGGCGGGCCGCAGTTCCCTCTGGCGCATCCACGGGCGCATATGAAGCCGTAGAAAAGCGCGATGGTGACAAGGACCGGTACATGGGCAAAGGCGTCCTCGAAGCAGTCGCTGCTGTAAACGGCGAAATCGCCGAAGCGTTGGTTGGGTTTGACGCCACCGAACAGCAAAGCATCGATGCCGCTATGATCGAGCTCGACGGGACCGACAACAAAGGTCGGCTGGGTGCAAATGCGATCCTTGGCGTATCGCTCGCAACTGCTAAGGCAGCGGCCGATTTCACCACCCAACCGCTTTATAGATATGTGGGCGGCACGTCCGCCCGGATTCTGCCTGTGCCCATGATGAACATCATCAATGGCGGCGAGCACGCGGATAACCCCATCGACATTCAGGAATTCATGATCATGCCGGTCAGCGCGGGCAATATCCGCGATGCGGTCCGCATGGGGGCCG
Organism: uncultured Aestuariivita sp.; assembly: GCA_964402685.1. Taxonomy (GTDB): domain Bacteria; phylum Pseudomonadota; class Alphaproteobacteria; order Rhodobacterales; family Rhodobacteraceae; genus Aestuariivita. Next base: position 33 of record CAYODE010000069.1, on the reverse strand, counting down.
AGGTGTTCCACACGCTGAAAAAAGAGCTGTCCG
>CAYODE010000068.1:8899-18315 GCA_964402685.1 uncultured Aestuariivita sp. | reverse complement strand
TGTTCGAGGTGAACGAGGCGTTCGCGTCAGTTGTTCTGCGCTTCCAACAAGCTTTTGACGTGGACCCGGAACTGGTGAACGTGAACGGCGGATCGATCGCCATGGGCCACCCGCTGGGCGCCACAGGCGCGATCATCATTGGCACGTTGCTGGATGAGTTGGAGCGGACGGATAAGGAAACCGGCCTGGCCACTTTGTGCATCGCGTCGGGCATGGGTGCCGCAACGATCATCGAACGCGTTTAAGCGCCCGCCAAGAAGGACTTGAAAAATGGCTGATTTTACAATGACAAAGGGCGACGACGGCGTCGCTATCATCACCTGGGACGTGACAGACAAATCGATGAACGTTCTGTCTGCGGAAGGCCCGCAAGAGCTGGACGCATTGATCGACGATGCGTTGGCGGATGACGCGGTCAAAGGCGTGGTCCTGACATCCGGTAAAGCCGACAGCTTTGCCGGCGGCATGGACCTGAATGTTCTGGCCGATATTCGCGACAGCGTAGGTGACAACCCGGCTGAAGGCCTGTTTGGCTTCATCATGCAAATGCACGGCCTGATGCGGAAGATCGAGCTGGCGGGCATGGATCCCAAGACCAAGAAGGGTGGCAAACCGATCGCCTGTGCGATGCCCGGCACAGGTGTTGGTATTGGGTTGGAACTACCGCTTTGTACGCACCGCATTTTTGTTGCGGACAACCCAAAGGCACGCATCGGTCTACCAGAGATCATGGTTGGCATTTTCCCAGGCGCGGGCGGCACCACACGCTTGATCCGCAAGCTGGGCTTGATGGGCGCGTCGTCGTTCCTGCTGGAAGGCAAGATGGTCGAGCCCAAGAAAGCGCTTGCTGCCGGTATCATCGACGAAGTGGTCGAAGATCCGCTGTCGGCTGCAAAGGAGTGGGTCCTGAACGCCAAGGACGCGGATCTGGTCAAACCATGGGATGCCAAGGGGTACAAGATGCCCGGTGGCGCCCCCTACCATCCTGCGGGTTTCATGAACTTCGTCGGCGCCTCGGCAATGGTGAACGGCAAAACCCAAGGTGCATTCCCTGCGGCCAAAGCCATGCTCTCCGCCATCTACGAAGGCGCGATGGTCGACTTTGACACCGCGATCCGGATCGAGGCGCGCTGGTTCACCAATATCCTGATGAACCCTTCGTCTTCGGCTATGATCAGGTCGCTCTTTGTGAACAAGGAAGCCCTGGAAAAAGGCGCCGTGCGCCCAGCAGACGTGCCGGATCAGCGGGTCAAGAAATTGGGTGTCCTGGGTGCAGGTATGATGGGCGCTGGCATCGCGCTGGTGTCGGCTCAGGCCGGCATGGAAGTTGTCCTGATCGACCGCGACCAAGCAGCGGCCGACAAGGGCAAAGCCTATTCCGAAGCCTATCTGGACAAGGGTATTGCCCGCAAAAAAGTGACGCCCGAAAAGAAAGAGGCGATGCTGGGTCTGATCACCGCAACTCCTGATTTGGAGCATCTCAAGGGATGTGACCTGATCATCGAGGCTGTGTTCGAAGATCCCGGTGTGAAAGCGGAAATGACCAAAAAGGTCGAGGCGATCATTCCAGAAGACTGTATCTTTGCCTCTAACACATCGACTTTGCCGATCTCTGACCTGGCTAAGGCGTCGGTGCGACCTGAGCAATTCATCGGCATTCACTTTTTCTCACCCGTCGAAAAGATGCTGCTGGTGGAGATCATCAAGGGTGCGGAAACCGGCGATCGTGCCGTAGCCAAGGCACTTGATTACGTGCGTCAGATTAAGAAGACACCGATTGTCGTCAATGACGCCCGGTTCTTCTATGCCAACCGCTGCATCATTCCTTACATCAACGAAGGCGTGATGATGGCCGGGGAAGGTGTGAGCCGCGCGATGATCGACCGTGCTGCGCAAATGCTGGGCTTCCCAGTTGGTCCAATTCAACTGGTGGACGAAACCTCATTGGATCTGGGCGCGAAGATCGCCAAGGCGACGATGGCCGCGATGGGCAATGCCTATCCACGGTCCATCGCAGACGATGTGACCTTCTGGATGGTGGACGAAGGCCGGTTGGGTCGGAAGTCAAACGCTGGTTTCTTTGACTATGACGAAAAGGGCAAACGCCTTGGCTATTGGCCGGGCTTCAACGACAAATTCCCACTGTCGGAGGAGCAACCCGAGCTGACCGAAGTGCAACACCGTTTGATGTTCTCGCAAGTTCTGGAAGCGGTTCGCGCTATTGAAGAAGACGTGCTTATGGACATCCGCGAGGGTGACGTTGGCGCGATCCTGGGCTGGGGGTTCGCCCCGTGGTCTGGTGGTCCGCTCAGCTGGCTCGACATGGTTGGCGCGGCTTGGGCAGCCGAGCGCTGTGACGAGTTGCAAGCCAAATTCGGAGATCGGTTCGCCTGCCCACCATTGCTACGTGAGATGGCCGAGAAGGGCGAGAGCTTTTACGGACGTTTCGCCCCTGAGGCCAAAGCGGCGTAATCCACATAAATAGGCTTGAGTATTTAGGAACCCAAAGAAGGGCTGGCAAACGCTGGCCCTTTTTCTTTGCGTTATCCGAAACGGTACCCAAAACGCGCTATGTCAGCGGCGCAGACCCGTTCCACGACAGCGGCGGTGTCATCCGAATAGTAACCTCGGTACTCTGCCGCACGATCCGACGTGTTTGTTTGTTCCAGGTGCAGAGGAAATCCCAAGTGCAGTTGCAAGCCTGCGCTATCCTCTTCCAGATGCTCAAGGCGGATGTATGCCTGGCACTGTTCGACACCGTCAGCCCGCGTCATGTAATGGGAGTATGGATTGGCGCTCAGACTGTTCTGAGTATGCGGGTGACCCAAAAACTCATTGAAATCTAGATTTTGCGCTAATTTCACAGCCGGGTGGTCGAAGCGTTGTGTGCGCAGCCAGTGGTAATAGCTGACCAGCCGGTCCCATGGATTGCGCACAAGCGTAAAGGCAAACAGAGAAGCGATATCGTGTGGTGCGTAAAGCCCGTCGATATCTGCAAGCGTAGAGTGCTTCCAAACACGGCCCCTCGCTTTTTCTGCATCAATCTTCCGCCGGCGCTTGCGCGCTTTCGGCGTGTCGCCTGTCATCACGTCGTCCTTCATGGCGCGGGCCTCAAGCGCCAGTGCCATGGACGTCCCACCCGTTTTGGGAATATGCACAAAAATATATCCGCGACCGGGGGATATGATCATGCCGCCGCCTCCCGGGATCGCAAAGCAATGACCGCGCCCGCCACGACAATCAGCCCGACGCCAAGGATCTGGATCAAGTCCATGGTCTGGCCGAACAGTACCAGCGCGTAGAGCGGTCCAAAGATCATCACTGAATACTCGAAAATCGACACGTAAGAGGGTTCACCCAATTGGTAGGCTTTGATGATCATGAACACGCCGGCCACCGAACCGAAGGCCTGAATCACAACATAAGGCGTGGCGTGCCACATGGGCCAGGTCCAACCACGCGTGACGAAGCCGTCTGGTCCTGGAACTGACGCCAGCGGCCAGACCGACAAAACGGCCAAACCTATTGCCCCCATAGTCCCCAAAGTCAGCCACATGCCCGCCAGCAAAGCGACTGTGCTCTCTCCCGCGCAGAGCGTCCGCGTTGAAATAGCGCTGAGCGCATAGAAGAACCCGCCAGCCACAGGCAAGAAAGTGATCCAGCTGAAATTCTGTGGGTCAGGCTGGAGCACAAGAAGGATTCCTGCAAAGCCCAGGATCACCGCCAGAATGCGCCAGGGGCCAATGCGCTGTTTCAAAACCAGGGCAGTGACAATCAGAATGAAGATTGGGGAGGTGAACAACCCCGCCAGCGCCTGCGCGATCGGCATCAACGCCAACGCGCTAAAGTAAAACAGCATGGACGTGGCAACCAATCCCGAGCGGACTGCCACCGCCCACCAACGACGCGGCCGGATCGTCCCAAGACCAATGACCGACAAAGCAATGACCAATGGAATTGCGATGAGCGCGCGTGTGAAATGGAACTGCCACAATCCGATTTCTTCGGCCAAAATGACGATCACATTGTCGATCGCCCCGATAATCAGCATTGCACCCACCATAAAAAGCGCCGCTGACAGCGGTTTGGTAGCGATATCTTGCACCTTTGCCCTTTCCAACCGGCGGGTCGCGACCCATTATCCTTGGTCACGAGCGATAGCAGATCGACAAACGGGGGGAAATTCAATGGGCTGGATGTCTGACGAAACAGGGCTGGGAAAACGTGCCGCAAATTTTGTGCCACTGACGCCGCTGTCTCACCTGCGCCGCGCAGCGCTGGTTTTTCCGGATCACATGGCAGTTATCTATGGCGATCATCGCAAGACGTATGGCGAATACTACGCACGTTGTTCACAACTGGCCTCAGCACTGAAAGCCAAGGGTGTGGAGCCCGGTGATGTGGTGGCCACCCTGATTCCTAACACGCCTGCCCAGGCCGAGGCACATTTCGGTGTCCCCGCTTGCGGCGCCGTTCTGAATACGATCAATATCCGGCTCGACCTGGATACGGTCAGCTACATCTTTGGCCACGGCGAAGCGAAAGTTGTGCTCGCCGATACTCAGTTTCTTGAATTGGCCGAACAAGCTGCGGCTGCGCAGGACACCCCCCCTCTCATCATTGAAGTGCCCGACCCTCATGCCGGATATCCCGCATCCGGCCGTCATATGACCTACGAAGATCTGCTGGCCTCTGGTGATCCAGAATTTGACTGGATCATGCCCGAAGATGAGTGGGAGAGCTTGGCGTTGAACTACACGTCCGGCACCACGGGCCGCCCCAAGGGCGTGGTCTATCACCACCGCGGCGCTTATTTGATGACGATGGGCACGGTTGTGTCCTGGCGCATGGTGATGCATCCGATTTATCTGACCATTGTGCCGCTGTTCCACTGCAATGGATGGAACCATACATGGATGATGCCAATGCTGGGCGGTACTTTGGTGTGTTGCCGGGATATAACTGCGGAAAACATTTTCAATGCGATTGCGTATGAAGGTGTCACGCATATGGGTGGCGCGCCGATCGTCTTGAATACTCTGGTCAATGCTCCCGAAGAGGAACGCACCGCGTTTGACCATACTGTCGAGGTCTTTACCGCTGGCGCGCCCCCTGCCCCAGCGACGCTCGCCAAGATCGAACCCATGGGGTTCAACGTCACGCAAGTCTACGGATTGACCGAAACCTACGGCCACGTCACCGAATGTCTTTGGGATGACACACGCTGGTCAGATCTGGAAGGCGATAGCCGTGCCGGGATCAAATCGCGGCAAGGTGTGGCGATGCCAATGATGGAGCACATCACCGTTCTGGACGAAACCATGACGCAGATCCCCATGGATGGCAGCACGCAGGGCGAGATTGTGATGCGAGGCAATTCCGTCATGAAAGGGTATTTGAAGAACCCCGAAGCGACGGAAGATGCTTTCAAAGGAGGGTATTTCCACTCTGGCGACATCGCCATTCAGCATCCTGACAGCTATATTCAGATCGCCGATCGCGCCAAAGACATCATCATTTCTGGCGGTGAAAATATCTCTTCGGTCGAAGTGGAAGGCGTGCTCATGGGGCATCCCGATGTATTGCTCGCCGCCGTCGTGGCCAAACCAGACGATAAATGGGGCGAAGTGCCTTGCGCCTTCGTTGAACTGAAAGACGGCGCGTCTGCGCAAGAAGACGATCTGATCGCATTCTCGCGCGAAACCTTGGCTGGCTTTAAAGCCCCCAAAAAGGTCGTCTTCCAAGAATTGCCCAAGACATCGACCGGCAAGATTCAGAAATTCGAACTTCGCAAAGTGGCGCAAGCGCTCGACTAAAGCGCGCGCGCTTTTCTTTGGGGTCACATACACTCACGGGAGCGCCACAGGCGCGGGGGGCAAAGCCGCCTCTTCCCCGTTGCGGCAAAGCCATGCCTTGAGGTAATCTATGCCAAACACAGAGGCAGAGCAGCCCACCGATGACAGCGCTCAAAAAATACCAGCGGCTCGAGGCCAGTGGCCTCTGGCGCCCAGCGCCGGATGAGCAACGCCGCGATGTGGTTGTCTCTATCGGCGACGCGACTCTTGTGATCACCGACACAAAGGATCAGCCGCTCACGCATTGGTCCTTGGCCGCTGTCGAACGGGAAAATCCCGGGACGCGGCCTGCGGTCTATTTTCCCGATGGGGACCCTGGAGAGACGCTGGAACTGGGCCCGGAAGAAGATGAAATGATCCGCGCCATCGAAAAACTGCGCGGTGCGATTTCCCGTGCGCGTCCAAAACCGGGGCGTTTGCGCCTCTTGTCAGTTGTTGCCTCGATTCTGACCGTCGTGCTGATTGCCGTGTTCTGGCTGCCGGGCGCGATGCTCAGACATACTTTAACTGTCGTACCAGAGATCACCCGGGAGGAAATCGGACAAGATCTGTTGGAGCGGATCACCCGGGTTGCTGGCCCCGCGTGTAACGCGGCTGCAGCGAAACCTATGCTCGCGCGCTTGGCAGATCGGACCGGCGTGCGTCAATTGGCGGTTTTACCTGCAGGCGTCCAAGACAGTCTTGCCCTACCCGGTGACCTCATCGTGTTGAACCGTTCCATCATAGAAGACTTTGAAGAACCGGACGTGGCCGCGGGATATGTTCTGGCTGAAAGACTGCGTGCCGCCGAACGCGACCCATTGGAGGATCTATTGGCAAAAAGCGGCGTACGTGCGTCTTTCCGGTTGATTACGACGGGCGCTTTGCCCTCAGAGACTTTGGATCGATACGCACAAACCATATTGGTTTCACCAAGACCTGTGCCAAGTGATGACGCCCTCCTTTCCCTGTTCGAACAGCTTCAATTGCGAACAAGTCCTTACGCCTATGCCGTGGACATCACCGGAGAAACAACACTGGGATTGATTGAAGCAGACCCTATGTCCGGTCAAAACACGACCCCAGTCTTGTCAGATCGGGACTGGCTCGTGCTTCAATCAATTTGTGAAACGTGAGGCTGTGATACCCGTTTCGGTTCCGCTGACTCAGCGCCCTTCGGCAGAACCAAACACGTATTGGACCTGGCTTGTGCGAATTGGCTGATCAGAAGCAATTCGGGGCTGTTTGATCCGTTTCGGACCGCCCCCGCCTACAGATCGACGCGGAACCTGAAGCGTGAGGGTGCGTTGGGATTGTTTATACCCCTCAACCGATTGTTCACCCCGTTTGGGGTTCAGCCGTCCATCTGTCCAAACAGGTTCAAATCCTTCGGGCACAATCACGCGGTTCAGTTCGGTGCGGCTTTTCACAAGATGTGACGGCAAGATACGTCGATTGTCCCTGTTTGCGGCTGCCGGTGCACTCGCCGAAACAGCGGGCGCAGAAACTGCAACAACGCTGGTGGGCCGCGGTGCGGGCGGTTGAGGTGCGGGGGGCGTTTGTCCGGCAGCTGTGCGCGACGGCTCCGGAGTTTCGGGTGCACCGTCACCAGGAACGATCTGCTCCACGTCTGGTGCCGGTACCGGTGCTGCAGCCGTGGTTTGCGCCGTCGGCAGGCTCGGCGTAGCGCCACAGACTTGTTTGCGGTCACGCGTCACGCGTGGGACCCAGGTGACATTCCCGTCGATGCCCGCCCTGATGAATACACAGCCTTGGCTATCTACGTATTGCGCCCCGGTGTAAGTACTGGGCGGAAATTCCGCCGGGACTGGGTTTTGGCTGAGGGTTTGCGCCTGCAATCCGACAAAGGAAAGGATGCACAGCGCAACGCTGATCGCGACAAATCTAGTATAGCTCATCACAGTCCCCCACAGGATGTAGGCGAAGGATGGCGGAAAAGACCCGCTGAGTAAAGTATCTGATCCGTCTATTTCGTTCCGAACATACGGTCACCGGCGTCACCGAGACCGGGCATGATATACCCAATATCGTTAAGCTGCCGGTCTAGTGCTGCGGTGAAAATCGGCACATCTGGATGGGCGTCCTTCATTCGGGCAACACCTTCAGGTGCCGCAAGGAGACACATGAACCGAATGTTTGTCGCGCCAGCCTCTTTTAACAGGTCGACCGCAGCGGCGGAGGAGTTCCCGGTTGCCAGCATGGGATCGACAGCAATAACGAGCCGGTCTTCCAGTCCGTCAGGCACTTTGAAGTAGTATTGCACTGGTTGCAGCGTCTCTTCATCACGGTAAAGCCCGACAAAGCCGACACGTGCTGAAGGGATCAATTCCAACACGCCATCCAGCAACCCGTTGCCGGCACGCAAGATCGACACAAGCGCCAGTTTCTTACCCGCAAGTGTCGGAGAATCCATTTCTTCCAGCGGCGTTTCGATAGATTTTGTCGTCATCGGCAACTCGCGGGTGATCTCATACGCCAAAAGTTGGCTGATCTCGCGCAAAAGCTGGCGGAATACAGCGGTCGGCGTCCGGACATCCCGCATCAAGGTCAGTTTATGTTGCACCAGCGGGTGATCGACGATTGTGAGATGATCGGCCATGTCAGTCCTCCTGTTGCAGCGGTTTTGCGCCCTTGAGCAGCGAAGAGCAAGATCAGAAAAAACTGCGCCCTGGTCCCTGGGCCGAAACACCCAGATGCTGCGCCACGCTGGCGCCAACATCTGCGAATTGAACCAAGCCTAGTGAACCCGCACCGCGCCCCGCGACTAGAACAGGCACACGCTCGCGCGTGTGATCAGTGCCTATCCAGGACGGATCATTGCCATGGTCCGCCGTCAGTACCAGAATATCATCCTGCTGAAGGCGAGGCAGGATACGACCAATCTGCGCATCAAACCATTCCAAGGCCCGTGCGTACCCTTCGATATCACGTCGATGGCCATAGAGGCTGTCAAACTCCACGAAATTGGCGAATATCAGAGCGCCATCCGGCGCTTCTGCAACCAAATCGGACAGATGGGTCATCAGCGTCGCATCGTCCCCTTTCCGTACCTCATCGATGCCCTGCATCGAAAAAATGTCGCCAATCTTGCCCACTGCATAAACCGGATGCCCTGCATTCTGAACCCAATTGGTCAGCACCGGGCTTGGCGGCGCGATGGCAAAGTCCTTGCGGTTTGCTGTCCGGGTGAAACCCGCATCAGCCGAGCCTAGGAAGGGTCTGGCAATCACGCGCCCCACCTTCATATCGTGGAGACGCGGGGCAATGGCCGCACATAGATCAAGCAAACGTTCGAGGCCAAACGCTTCTTCATGCGCGGCGATCTGGAACACGCTGTCCGCGGATGTGTAGCACATGGGCCAGCCTGATTGCAGGTGGTCCGCCCCCAGCTGCGACAAGATCTCGGTGCCAGACGCATGGCAATTGCCCAAAATACCAAGAGTCCCGGCTGTTCTGGCAACGAATTGGCTCAGATCATCCGGAAAGGCCGGCACCTCGTCAGGGAAATAGTGCCAGTCCCACGGCACAGGAAGACCCGCTAACTCCCAATGGCCGGACGGT
>CAYODE010000068.1:0-8889 GCA_964402685.1 uncultured Aestuariivita sp. | reverse complement strand
AAACCTCCGTCGCCGCGCCGAATAGGCCATTGGGTTTGGCGTCTAATCCGGGCGCAATGTCACCCGACGCCAATTCCACTGCAGTGCCGAGCCCCAATCGCGCGAGGTTGGGCATGTGCAACGGCCTGCCGCGTGCAGCACAAGATTGGGCAATATGGGCAAGGGTGTTGGCACCCGTGTCTGGCTCATCACCATTAAAGAACTCAGCTGCATCTGGTGCGCCGCCGATCCCAACGGAATCCATCACGACCAGAAAGGCCCGTGGCATCAGCCGATCCTTTCGTGGATCAGCGGCGGCACATCGGGTTCGTTCGGACCCAACTCAATGGCTGCGCGCACGGTCCGTTCCGCCTGCCTCGCGGCATCTTCTCGGCCAGCATGCACCACTGCCAAGGGTTGACCCTTGGCAACCTTTGCGCCCAACCGAACGACAGCGGAAAGTCCGACGGCGGGGTCAATTACGTCCGCTTCGACCTGCCGCCCGCCGCCCAAGCTAACAACCGCGAGCCCCAAGGCTTCGCCGTCAATGGACTGCACATACCCGTCCTGCGTCGCCGTGATTTCGCGAATGACATTCGCTTCAGGCAGGAAGCGGGACCAGTTGTCGACAAACTCAACGGGTCCACCCATGGCTGCAATCATCCGCCCAAACCGCTCGGCCACGCGACCATCTCTCAGGCGTTCAAAGATCATATCGGCGCCCTGCTGCACGCCGGGTGCTAACTTCGCGTTGGCCAATAGTACGCCACCCAACGCCGCAGTGATTTCAACGAGCGGGCCGTTAGCCTCGCCCGTCATCGCCCGCATAACTTCGGCCACTTCTAAGGCGTTGCCCAGCGCGGGGGCCAAAGGTTGGTTCATGTCGGTGATCACGGCGGTAGTTTTGCATCCGGCGGCATTGGCGGTATCCGTCAGAGCCGTGGCGAGCGCGCGCGCATCTTCCGCGGTTTTCATGAAAGCGCCGCTTCCGATCTTCACGTCCAGCACCAGCCCATCCAACCCGGCGGCCAGTTTCTTGGACAAGATCGACGCAGTGATTAGATCCAGGCTTTCCACCGTGGCAGTGACGTCCCGAATTGCGTAAAGGCGTCGGTCTGCCGGTGCGATATTGGCCGTTGCGCTGACAATAGCGCACCCTGCCTTGTCCAGAACATCGTGCAATCGATCCGCTGAGAGCTGGGTCACAAGCCCCGGAATTGATTCAAGTTTGTCCAGCGTGCCCCCGGTATGCCCCAAACCTCGCCCGGAAATCATCGGGACAACGCCACCACACTCGGCTAGCGCCGGTGCCAGCAGGAGGGACACACAATCGCCGACCCCACCAGTTGAGTGTTTGTCGATGACTGGCGCATCTTGCCGCCAGTTCAAAACGCCTCCGCTGTCGCGCATGGCCAGCGTGAGAGCGGTGCGCCCGGCTTCACTCATGCCTTGCAAACAGACAGCCATAGCGAAGGCACCGGCTTGTGCGTCACTGACGGACTGATCTGCTAAACCTTGTGCAAACCAGGCAAGCTCATCGCGTGCAGGTTCTTCGCCACGCCTGATTTTCGCAATAATTGCGCGGGCGTCCGTCATGCACCATCCATGTGGTCTGTGTTGAACGCGCCGGGCAAAAGTTCGTCCAAAGTCATATGCCATTCAGTTTCATTGGCAGTTGTGCCCATTGTCACCGGTACTTTGCCACTTCCAAACTCCGCAAGTTTCTGACGGCATCCCCCGCATGGCGAAACAGGCATGGGGCTGCCAGCGATCACATAGACCTCTGTCAATTCGGTCTCTCCGGCGGCAACCATAGCTGCGATGGCGCCAGCTTCGGCGCAGGTGCCTTGGGGATACGCCACATTTTCCACGTTACAGCCCACGTAGACGGCGCCCGACGCACCGCGTATCGCCGCACCAACCTGAAATCCGGAATAGGGTGCATGCGCGTTGAGGCGAACGGCGGTGGCGGCGTCCTTTAGGCTCATGTCACAACCTCCGTCTCGAAGTACCCCGGCAGAGTGACCTCCAGCATCTCAATATCGTCCGAAGGCGCACTCAGGCGGGTTTTCATGCCAGGCGGGATGACACAGGCATCGCCAACTTCCAAAGGATAGGGATCCCGCCCTTCCCCTTCCAAAGTCACGGTACCCTGCATCACAAAGGTGAAGTGGATGTCGGCGTCATGGGTCGTCCAGACAGGCTCCCCCTCACCTCGCCGAACAACCTGGACGCCTGCCTCACCTTTCGTGTTGTCGGCAATTGTTGTGTCACGGCTGACGTAGCCCGGTAAGCGAAACGGCGTCCATGTGGCACCCGCTGCTAGGTTGTGCACAAAGCGCTGCCCGTCCCATTCCCGATCAGGGCGCAGATGTGCGGTGGGCAACGTCATATCGTGATCAATCTCTGTCACATGTTCTGCTGGTACCCCGATCTCGATCACCTGAAGATCGTCGGACGCTTCCATAACGCGGTGGCGGATCTCTGGCGGCTGAATGAAACAATCACCAGCCGTTAGACGCAATCTGTCGCCTTGATCTTCGTACAGAACGTCCACCCAGCCATGGATGCAAAAGATCAGCTGAAACCCGACTTTGTGGAAATGCACCATGTCGGGGACAGGCCCGCCATCTGGGATGCGGATATGGCTGGCAATCATTGCGCCGCCAAGGCGATCCGGGATCAGATCCCGATAATGCATGCCAGCACGCCCGATGATCCAAGGGGCCTGATCGGCGAGCCGACGAACCACAAAAGAGTGCACCGTATCGGGCATGACCAGCGGAGGATTGGCCTCGTCAATTTCAATCTTTGTACCATTCGGGGCGACCAATGTGCGCTGTCCTTCGGCAAATCCATCGGGGTCATTGGTCAAAATACGGATCGTGCCCGGTGCTTCCGGTGCGCCTTTTTCAACGCGAACACGCAAACCGTGGCCGGTGAACACGGCAATGCGCGGATCATCGGCGGGATAAATCATATCCAGGCGCATGCCCAAAGTGTTTGTGAAAAATGGGATATCGTCGCGCAATTCCTGCGTCGGCAAGCGAAATTCGGCTTTGGTGTCAGACATATGCAATTCCTTTGGAAATGTCAGAGTGACGCTGGCCCCAAGATTCTGCAAGATGGACCCTGCGACACTGCACCACGACTGATTTCTTGGCAGCACCATTTACCTGTCAAAAAAATAGTTTAATGCTAAACTAGTTTTTCGGGGAGAGCGAAACATGTCAGAAAACCAGTCTTTGCGGCAAGCCGCGTTGTTCTATCACGAACATCCAAAACCCGGGAAACTTGAGATCCGCGCAACCAAACCAATGGCAAACGGGCGCGATCTGGCGCGCGCCTACTCCCCCGGCGTGGCCGAGGCTTGCGTCGAGATAAAAAACCAGCCTTCGGATGCGGCACGATATACGGCGCGTGGCAATCTGGTCGCCGTCGTTTCCAACGGCTCAGCCGTTCTGGGGCTGGGGAACATTGGCGCGCTGGCCTCCAAGCCTGTGATGGAGGGAAAGGCGGTTCTGTTCAAGAAATTCGCCAACATCGATTGCTTTGATATCGAAGTGGATCAGTCGGACCCGGAAAAATTGGCTGAGATTGTTTGCGCTTTGGAGCCCACCTTTGGAGCAATAAACCTTGAAGACATCAAAGCGCCGGACTGTTTCATCGTGGAAAAGATCTGCCGCGAGCGGATGAACATCCCTGTCTTCCACGACGACCAGCACGGAACGGCGATCGTTGTCGGGGCTGCGGCGAAAAACGCGTTGCATGTGGCGGGCAAAGCTTTTGAAGACATCAAGGTTGTCTCAACCGGTGGCGGCGCCGCGGGCATTGCGTGTTTAAACATGCTTTTGAAGCTCGGGCTCAAGCGCGAGAATGTCTGGCTGTGTGACATCCATGGGTTGGTCTATGAGGGCCGGACCGAAGATATGAACCCACAAAAGGCGGCGTTTGCGCAAAAGTCGGATTTGCGTACTTTGGACCAAGTCATTGAAGATGCAGATCTTTTCCTGGGGCTTTCGGGCCCTAAGGTGCTGTCGCAGTCCATGGTTGGTCGTATGGCTGATCGCCCAATTATCTTTGCTCTTGCGAACCCGACGCCGGAAATCCTGCCGGAAGAGGTTCGCGAAGTTGCACCTGACGCAATCATGGCAACAGGGCGCAGCGATTTCCCGAACCAGGTGAACAATGTATTGTGTTTCCCGTTCATCTTTCGCGGAGCGCTCGATGTGGGCGCCACCGAGATCAACGATGAAATGCAATTGGCCTGCATTGACGGCATCGCAGATTTGGCGCGGGCCACAACGTCAGCTGAAGCGGCTGCGGCGTATCGCGGCGAACAAATGAATTTTGGACCAGATTATCTGATCCCCAAACCGTTTGATCCACGCTTGATTGGCGTTGTGTCTACGGCTGTGGCCAAAGCTGCGATGCAGACAGGCGTCGCGACCCGCCCAATCGAGGATATCGAGGCCTATAAACAGCGGTTGGACGGCTCTGTCTTCAAATCCGCATTGATCATGCGGCCGGTTTTCGAAGCGGCCAGGACTGCGAGCCGGCGCATTGTCTTTGCCGAAGGCGAGGACGAGCGCGTGTTGCGCGCCTCTCAGGCGATGCTGGAAGAGACCACAGAAAAACCCATTCTGATCGGGCGACCTGAAGTGATCGAAACGCGGTGTGAGCGGTACGGTCTCAACATCCGACCCGGCACCGATTTCGAAGTTGTGAACCCTGAAAACGATCCGCGGTATCGCGATTACTGGGGTACCTATCACGAGATCATGGCACGAAGTGGTGTGACACCGGATCTCGCCCGCGCGGTGATGCGCACAAATACAACCGCCATTGGAGCAGTGATGGTGCAACGGGACGAGGCCGACAGTCTGATCTGTGGAACATTCGGTCAGTTCCTATGGCACCTCAACTACGTCACTCAAATCCTGGGCTCTGAGGTGCTCCACCCCGTCGGTGCCCTATCTTTGATGATCCTTGAAGATGGCCCGCTGTTCATCGCGGATACACAAGTGCATCCGGAACCCACGCCCGAACAATTGGCTGAAACAGTGATCAGCGCGGCGCGCCATGTGCGCAGGTTTGGCCTTGAGCCGAACATCGCGATCTGTTCGCACTCTCAATTTGGAAACATGGATACGGGCTCTGGTCGGCGGACCCGGCAAGCAATCGACATCCTAGACGCGCAGCCCTGCGATTTCTGCTATGAGGGTGAGATGCACATCGATGCAGCGCTTGACCCGGACTTGCGAGAGCGGGTTTTCCCAGACAACAGGATGAAAGGAACCGCAAACGTGCTTGTGTTTGCCAATTCCGATGCAGCGTCCGGTGTGCGCAACATCCTCAAGATGCGCGCAGGTGGGCTGGAAGTCGGCCCAATCCTCATGGGTATGGGGAACCGAGCGCATATTGTGACCCCATCGATCACTGCGCGAGGGCTGTTGAACATGGGCGCGATTGCCGGCACGCCCGTCGCGCAATACGGGTAATCGCGAAGCGAGATTTCCAAAACTACAGGCAGCCACGCGCCGTCGCATCCCCAGCGACACCGCATCGCAGGCCCGCCCCCTTGCCCTTCCCCGTCACACATGGCCATAAAGCCCTGCGCGCGGAGGGGTTTTGGCGTGAGGGAAGGACATCCACATGGGCTATAACGACATCTACTCAGCCTGGGCGGCTGATCCAGAAGCTTTCTGGATGAATGCGGCGGACGCGATCGATTGGGATAGTAAGCCCAGCAAGGCCCTGACGGACAAAGGCGACGGGCTTTATGAGTGGTTTGTCGACGGGACGCTCAACACTTGCTGGAACGCCGTAGACCGCCATGTTGAGGCTGGCCGCGGCGACCAGGTCGCAATCATTCACGACAGCCCGATCACCGGATCGCAACACAAGATCACCTACAGTGAATTGCAGGCACGTGTTGCATCGCTGGCCGGTGCGCTTGCCGCGCAAGGTGTGACCAAAGGTGACCGCGTCATCATCTATATGCCCATGGTACCTGAGGCTCTGGAGGCGATGCTGGCCTGTGCCCGGATCGGTGCCATCCATTCGGTGGTCTTTGGCGGGTTTGCCGCAAATGAGCTTGCGGTGCGGATCGACGATTGCCAACCCAAAGCCATCATTGCCGCGTCCTGCGGTCTCGAGCCTGGTCGGGTTGTGCACTACAAACCATTGCTCGATGGTGCGATTGAACTTGCAAGTCACAAACCCACTTTTTGCGTGATTTTCCAACGGGAACAAGAGGTTGCAAAATTAGAAGACGGTCGCGACCTGGATTGGCACGGCTTTCAAGCGGGTGTTGAACCCGCCCCATGCGTCCCCGTTGAAGGCAATCACCCTGCCTATATTCTCTATACGTCTGGAACAACTGGCGCCCCCAAGGGCGTGGTACGTCACACAGCCGGACACCTCGTTGCCCTGAACTGGACGATGAAAAATATCTATAATGTCGATCCGGGGGAGGTCTTCTGGGCCGCGTCAGATGTCGGCTGGGTCGTTGGCCACTCATACATCTGCTACGCGCCGCTGATCCATGGGAACACGACCATTGTGTTTGAAGGCAAGCCTGTGGGCACGCCGGATGCGGGCACGTTCTGGCGCGTGATTGATGAGCACAACGTGGCATGTTTCTTCACAGCTCCTACAGCGATCCGCGCGGTCAAGCGCGAAGACCCCAAAGGCGAGTTCATCGGGAAATACGATCTCTCCAAACTGAAAGCTCTCTTTTTGGCGGGGGAACGGGCAGATCCAGACACCATCGAATGGGCGCAAAAAGCTTTGGGCGTGCCTGTGATTGACCATTGGTGGCAGACCGAAACCGGCTTTGCCATTGCATCCAATCCGCTGGGTATCGAAGAGTTGCCGGTCAAAATCGGATCACCTTCTGTCGCCATGCCGGGTTACGACGTTCAGATTTTGGACGACGGCGGTCATCCCGTCCCAGCGGGAGACCTTGGTGCAATCGCGGTCAAACTTCCCCTGCCCCCGGGAACCCTGCCGACGCTTTGGAATGCAGAAGACCGGTTCAAGAAAAGCTATCTCACCACCTTCCCGGGATATTACGAAACCGGAGACGCCGGGATGATCGATGAGGACGGATATCTCTATATCATGGCCCGCACGGATGACGTGATCAATGTGGCAGGCCACAGGCTGTCGACAGGTGGCATGGAAGAGGTACTGGCCGCACATCCAGATGTGGCCGAATGCGCCGTAATCGGAGTGACGGACCAGTTGAAGGGACAAATGCCGGTGGGCTTCTTGTGCCTGAATGCCGGGTGCAACCGCCCGCATGAAGAAATCACGGCCGAAGTTGTCAAACTAGTGCGTGAAAAGATCGGACCCGTCGCAGCCTTCAAATTGGCACTGGTTGTTGATCGGCTACCAAAGACGCGCTCGGGCAAAATCCTGCGCGGCACCATGGTGAAAATCGCGGACAGTGAAGAGTTCAAAATGCCCGCGACGATCGATGATCCTGCCATCCTCAACGAGATTCGCGAGGCTTTGAAAACAATCGGGTACGCGCAAGGCTGATCTGGAGATGGCACAGCGGTCGGCCTTCACCGAGATTGCTCAGTGGGTGACGAACGAGGCCTTGACCGCCGCCCCACCTGAAGCGCTGGTTGAAGGTGTCTGCCTCCGCCTGAACAAGGCCGGGGTGAATGTCTTCCGTGCCAATATCGCAATTCGTCCGATCCATCCCGTGCACGGTGCGCTCGCCTATCGCTGGCAACGTCATCAAGGTGCTGGGTACGAAGTTTTCGATCATGCGACGATGGAGGCCGCATGGGTCGACGGCCCGTACTACTACATGCACAAGAACGGCCTGACTGAAATGCGTCAGCGCCTAGTTGATGACAAACAGACCGCCAGGTTTGTCATGTTCAAACAGCTGCGCGAACAAGGCGGCACTGACTATTTTGCCGCCAGTATCTCGTTCGAACCTGGAACAAACCCCACAGCATTTGATGCGGATGCGCCCCGGAATGTCATTCGGTGTTCTTGGGTCAGCGATGCGTCGGACGGCTTTTCGGACTCGGACTTGAACGCTCTGCGCGAGGTGATGCCGTCCATGGCGCTCGCATTAGCGGCGAAAACCGCCCAGAGGATCGGACGGGACCTCATGGCGATCTATCTTGGCGCGGACGCTGGCGAACGTGTGCTTTCGGGCGAAATTCGCCACGGTTCGGTGACATCGATGCGGACCGCCATCCTAAACCTGGATCTGTCCGGCTTCACCAAGCTGTCTGAGAGTCTTCCCGGGGCTGACATCATCGCGATGCTGAACGAATACTTCACTGCCATCGTACCCGTTATCGAACGGCATGGGGGGCAAGTACTCAAATTCATGGGCGATGGTTTACTCGCGATTTTTTCTGAGCTCGGCGGAGGGGCAAGCCGATTGAATACGATTGACGCGGTAGTCGATATCGAAACGGTTGTGGGTGATGTGAACGCCCGACGACGATCCAGCGATCTACCTGTGACGGGGTTTACAGCAGCTTTACACGCAGGCGAGGTGCTTTATGGCAACATAGGCGCGCCGGAACGCTTGGACTTTACCGTCATCGGACCTGCGGTGAACATGACCGCGCGTATGCTGGAAATGTGCAAGGCGTTGGACCGGCATATTCTTATTTCCGAACTGGTGGCCAAACCGGCCATGGAAGACCGACCGAGGCTACTTTCGCTGGGGAAATACGGGCTGAGAGGCGTCCGCGACAGGCAAGAACTGTTCACGCTCGAATGAACTTGAGCACAATTCATCTGTGCGTGGATGAAAGCGGAGACGCGTGACCTTACATGCGTTATGTTCAGCCTCAGACAGTATTAGGACGCGTCATGTCAGACACCCGCCGTATCGAACGGATCGCCATCGGAGAGATTATCGACTGG
>CAYODE010000067.1:0-18347 GCA_964402685.1 uncultured Aestuariivita sp. | reverse complement strand
TGCGCTGGTTGGCGAAAGAGGCCCTGCTCGGTGAACTGCACGCCGAGATCATGTCGCTTAACGGTGATGACTTTCCACCCTCGCTGGTGGAAGAGTGGCAACAACTTCGCAATGACCTCGAAGTCGTATTGAATGGCATAAAGAAGCACCCCGAGAATCCTACGAAGGGTCATGATGCGCTTAGTCAAGAAGCCCATGCCAACGTTGCTCTCTCCGCACTGGAGAGCCTTTCCAACATGGAGGCATTCATTATCCGCGCGGGAGGGCATGACCCGGCCTTCGTCAAAGAAACAATCGCGGCCGCCGCACATTTTGGATTTGCGATTGGTCAACATTCCTACGCAAGCTTAATGAAGCCCTTCGAAAAATTTGCGGTGACCGGACGCAAACTCGTCCCGCATCTTGAAGAAGGTCGCGAACGACAGAACCGTTGGAAAATAAGCACCCGTGCTCTGCGACGCGCTCGAATCGAGGAGTTGCTGCCCACCACGAAACGTACTGGTACTGCCCTAGTAATCTGGCTGAGCGCGAAGTTGACCTCTGAGGGTTTCGCCTCTGCGTCTCAGTCAACGATCTATAGGGATCTGGCGGCTATTCGGAAAAAACATTCTCACACTGGCTAAGCGCGAGAAACCAGGCTGGCGCAATCTGCTCCCAGTTGGATCTATACGGGAGCAGTTCAATGCAATACCTGACTATCTCTCAACTCTCGCAAAAGCTCGGCGGACGAAGCCGAAGTTCGATATACCGCGACATCGCGGCAATGCGATTGCCGCGTCCGATCAAGCTTGGTGGGCGTCCATATTGGCGCGAAACGGACATCGACGCAGCACTCGCAGACAAAAAAAGTAGCGAGTTTCAGGCCTGACGGTCTTACTTGCAGCCGCGTCTGCAGAGCCCAAGCCTGGCCGCGCGACCTCAGCACGGCACACCTAGACTCAAACAGTCAGCACATGCCTTCCGCTGCCCAAGTACGAAAAGCTCTATTGAAGACTGGGTCGTGGCTCGCACCGCTGAGGAGGAACAATCATGCATGAAAAAGATAACCCCGGCAGCGTGGTGGTGCGCGCTACCGGGGCAAAAATGGAACACGCTACCAAACGTTATTCACAACTAAAAGCATACGCGACATGTCTCGACTTGAAAAGGCGGCACGTGATGCGGCGCTGCGGGATCGGATCTCGGGACGCAGGTATCATCGCCGCGCTGCTCTTCGGCGAGGACGGCCGATGATGGATCTCGACCTGAAGCCTCAGCACCAATCGGCCATTAACGTAATTGGTGGCGCTTTAACGCTTGGCGCGGACACGAATGCATGGCTCATGGTGTCCGCGGTATTGGCCAAAAAGCTGAAACCAATCGAGCGGGCAATCCTTGCTGTCGCGATCCTCGAAGCCACAGAGAACGAAGACTTCTTCGCGATCATCGATGCTTTTGCGCCCAGTGGAGGAAGTGGGAGACCTCTGCCGCCGCTTTTGGATACCGTAGACGAGGCTTCAGTTTGGGCGAGCATGGCATCGCCATCAGAAGTGAAGGCATGGCTCCTCGCCTGCTTCGTCAGATTGCCTGCATGGGAAAAGCGCGGCTTTCTGAACGCTGCCAAAAAGAGGGACGCCGCATGAACTGGGATAATGCGATCAACTCAGCGGAGGCAGGCGCAACACAGGCTTCAAACCGGTCTCGGCTCCCGACGATTATTCGGGCACCAGATCTGCAGTCTACGATGTTTCCACCGGTCTCGTGGATCGTGGATGGCCTTCTGCCGGAAGGTGTCACCCTGTTTGCAGGTAAGCCAAAGCTCGGGAAGTCATGGCTGGCCCTACAAATCGGTCACGGTATTGCCACCGGCGGCGAGGTTCTCGGGCGGCAAGCGAAGCAAGGGGCAGTTCTTTACGCTGCTCTTGAGGACAACAACCGTCGGCTGAAACAGCGTATGTCCAAGCTCACGCCAGGCGATGCAGTCTGGCCTGAACGGCTTCACTTCGCGACCGAGTGGCCACGTCTGAACGATGGCGGGTTAGTTGCATTTCGAGCCTGGGTGGATGCAACACCTGATGCGCGGCTATTGATCATCGATACGCTCGCCACCGTCAGGCCCACGTCAGGCAGGCGGGACAATCCGTATCAATCCGACTACACCACAGTTCGAGGTCTACATGCCTTGGCGAATGATTGCGGCATCGGCGTTATCATCGTGCACCATGTACGAAAGATGGATGCCGAAGATCCTTTCGACACGGTATCTGGTTCAACCGGCCTCACAGGTGCTGCAGACACCACATTGGTCCTCAAGTCGACGAGCAACGGCAAAGTCCTCTACGGCCGTGGTCGCGACCTGGCAGAGGTTGAATGCGCGCTAGAGTTCGATCCAACCACGTGTCGCTGGTCAGACCTTGGCCGTCCGTGTGACGCCTTTGGAAGTGAGACGCGAAAGGCCATTCGGGAAGCACTGCGGGCAGGCAAACAGACGCCCAAGGAGATCTCTGAGGCCTGTGATATCGACTACGACCTTTGCGCCAAGACGCTTCAGCGTATGACAGAGAGCGGCGAGGTCCAGAAGGGCGGGCGCGGACGCTACCGGCTGACACCTAACCCCTTCGCCGCCTAACAAACTGTCCAATCTGTCCATTTGTCCAGAAAACGGCCGGGAAATGGACATCTGGACAGTTTGGACACTCCCGAACCGTACGCATCAGTCCAGAGCGCTTGCCGCTATGCCGGTTTCGATCCTGCGAGATACGGCTCAAGGGAAACCACCGCACGGACGCCCTATGTCCTTGGCTCGATATCATCGAATGGCGACAGTATTAGATCCCAGCTTCCGCGCCGTGGGGGATAAAGCCCATCTAGCAGCTTTAGATACTGGATGGTTTACATTGTATTGGAACCGACATTGTCTACCACAACAGAGCGATCCGCTTGGACTGTTCGACGCCAAGATCTGATAGTAAACGCTGACGCTCCTGCGACCAGTCGGGTTGGTCGATGCCGGACCAGGTTGTTGCGCCATGTCGGAAATAGACCACCGCCTTCCCATCCGCCAAAAGTTGCCGAACTTCCGCGACGCGGGCCGACGCAGACGCCGAAACCATGATCACGACCGAACAGAACGGCAAGGTCGCAGCAAAGATGGCCGAACGCGCGGCGGGCGCGTTGGCCGAAGTCCTGGACAAAGAGGACAGCCTTCCGAGGCGTATGAGCGACTTGGCAAAGGCGGTCGAGGAAATCAGGTCGAAGCCGGTTCCGAAACTGAGGCCGACTCCCGCAACCGTGCCGCCCTTCCTCGCCACCGGAAGCCCGCCAGCGCCTCCACTCTTTGCCCCTGATCGTCGCCTTCATCGCAGGGCCGCCTGCGTCGGGATTTTCGGGAGTTGGTAATGCTGCGCGATTCGCTGCACACAAGGCACCTTCGGGATCGAAGGGCGAGGGCGCACGATCAAGCGAGGAACACCGAGAGGGTATCAGCCGTCAGCCGGCTGCGTACCTGCCAGGTCGAACGCGAATAAGTCAAGCCAACCTTCGCAGATAGAAAGGACCAGCTACAGGTAAGTAGCACAGCGACATCCAAGATGCTCCGCTGAAGAAAAGCGCAAAGCTTCATTTCGCTGAGCTTAGTAAGCTATAGACTAACATTTCTACACTTCGGCAGGCTTCATTGCTACTGATGCTGGTGCACTTCTAAACTCGTCCAGAGTTTTCATCAGTTCCGCTTGCAACTTAGATATTGGATCTCCAAATCGATCATTGATGAAGGTTGGAATCGCGAAGATATCAATCGAATCCCCGTGGATGTTTCTTATGGTCAGAACGCGCGCTGGAAACTCTATGCGACGACCCGACCAAAGCCTAAAAAATTTCTTACCATTGAGCAATCTTATTGAATCGATTTCGTTTGTTGGAGTGTAGCCCTCGCTAAATCGAAGAAGCCCAGGCTTCCAAATGAACTTTTCACCGTCAAGTTGGAAATTGTGTTCAGTCGACGCAGTTTCGAAGAGAAGCATGTACAAGCTAAACCCAAAAAGCAGGCATCCAATGGCGAAAACCGAAAGGACGATGCCCAAAATTGGGTTGGCCTTCATCGCTAGGACTGAGACAATTACCATCAAACAAATACTACCAAAAATAAGTAGCATGAATGGCCAAAATGGCAAAAGACGGCGGAATGTTATTATTTGCGTAACGTTTGGGCCAACCTTGACAATAGTTTTATCGAAGTCGCGAATTTCAGTTTTCTTTCCTTTAAGAAAAATTGGAGTGAACAGGATTTGGTCAATGAAGCCCCAAAACTTGGAGAACGCGTAAGAGAGAGTTCCCTCTTGTGCCGACTCATCTTTGTAGTGGTCTCGACTTCTGGAAAAGAAGAGTCCCAGAATCGAGAAGACTATTCCGCCTACAAATCCCATCATTGCCCAGACGAACTCAGACATAACTTCCTCTTCGCTTCCCACGTCAACTTAGAACCGTTGGAATAGTACGCGTCCATCACTTTCCTGTCGAAGGGATACTTCAGCGCGAACAGGATCATACTCCAACAACGCCAACAGCTTTTGGCTGATGCTGGGGTCAGGACTCATTGTTTTCGCTTAGCGGCGTAGTTCACGACGCGAAAGCCGAGCGGTGAACATGTCTGACCTTTTCTGGCTGACATATGCGCAGATGGCGCGCCTTGAGCGCTTCTTCCCAATGTCCCACGGCAAACCCCGCGTCGATGATCGACGTGTTCAGAGTGGGATTATCTTCATCAATGGCAATGGTTTAATATGGCGAGACGCGCCGAGTACATATGGCCCTCAAGAGACGCTCTACAACCGCTGGAAGCGAAGGAGCGAGAAGGTCATCTTTGCCCGGATGATGGCCGGATTGGCTGCCGAGCACGGCGGACAGAAAACAGGTATGATAGACGCGACTCATGTGAAAGCACTCCGCACCGCGACAAGCATGGGCGTAAGAAAGTGGGGCGTATAGGCCTGATCGGCCGCATCGATGGCGGCATGAACACTAAGTTGAATGCCATCTGCGACGGCCCGGGACGTCCTCTCAATCTGTTCGTCACAGCAGGACAGGTCAGCGATTACATCGGCGCACTTGCGTTTTTGAGCAGCCTGCCCAAAGTTGAACGGCTGCTCGGGGACCGCGGATATGATGCCGACTGGTTTCGGGAAGCGTTGAAAGACAAAGGGATACGCGCATGTATCCCCGCCGGAAACTACGGAAGCAAATCATCAGGTATGACAAGCGCCGACTCAAACGGAGCGACCGGATCGAGATCATGTTCGGCAGGCTCAAGGACTGGCGGCGTGTGGCAGCCCGCTACAACCGCTGCCCGAAGGTGTTCCTCGCAGCAATCGCCCTCACGGCGACAGACATCTATTGGCTATGAGTCCTGCCTCTAGGTGCTTGCGGCCTGGAAGTAGGCGAAAACAGTGCTCGTCTTTTTCACTATTCTCGACGTTTCTGGATGCGAAGTCGCCCACTATCCACAAGTCGTCGTTCACCCCGACTAGCTCAACGATTTTTTGGATGACAATATTATCAATCTCCTTCACCGAGGAAAAGGAACGTTCACAACATTCGAACGTTTGTTGATCACCGAAGTGGAGATCGGCAGTGTACCAGTGCATTACTATCTAACCTCAAATTGCTTGCCGGCTCCAAGAATTTGGTCCATCCTTCGAACCATTGGCTGAAGAACTTCCGAAGGCAGGACATCATGGATGAAACAGAACAAAAGGTGCACTTTGAGGAATTCCAGGTATTCTTAGAGACAGCAGAAAAGACCACGGACCGACGACTTGATTTGATCAAAAGTAATGCACAGATCGCGATCTTGATTATGGCTGGAATCGGCGCAATCGCTTCGTGGTCCTACGAAAAGAGCGAAGTCGTCCCATTTGCTACAATTGCCGTTGGCTCTATCGCGTTCTTGGCGGCCCTATTCTGTCGGTGGTGGTGGCGACAGTTAGTGTCTTATAAACAACTGAACTCTGCAAAATTTGCGGTTCTAGAGCAGATGGCCCCTAGGATTGTGTTTCCCGAGATGACTTCTCCGGCGTGTCGATCTTTTGAACCGTTCCGTAGAGAGTGGGAAATACTCAAAGAAAAACAGTCCCTAGAACAGTTTGGGAAGGGTTTTGCTCTCGCGGCTTCACCCTCAGAGATAACAGTACCAATCTCTTTCCTACTTGGGTTTTTACTTATTTTTTTGGTTTGCGTGACCATGAGCGTCGTTGGTCGATACGACCTCATAATTTTGAACATGATCGGTGTGCAATGAAGAAGCAGGTCTTTATCGTTATGCCTTCTGATGAATTCGAAGCATCTGGAGCAAAGAGACAAATCATAGACGCGTGTGCTTTGGAATTTGGATGGTCTCTACAAGTCCCCAGATATGACAAGAAGGCACCGGCTTTCGACTTGGAAAGTACAATGAAAACACTTAGAGATGTTGACTTGATCTTGGTTGATCTGACCGAAGAAAGACCAAGTTGCTATTTCGAGTTGGGTTTGGCCGAGGCTTCTGGCTCCGAGATCTCTGTTGTAGCTCTGAAAAATACACCCATTCATCAAACTTCATTCAGGGAGACAGTTAGGTTCTTTGAAGGTCTAGATGATTTTGCAGCGACGGTCAGCGAGATATTGGCCAAACCGTCCTAGGAGGTCGTTCGAACGAGCAGGCCAGCTGCGCGCGCTGCAGTACGAAACACTCACGGAACAATCGTTGACCACAGCGGTTGTTCTCTTCTCTTCTAATTCCTTGTAGGCGCAAGCCAACCGTGAAGGTAAGATCGCTCTCAGACCTCCCTTTGTGAAAGTCCGCCACAAGTTGGAGCTGCTCCTAGCATTAGAGAAGAGACATGAAGAAATGCGCCTCATTACCATTGCTAGCACTTACCACGACATCCGCGGTCTTTTCACAGATCAGTGCAGCACATGCTGAAACCGAAATCAACTCAACGACTTCTTACGTACACCACAACCAATACTACTGCCGGATAGCAACGGTAAATGGACTCAGGCCCAATCCTATTGGCGTGGATCATTTCCGACTCCACGACATTCATCGCGGCATCGCCGACCTTTACGGTGACGGTTCGATTGAGATGATATTTGGTGCAAGTGATGAAACCTTTTCTCAAGAAAGAGCACACAGGCCGCCTGTGTGGCCTGGATGGGTATTCGCTGGCAACGAGCAACGTAGCCGTCAACCATATCAGCATGCCTTCTACAGCCCGCAGGACAACTTTGAACTTCCAAACGGAACGCGATACATTGGAGCGCGGGCGATCGTTACGCAAGACTTCAATGGTGATGATATCGACGATCTTGCGATAGCCCTCTGGGGGACGGATTACGCCCCGTTTGTCCCCTTTCGCAATGAGATATTGCTGTCTTCAGAAGATGGCTATCAGGCGCACTATTTGCCTGGACCCGCTCTACACGCTCACGGAGCAACTGCTGGTGACATCGATAATGATGGGGACGTCGATCTTCTCATTGCGGAAGGGCCTTCGTCCTTCACGCATTCTAGGGTTTTTGTGCTGGAGAACGACGGGGAAGGCAACTTCAGCAGGCGTGGAACAAGCTTGGCTGAGAAGTCCGGCACGATTTCACTCTATGATGTCGACGGCGACGGAAACCTTGATCTTTTTCTGATAGATAGCAGCGAGAATGTCGGAGTCATCGAGGTTCATTGGGGCCGCGGTGACGGGTATTTCGACCCCGAATATGTACGCCTCTTCGATCAAAGCTGGGTATCCACTGAATCGTATACCCGCGGTGAGGAGGACATATACGAACGCTTCCGCCACCGTGGCTTTCAAGAGCCAGCCTTTGCCGACACTGACGGCGATGGGTTATTGAACGTCATTATCCCAAGCAACCAAGACTTCCACTTCTCATTGTTCGATTTGGAATTCGACGGACGGGAAGTCGAAAGCTTTGAAGAGGCATTTCGGAGCGAAGATGCTCCAAATTCTGGAATGATTCCAACGCTTAACTGGATCAATGCATGTAACTTAAGTGGACCGACGCCAGACATGGTTTTCGAGGTTTTCGGCCAACCATACTTGGGGAATTCAGCACCTGGCGCACTACTTGATTTTTCTAGAACAGAACGTGTCGTTTTCAGGAACGATGGCCAAGGCAGCTTCGAGATGTTCAAACTCGAAAGCCCAATATTCTTTGCGACGAGCTTGCAAGGTTTACTACGAGGCTATGCTGAATACCTGGGAGTGGCAAGTGGAGGCTATGAGCCAGCGCAAGTCTATTATCCCAACACTTTTGACGGCGCTGAAAGGTTTTTTCATCCGGCCTACGTAAGTCAGCGTCAAGGTGATCAAACTCTCCCATTCAACACAGTGCCTGAAATAACGGAGAGCCTTGGCTACAGAGCAATAAACGGCGGCAATAGCGCGGTGCCAACGGGGGAATCGATACCGGAATGGAGTTACGTGTCGCCAGTTAGCGACCGGGTTCGTTGTATCCTAGCGGAAAGAACAGGCCAAGACATTGAGGGCTGCTTCGAAGGACAAGTAGTTCGCGCGGCACCCGCTGCGCCCGGCGGCACGCAAACGCCGGCGAGATCGTGGAGTGAAGTTTCTCCAGTCAGCGACAGAGTGCGCTGCATCCTAGCGCAAAGAACAGGCCAAGACATCGAGGGCTGCTTCGAAGGACAAGTGGTTCAAGCGGCACCCGCTGCGCCCGCCGGTACACAAACGCAGGCGAGATCGTGGAGTGACGTGTCTCCAATTAGCGATAGGGTGCGATGCATACTGGCAGAGAGAACAGGAGAAGAAGCAGACGGCTGCTAGTTCTGGCAACGATTCGCCTCCGGCGAGATTAGGAGCAACTAATCGCCTTTTCCGTGCAACTAGAAGCATAGTTCAGAAGATTTCTCTTCGGTCAAAGCGCGCCATAGTGGGGAGAAAATCCAGAAAAGTCCTTTTGCACAAGACCTGCCCTAGCCATCCGGTTCCATAGCGAGTAACCGCCAGCCGGATTGCGATCGGTTGCCTACCCTTCGGACGTGCCCAATTTAGGGCCAAGTGCCGGTATCAACGCTACCGCACTGTGTGAGATAAGCAGGTGGTTGTTTCGACAAGGAAATAGGACCCCGGGCTTTTACTGCTTTACCGGAAGAGCGGATGAAGACGAAAAATCCATTTGGTATAGCCTTACGCCAAGAAGCTGCCGAAAAGCGATGCTCTTTGTATCGGCGGCCTCCCAACGAAGTACTCCGGTTTTCGCGTTGCCCAGCAAGTGTTTATTTAGGGTAAGTGCCATGTATCTTGCCCTCGTTACTGCTTTGGTTGAATAACACCTGTCGGTGCCGGCCGGAATACGTGGCAAGCCGAACCTTTAATTGGCCATACCAACTTCTTGGTCCTTTCTCCACTAGGACGATTTGTAGCCACCATTCGCGACATAGGCCACGACGCAGCCACGATCAACGGGTACCCCGCGCAAGACTGTGAAGGTCCACCCGTAATCATCGATGCCACAAGCTTCTGCCAATCCGTCGAGATGAGGCTTCATAGAGGCGAGCAGATTGTCCAAATCACGTCTTCGGTGATCGGGCGGATGGAAGGTCAGCGTGATGTGTGCATTCGGAGAAACCCTTGCGGCAAGGCGTCTTGCTTCCGACCAAGCCTCCGACCTTGCGGTCTTTCTGGCGCGGGTGGCGGAGCGACGGTCCACGCGTGCGTTCGGCGAAAGCGCTCGTGAAGGCCAGTTGAGCCTAATGACAAACGTCTCCGGCACGGTGGCAGACAATGCCGCTGGCCTCCGGTTTCGACGAATTGCAGATCTCATGAAGATACGACCCTTGAGTTTCAACTACAGCCACTTGGCGCATCTTACGGCAATCCGTTTGAACGTCGAGACAATTGGCAGTCGAATGGCCAACAAAAGTTGGCGAAATAAACTGCATGATCAGTTGAAATTTGGTCAGCCGCTCTGGCTCTCACGCATTAGCACGATCTTCGCCGGGCATCTGATAGCTTAAAAGCGTCTCGGCCTGACTAAGAACTAAATTAATTGCTACTGGCGCCAAATCTGGTGGATATCCATACTTCTTCAAAATACGTCGCACGAGCACCCTTAGCTTTGCCCGAGCGCTTTCCTTACGCTGCCAGTCAACGGTTACATTCTTTTGTAATTGCTCAACAAGAATATGGGCGATCTTGCGCAGTTCGTCATTCCCGAGAATATCCACTGCGCTTTGATTCTGGGCCAAAGCGTCGTAGAACGCTAACTCTTCTTCACTCAAGCCGAGGTCGTCGCCGCGCTGCACAGACGCCTTCATGTCATTGGCCATTGCCACCAGCTCTTGGATCATCTCAAGACTGGTGATCGCGTTCGCGTGATATCGCGCCACAGCTGCCTCTAGGCGCTTTGAGAAGGCTTTTGCTTCCACGACGTTCCGTTGTTGTCGAGCCTTTATTTCGCCCGCCAGCAGCTTCCTAAGCGCCTCTAGGGCGAGGTTCTTCTGCTCCATGTTTTGGATTTCGGCTAAGAACTCTTCGGACAGTACGGAAATCTCCGGGCTTTCCATGCCCGCTGCAGCAAGAACGTCGATGATGCTGGCGTCAGCTATGGCCTCTGAAATGAGCTGACCAATTGCAAATTCTTTTTCTCGCTTGCTCATGCCGGTCTTGGGAGACGTTTTGGACATCGCCGCGCGGACAGCTTGGAAAAAGCCAACCTCTTCTTTTGCCGATTGCGCATAGTCACTTGCGGAGGCCAACGCAAAGGCCTTGGAAAGACTGGCGACCAGATCGGCGTAGTAATTCAACTCTGCCTTCTTAGTCTTTTCGTCTGTCGCCTTGTCAGCACGGGACTTTTGCTTTTTCAGCGCCCACTCAATTGCCCCTGCGAGAGTTTGTAGGCGCGCCTGGGGTTCGCCTTCGATCCCGGTGCGATAGTCGAAGCCCGAGAAGAAAGCCTGGCACCTCTCGACTAGCTCTTGAAGCGTGGCAATGGCTTCCGCTTCGTCGATACCGGTTTTGTCTCGGTCGGTCGCCGTGTAGTTCTGGAGAGCTTTCCTGAGATTTTGTCCGATGCCGATGTAATCAACCACCAAACCACCGGGCTTGTCTTTGAAAACGCGGTTCACACGCGCAATGGCTTGCATAAGTCCATGCCCCCGCATGGGTTTGTCTATGTACATCGTGTGCATGCTGGGCGCATCGAAACCGGTAAGCCACATGTCACGTACAATCACTAATTTGAGCGGATCTCTCGGATCGCGAGCGCGCTTAGCTAACAAATCGCGCCGCATTTTGGTGCCAATGTGTTGTTGCCAATCGAGCGGGTCGGACGCGGACCCTGTCATGACGACTTTGACCGCCCCTTCTTTGTCGTCTTCAGAATGCCAGTCAGGCCGTAGCGCGGTAATCCGGTTATAGAGATCGACGCAGATTGCACGGCTCATGCAAACAACCATTCCTTTACCAACCATGGCCTCGATGCGATCTTCAAAATGCGTGACGATATCCTGTGCGACCTTGTCTAGGCGAGGGGGTGCACCCACGAGGCGTTCAATACTGCTCCAGTTGGATTTGGCCTTCTCTTGTTCTGAAAGCGTTTCATCGTCGAACAAGGCGTCAACGGCGGCATCAATCTCAGGCAGCTTTTCCTGCTCCAATTCTACACGTGCTAAACGGCTTTCGTAATAGATGGGGACGGTCGCTTTGTCTTCGACAGCACGGCTAATGTCGTAGATGTCAACGTACTCTCCAAAAACCGCAGGTGTGTTTACGTCCGCCGCCTCAATGGGTGTCCCTGTGAAGCCAGCAAAAGACGCGTTGGGCAACGCTTGGCGCAGGTAATGTGCGTAGCCATAGCGCCGTGCGCCGGTGGTGCGGTCGAGCTTCGCATCAAACCCATATTGGCTTCGGTGCGCCTCATCCGCGATTACGATGATGTTCCGCCGATCCGACAACATCGGGAAGTCCTCCTCCCCAGCCATCGGAGAAAATTTCTGGAGGGTCGAGAAAATCACACCGCCTGATTGGCGATCTAGTTTTTGGCGCAGGTCATCGCGGTCTTCAATCTGCTCAGGCGTTTGGCGGATCAAATCCCGGCATAGCGAAAATGTGCCGTAGAGCTGATCGTCCAGATCGTTTCGGTCCGTTACCACCAGGATCGTCGGATTTTGCAACTCTGGCGCACGCACCAACAGGCCAGCGAAGAAGGCCATAAGTAAGCTCTTCCCCGACCCTTGGGTATGCCAAATGACGCCCACTTTGCGGTCGCCTTCGACGCTGACAGCATCGATGGCACTGACGAGCGCTTTTCGAGCGCCGTGGAATTGATGATAGCCGCCAATGATCTTGAAGACGCCGTCAGCCTGGTCACCGAACACGGTAAAATCGCGCACCAACTGCAGGAGCCGATCCGGCTGCATCACGCCGCGTAGGAGCGTGTCCATCTCCTTTGGACCCTCAGGTGTGAAATCATCTTGAGCGCCGGTGACAGTCCGCCATGGCATGAACCTATCTTCGTCCGCACTCACAGATCCAATCCGTGCAAGCAAACCATCAGATGTGATGAGTGCGGCGTTGGTTCTAAAGAGGGATGGGATCTCCTGTTTGTAGGTCCGGAGCTGATGGAACGCATCTTCAATGGTGGCGTTTTCATTGGCGGCGTTCTTCAGCTCAATGACGACCAGGGGTATACCATTCACAAACGCCACTACGTCAGGGCGACGGTTGTGGCCGGTTTCAACCACGGTGAACTGGTTGGTGACCATGAAGTCGTTGTTGGCCGGTGTGGCGAAGTCGATCAGGCGTACCTTGTCGCCCTTGACGGACCCATCGGAGCGTCGATACTCAACATCAACTCCGTCCACGAGCAGGCGATGAATGCGCCGGTTCTCATCAATCAACGATGGCGTCTCTGAAACATTAACCTGCTTGAATGCTGATTGCAGAGCGTCTTCAGGTATATCTGGGTTCAGCCTTCGCGCAGCATCTTCCAATATCTCGCCGAGGATCACATCGCCGTAAGAAGTCCGACGCCTTTCTGGCCCATCAGGCGCGATGTCCAAAGGGTCTTCGAAGCGCCAGCCAAGCTCCCGCATAGTCGCAAGCGCGGCTTGCTCGACTATGTCTTCGGTGAAACTCATATCGCATCGCTCGTTAGTGATTTGACGCGACGTGCGAACGTTCGATGCATCTGTTCCAACGCGGAAATCATCCAACTCTGTAATTCTGGCCAACCGGACTTGTCAGACAGATCTTTCAGTGGGTGATAGCCAATAATCCGGCACGCCCTGCGCTCTGGCAGAGGCATCCAAACCAGTTCAAAATCCAGTTCTGCTGCAATCATGGCTTTGTCCAACTCTAGCTGCTCGAAGTAAGAGTTTGCGTTGTTATCCCCAAGATACAGCTCGACCCCTATACGGTCTTCTCGGGTGTTGATGATTGCGCCAATGTGCATACCCGACCGCCCGATAGAAAAGGTCGTCCAGTGCTGCGGCAGAGGCTTCTGCGAACGAAGTAGCGAATGACCCGCAAGGCGGTCTTTGAGAGCCTCCCAGAATTCGAGCTGAAGTCGCTTAGTCTCTGTCAAGGCCGCAGGCTCTATCGAGCGGGCAGATCGACCCACCTCTCGCTTCCAATCGTTTGGCTTTGCCACGATGTTGAACTTTGGCGCTGCAAGGCTGTCTCCGATACGCCACAACTCGATCTCTAAACCAAAAAACTGATGATCATCGCCTGAGATTTCGTTCAGCCAGTCGATAGCGGCGCGATGCTCCTCATGAAACTTCGCCGCAACCCATACGCACGTCTTTGCCTCAAGGCCTGCTGCGTAGGTCAGGATTTGCCCAAGGTGAGAATGGTCAGTAGTCTCAAGTTGGTTCTCGATGACCACCCAGCCAGCATCGGTCGATCCAGTGTCTTTGCAAAGAATATCTGCACTGAAACGCCCAACGCGGCGCTCTTCCTGTTCGACTTCCAACGACATGTTCAAGGTCTCACCGAGCAGGCAGATGTTCTCTTCTCTCGCCAACCAAGGCGTGAAGTCCCGGTCTTCCTTCGTCCATTCGTCGCGTAGATCGACGCGTTCGAGACGTCCAAGTTCAGTCACCTAAACCACCCTCCGCAATGCAAATTAGAAGGTCTTCAAGGCACTGTTCGTGTTCGGTTTCGTCTGTCTTCGGATACCAGATCGGCGTGATGTTCGCTGCAGCAAGATCTTGTCGACGTTGTGCACGGTCGGTGTTTTCGTAGAGCGGCAGGATCGCAAAATGCTGTAAGTTCTGAACCACGCCGTTTTGAAACAGTGCACCTAATGCCCGTACTGTTCGGTCGACACCAAGGCTACACCCAAGGAACAACAAGTGCCTGTTGGCGACGATATGGTTTAAAACCGCTTCCAACGTAATGTCGTTTGCATACGTCTGTTCATACTCTTGTCGCGTGATAACGCGCCCACCGCGCTCCGTTGCAGTGCCATGAATTTTGTAGAGCCGGTTCTCATCCGGCGGTACGAACCCTTGTTGCTCCTTGAGGCGCGTGCCCCAAACCTCACTGTCAAATTGGCAACCCGCACTTCGAAATACGCGTTCCAGCACATTATCGAGGTTCGTCGTAAGGCATCCATTTCCGAAGCAATATGGGAGCAGATTGACTGGCCCCTTTGGTTCATAACCGGGATTGCCAAGGTGTGCTTCTATATCGTTGTGAAGTGCTTCGGGACCCAATGTATCGTGTATGAGTTGAGCTGCATCTTCATAGCGGAATTCCGAAATCAAGTCAGAGACTGCAGCGCGAAGATCGGGGTTGTCTGCGGTGGTGTGGGTTAACAAATCACCCCACAGCGGAAAACCTGATGCAACAGACATGCCCGCACCAATGAACGGCAACACCATCTGACGCTTTTGCTTCTGGCAAAGCAGCTCAAACCTTTGGACACATTCGGTTTCCTCTAAGAAAACCCTTGCTCGTTCCTTGGACTGACTTTTCTTCTTTTCGATGGCCTCTTGGACATGAGCTTCGTAACCTTGCTCATCCATATTTTGAAAGACGTGAGAATTCGGCCAAGTATGGCCCGCAACTTCGACCTTCCCATCAGCATCCAGCTCTTCGCAAATTCGTTCTTCAAAATATTCTTTCATACTTGCTCACCGTGGAGCCGGACTTCACCGGACATGAGTTTTGGCAAAAGGAGGTCGCGCATGTCGGCGAGGGTTTGGTTTTCTTGTTGGTTGGCATAGAGCTTGGCGAACAACGGACTGAAAATTTCTGTCGCCGCGCTCTCGACATCATCGGACCCCAAACAAACCCTCATCCCCTTGAGGTCCTGCTTCGTGACGTGGCCTAGTCCTGTCGTCTGCTTGTCGCGCGCAATCTCGGCGAACTGGGGACGTAGAAATTTGAGGAGGAAATACAAAACAGCCTGATGAACCTCTCCATTCGGTCTGACGGCGAAGATGTGCTGGTTCAGCCATGCATCGCCTCCGGACCAAATGAACGTATCAATTGAAGTGTCTGGATTGCCGGACCATGAGAACAGCACTTCGCCATTCTTGATCCGGTACTTGTCGCCGAGTGCCGTATTCGTGTGCTTGGTTGTCTTTGTGACGCCCGCCTTCAGTTCAGCAATCTTAATGACCGGAAGGGCGTCCGGTTCGGTCGAGAAGTGCATGTTCTTATAGGCCGCTCCGTTCACCCAGTCGGTGAGGTCGTGCAGAACACGCTTCTCCCACCCCTCAGGCAGGCCGTCTTCGCCGAGTTTGGCTGGGAAGAGGGGGGCGAGGGTGGCGGCTTTTTCGGGGGGGAAGGCGTGGCCCATGATGGCGGCGGGGTCGGTTGCGGCTTCCATCTGGCGGCGGGTGGGGCCGAAATCGACGAACCAATCCCTGAGCAGCGCCCGCGCCATCTCTTCCAACGTCTCATTCATTCGCCGGTTCAGCTCGATTTTGTCGTCGAGTGGTTTTAGCACATTGGCGATGCGTAACTGCTCGTCTGGTTCTGGAACAACGATCTCTAATCTCGACAGCATGTCGTTGTTCAAACTGGCCCGCGTGGACATCGTAGACATCGCGTTTACAGATTGCCTGAAACGCGGACTGCTGAAGAAGTAGCCTGCGTATTCCGGCAGTATGTAATTCTCGTCCTTGGGGCGGAGCCGTTTGGTAAAGCCGTTGAACGTGGCATCGGGAGCATCGGATAGAGACACGCAGCTCATTCCCAATTCATCCATGGTTTCGCTGGTTCGCGTAAGAAATACATCGCCCCGCTTGATCGAGCATTTCTTGCGTTCGGCATCACTCGATTGGACCAAATTATCCAACGCCTTAGGAACAAACCGGTTGTAGAAAACATCCTTGAAAGAAAGGAACGGAAAGCCGGAACCAAATTCTGACCTTGGTTTGGAGAGGCCGGATGCGAAGTCGTAAACCTCTGCCAGAGTATGAACTCTCCATTCAGGCATTTTGGGAGACACTCGCGATGCCAGCGGCGATGGCTTCTTCCAACGAGCGGCTTTGCTCAAATTGGTCATTCAAGACGCCAGTTAGCGACGCAAACTCTTCCTCAAACGGTACTCCATCTTCCTCGGCGTCAGCCGCCCCGACATACCGTCCCGGCGTCAGCACGTGGTCGAACTTGCGGATGGTCTCCAGCCCTTCGGACTTACAAAATCCCGGCTCGTCGGCGTAGGCCTCCCAGCCTTTCTCTCTCAGCGTCTCGGGCTTGGCGCGCCAGCGGCGGTAGGTGCCTCCGATCTTGTCGATGTCCTCGTCCGAGAACTCGCGCCGCACACGGTCCACCATATGGCCCATGTTGCGCGCGTCGATGAACAGCACCTCTCCGCGCCGGTCCCGCAGCCCGTTGGCGCTTTTATCCCGGCTCAAAATCCAAAGGCAGACGGGAATTTGTGTGGAATAGAAAAGCTGCCCCGGCAGGGCGACCATGCAATCGACGCGGTCTTCCTCGATCAGGCGCTTCCTGATCTCGCCCTCGCCGCTGGTTTGCGAGGACATGGAGCCATTGGCGAGCACCACGCCCGCATGGCCGCGTGGGGCGAGGTGGTGGATGATGTGCTGTATCCACGCGAAGTTGGCGTTGCCCTTGGGCGGGATGCCGTATTGCCAGCGGTCATCCTCCGACAGTCGGTCGCCGCCCCAGTCCGAGATGTTGAAGGGCGGGTTGGCGAGGATGTAATCGGCCTTCAGCCCCGGATGCGCGTCCTTGTGGAAGCTGCCTGCGCTGTCCCATTCTATGGCGGCGTCGATGCCGTGGACGGCGAGGTTCATCTTGGCGAGCCGCCACGTGGTGTGGTTGATCTCTTGTCCGTAGACCGAGAGGTTCAGCGGATTGCCGCCGTGATCTTCGATGAACTTCTCAGACTGAATGAACATGCCGCCCGAGCCGCAGCAGGGATCATAGACGCGACCTTGGTAGGGTTCGAGCATTTCAACGAGGGTGCGGACCACGGAGCGGGGGGTAAAGAACTCTCCGCCGCGCTTGCCTTCGGCGCTGGCGAAGCCGCTGATAAAGTATTCATAGACCCGCCCCAGCAGGTCTCGCGCCCGGTCAGCGCTGTCGTGCATCTTGATGTTAGAGAAGAGGTCTACCAGTTCGCCCAACATGGTCTTGTCGAGCGTGGGGCGGGCGTAGTTCTTGGGCAGGACACCCTTTAGTGTTTCGTTGGTGGGTTCCGCCTCGATGGCCTCCATTGCATCATCGATGATCTTGCCGATGTACTCGGAGCGGGCGTTCTGTTGGATGTGAGACCAGCGTGCGGTCTCAGGCACCCAGAAGACGTTTTCAGCGAGGTATTCTTCGGGGTCTTCGGGGTCTGCAAAGTCGTCCTTGGCGAGTTGATCATGCATCGCTTGGAAGGCTTCGGAGATGTACTTTAGGAAGATAAGGCCCAGGGCGACATGCTTGTACTCGGAAGGCTCTAGGCCTCCACGCATCTTGTCTGCGGCTTTGAAAAGGTCCGAAGCGAAATCCAAATCGGCCTGTCGAGCGCTGTTCTTCATTTCAAACCATTGGTCCTTGAAAATAAAAGCCCGCCAACGATAACACTTGCCGCCAACGCAACAAGACTCTCCATCATTTAGGCGAAAGTGGCTCAACCTAGCGCGAGCCTCCGTGGAGCACCTTTAGTCTAGTCGTAAACTGACAAATTTACGTGAAGACTGGTGAATCCCACTACTGGCTCTGAACTCTTGGAGATCCGATTGGTGCGCCTACTATACCAGCACCTAAAGGGTGGGTAGCAGGGTGGATGAAGATCTCTGAGAAAGCTATAGGTTTTTGATTTTTTTCAATTTTATATCGAAAAATGGTGCGGTCGAGAAGACTCGAACTTCCACGGGAGTTACCCCACAG
>CAYODE010000066.1:14124-18697 GCA_964402685.1 uncultured Aestuariivita sp. | reverse complement strand
TTATTGTCGTTGTAGAACTGGATAGCGCGGTCACGCTCCCAAATCTCGGTGGTGACGGGGTCGCGCTTGTTGATGATCTCTTTCATCTTGGCTTCGATCGCACCCAGATCTTCGGGGGTGAAGGGCTCCGCACGGTCGAAGTCATAATACCAGCCGTTTTCGATCACTGGGCCGATGGTGACTTTGGTGTCTTGCCAGATCTCTTGCACGGCCCGCGCCATGATATGTGCCAGATCGTGGCGGATCAGCTCATTGGCCTGCTCTTCGTCTTTCATGGTGTGGATCGCGATCTGCGCATCCGCTTCGATGGGCCATTGCAGATCCCAGTGCTGACCGTTCACGGTCGCGCTGATGGCTTTCTTGCCAAGGGACGTGGAGATGCCAGAGGCGACCTCAGCAGGAGTGACGCCAGCGTCGAAATCGCGCGCATTGCCATCGGGAAAAGTAAGGGAGATTTGGGCCATAATAGCCTCCTCGTCAGTTTGGCGCCCACGGAACGCCCGGTTGCGGGTATGTGTGGTCGGCGGTGTGACAGGGGCGGGGGCAGGCGTCAAGGGGGGATAATGGCGGCGACGGATCAGGCTGTTGCGATAGAGGCGCACCCGAGTTACCCGGTGCGCCTTTTGTTTCGCGTCGTTCTTTGAGCATTTTTGGACCCAAAGAGAATAGATTGCGCGGTGTCGCCTAACGGGCGGCAAACACGGCGTAGGCCATGATCAGGCAACAGATCCATCCAAGGGTAAAAACAATCGGGCGAATGGGCATACGGGCGTAACCGCTGATCATGCCAGCTGCGTGGATAACCCGGAGCCAGAAGAACGCAATTGCTGTCCAGTAGGTGAGTGCTGTGAACCCATCCAGGCGGTCGAGCAACAGGACCAACACAGCGAACGGGATGGCCTGTTCCAAAAGGTTCAGATGGGCGCGGTGCGCACGGTGCACCCAAGGACGTAGCTGGCTAAGATCGCCTGGCCGGGTGAAGTTGTCAGGGTCGGCCGGGTCGCTGGTGACGCCCACGATGTAGGGGATCCAAAGGGACGCGGCGAGGATCATGAGGCAGGTCAGGATGCCCAATTCTGTCGGAAAATCTGTCATCACATTGCCGCCTTCAGCGCTGTGCCCGTTTCCAGGTAGGATTTCAGCGAGGCTGCAAGGCGCGCCCATCCTTCTGCAAATCCTTCCTGGCCAGGGGCGATGTCGTAATGCTCGATCGTCAACTTGCAGGCTTCGCCTTGGGGCTCGATCAAATATTGCATGTGCGAGGCTGGCGCTCCCGGCCCCATAAACAACGGCTCGAACGTCATTGCGATCCGTGTCTTGGGATCCATCTCTGTCGTGACTTGTCGCAGCATCGCGTCGCCATCCGGTTTGATGAACTCGGTCACATTATCAGGACGGGCGTCACCGCGCACGTCGTTGCACATAAAATGGTAGGCTGCCATTTGGTCCGCCCTAGTCAGGGCGTCCCAAAGGGCATCCTGCGTGCAGCGGATGAAGGTTTGCATCATAAAGTCGGGTTTTCCCATATCGCTGGCTCTCTCCAGTTGCGTTTTCAGATCACTCAACGCCTGTGCTTGCGGTCGCAAGAAAGGCGCGACCCAGCGGTCGAGCATTTCTTGCAAGGGTAAGGCGTTGAGATAGTGATATTTGAACCGCCCCTGCCTGCGGGTGACGATCAGATGGGCGTCTTCTAAAACCTTGAGATGTTTCATGACCCCGAAGCGTGTCATGACCAGCTGCTCTTCCAGATCAGACAGAGACTGCCCGTCTTTGCGGCGCAAACTGTCGAGAAGGGCGCGCCGTGCGGGGTCGTTTAAAGCTTTGAAAAGATCATCCATGTAAAGCAGTATAGGTTACTGAATAGTCACGTGACAATAGAGTCACATAATAATCGACCAACCGACGGTAAGTAAAAGGAAATCTTCGTTGCTGGTTCCCGGTAAGCTGGGCAAACTGCCAGCGAATCGCAGGAGGATTACATGGCGGCGACAAGGTTTCTGGACACCGATAAAGGCCGCAGGCTGGCCTACCATAAGTCAGAAGGTCAGGGTCCGACGGTGGTTTTTCTGGGCGGTCTGAAGTCGGATATGGAAGGGACAAAAGCCATCCATTTGGAGAACTGGGCACGTGAGCGCGGGCAGGCGTATCTGAGGTTCGACTATTCGGGCCATGGCGAAAGCTCTGGCACGTTTGAAGAGGGCTGCATCGGTGATTGGCATGAAGATACCTTGGCCGCGATCGATGCATTGACGGATGGTCCCTTGATCATTGTCGGGTCCTCTATGGGGGGGTGGCAGGCGTTGCTTTTGGCACTGGCCCGGCCTGATCGGGTGGCTGGTATGGTTACAATCGCCGCGGCGCCGGATTTTACGGAAGATGGGTATTGGGCCAGCTTCACGGACGCGGAGAAAGAGGCGTTGGATCAGGTGGGTCACGTCGAGCGCCCCAGCGATTACATGGAGCCCTACATCATTACCAAGCGCATGATCGAAGACGGTCGTAAGCGTTTGGTTTTGCGCAACCCGCTGCCACTACCGTTTCCGGTTAGATGTTTGCAAGGCACCGCGGATACTGCAGTTACAACTGACACCGCGTTGCGGCTGCTGCAGCATGCGACCTGTGATGACATGCAATTGCTTTTGGTTAAGGATGCCGATCACAGGTTTTCGGATGGACCATGCCTGGGCTTGATCGAAACAGCTGTGTCTGAACTGAACGGCGTGTGACTGCTCTCAGTCCTAGGACGGCATGGAGGCGACGATGGCAATTTTCTTTAGGTGGTTTTTCATTTCCTGGGGGCTAATTTTATTGCTGGCTGCGCTTTTTGCATTGTTCGGTCCACGGGAAGATGGAACGCTGGATTACGTCTTCCCAACTCAGCAACTCGGCGGAGATGTTGACGCGTATTTGGCCTCTCAAGAAGGCAGGTTCTCTGACGTCACTCCCGGTACCGAGAAACGCGTAATCTGGGCAAGTGAACCGGGCGAACGCACAGCTCTCTCGGTGATTTATGTGCACGGGTTCTCGGCAACATCGGAAGAAATCCGGCCGATCCCTGATCGCATTGCAGAGGCTTTGGGCGCTAACCTGGTGTTCACGCGTTTGTCTGGTCACGGCCGTCCCGGCGATGAGCTCGACAGGGTAAAGGCGTCCGACTGGACGCGCGACACAGCAGAAGCGATCGAGGTCGGTCGCGCTGTTGGAGAGCGCGTGATCGTTATCGGCACATCGACTGGTGCGACCCTCTTGGCTGGCGCCATCGCTCAGACACCGAAGCTCGCTGAAGATATCAAAGGGGCAATACTCCTGTCCCCGAATTTTGGCCTGAATAGTTCGATGGCCTTTTTGCTGGACTGGCCTGGTGCGCGGTCCTGGCTGGGTTGGGTTGCTGGCCACCGCGTGCAGTTTGAGTCGTCAAGTGAAGCTCATGCAACCTATTGGACCCGGGATTACCCCATTACCGCGCTGCTGCCGATGGCTGCTTTGGTCAAATCAGTATTGGCGCTGGATTTCCAAAAGGCACCCGTGGATGCGCTTTTTTGGTATTCGCAAAACGATCAGGTTGTTCGCCCAGATCAGATCGAACAGGTGGTGAATGCGTGGGACAGCGGGAGCGCTACTGCAACGGTTGGCCACCCAACTCTGACAGAGGGGGATGACCCCAATTCCCATGTGGTGGCGGGCGAGATCCTCTCTCCCAATCAGACTGAGGCGACGGTCAGCGCGATGCTTGAGTGGATCGCGGGGTTGGACTGATATGCGCCGCCCCGGATCCATGTGGAGTTTGGAAACACTGGGGCGTGTACGCTTGTCACGGCACTTCTTTATGCGGGACTTTCTGTACTCCGAGATCGGGAGTTTCCATCAGATCCAGAACATTCCGGATGACCCGGATTTGACGATCGCGAATGGGCGTGCCTTTTGCGAAACGCTGTTGGATCCACTGGAAGAGACGTTTGGCCGAGTAGCGGTGCGGTCCGGGTATCGGTCGCGTGCGCTGAACCAATACGGCAATGAACATCGGTTGAACTGCGCGCGGAACGATAACCCGTTAGAATGCCACATCTGGGATTGGGCAAGCGGCGATGACGCTGTTGCAGGCGCGTCCATCGTTATTCCGTGGTTCGCTGATCAATATGACCAGGGACGGGATTGGCGGGACCTCGCGTGGTGGATGCACGATCATCTGGACTATTCGGAGATCTGGTTCTTTCCGAAGCTATGCGCGTTCAATCTGGTTTGGCGCCAAACGCCACGACGTCGGATTGATAGCTACATCGCACCGCGCGGGTCGCTGTTGAAGCCCGGTAACACACCCTCTGAAAGCTCGGCGGAGCGCCGCGCCCGATACAGCGATTTTCCGCCCTTCCGCGGAATTGATTATCCCTGAGGCAGAGAATTCGACCTTGCTCAGAACCAGTGTTTCCCGCATCACTAGGGGTATCGGACCAATCATCCAGGCAAAGGGACGGTAGATGACAGAACCGGTGGTCTTTATCCCCGATCTGATGTGTGATGCCCGGGTTTTTCATAATCAAATAAACGCGTTGTCGTCCGAGTGTGCAGTCACTAT
>CAYODE010000066.1:0-14024 GCA_964402685.1 uncultured Aestuariivita sp. | reverse complement strand
GTTGCGGCACTTGATGTCGTCCCGATGTGGCGATGGATAAAATCCCGTTTGTTTTGAGGTTTACGGCTTAGGGCAATTCGATTGCGCGCCGCTCCTCTCGCGTCAGTACATGCGGCGTTGCTCGCATTTTACCGACCTCCGCATCATAGAGAGGGTTGTCTCGCCAACGCCCGGTGAAAAGGCGACCAAGCGATCGGACAATCATCGGCAGATACAGACGAGAGGCGTTCTCATGTCTGGTTTTGCCGTCACGCAAAGGCACAAAAGCACGGGATTGCTCAGGGCCCGTCGCATCTGGCTCTGCAAGCCGGTTTGTCACCACGGTAACGAAAGCAAATCGCGGCGTGTCGAGCGTGTTGAACAGACGCGCACCACAACATGCCGCGTACCACCGCAAGATACCCTTTGGATAGATTTTGATCGCAGCCAGATGTTCCATTCCCTCATCGATACTCAGCGCTGCTGGATCGACCATCACCAGATCAACTCCGGCCTCTCCGGGATCAGGTTGATTGTGATAGAGTTCTGCCGCGCGGCAGTCACGACAAAAACAGCGCGCGCGTACCACGGTCTTTGGGGACACGTCGCGGATCTGGCCCGCGACTTGACCGCATGTGCAAGAAAACCGGGTATCTTTACCGCCCGGCATACACCTTAGGCAGCAGCGTTTTTGTTGGCTGCTTTTCTTGTTTTGGTTTTGGAACCGCTGTTGGCGTCAATGAATTCCAGAACAAGAGGACGGATGTTGTCACGCCAACTGCGGCCCGCGAAGATACCGTAGTGACCGGCACCGGGTTCCAGATGGCTGGCCTTCTTTTCGTCTGGGAGGCCGGTGCAAAGATCCAACGCGGCGACACATTGGCCGGGCGCCGATATATCGTCATTCGCGCCTTCCACGGTTTTGACCGCAACGGATGTGATTTTGCCGATATCCACTTTGTGCCCGTCGACGTAGAATTCGTTGCGTGCAATCTCACGGTTTTTAAAGATGCGTTCTACCGTGGAAAGATAAAACTCCGCGGTCATGTCCATCACGGCAAGGTACTCGTCATAAAAGCGGTTATGTGCATCAAGATCTGACGCTTCGCCTTTAGACACGCGGGAGATCTGATCACTAAAGGCCTGGCTGTGGCGATCCGCGTTCATTGACATGAACGAGGCCAACTGCAGGAGGCCCGGATAGACCATGCGACCAACGCCCGGGTATTTGAAGCCAACACGCTGGATCATCGTCTCTTCCAGTTGGCCCATGGTGACCCGACGGCCGAAATCCGTCACTTCGGTTGGGGTGGCGTCAGGGTCAATTGGCCCGCCGATGAGGGTCAGCGTGCGCGGCTGTGCGTCGGGATCCTGCTCAGCCAGATAGGCTGTGGCGGCCAATGTCAGCGGGGCTGGTTGGCACACAGCGATGACATGGGTGTCGGGGCCAAGCTCGCGCATGAAATCAACGAGGTAGAGGGTATAATCCTCGACATCGAACTTACCGGCACTGACAGGAATGTCGCGCGCGTTGTGCCAATCGGTGATGTAGACTTCGCAATCAACCAAAAGAGACTTCACGGTG
Source organism: uncultured Aestuariivita sp. (assembly GCA_964402685.1). Lineage (GTDB taxonomy): Bacteria > Pseudomonadota > Alphaproteobacteria > Rhodobacterales > Rhodobacteraceae > Aestuariivita. Next base: position 12,460 of record CAYODE010000066.1, on the reverse strand, counting down.
GACCGTAAGAGCGTGGCATAGTGGCCAGACATGGGGGCAACTAGTAAAACCTTGCGGGGGTTCTTTTTGCGACCTGTCACGTTGAAGTGGATCAGATCACCAAAGGGGCGTTCCACAATCGTGTCGATGCTGACTAAATGGTCGCGCCCGTCTTCGCATGTGAAGGTGTGGATGCCCCAATCCGGTTTGACCACCATACGTTGAAAGGTGCGTTCGGTCACCTCGCCCCATGCCGCCATCCACTGCAGTGCAGGATTTGGAAACGTTGCAAAAAATGGATAGGAGGCCATCGCAGTTGCGGTTGCACCAAGCCACTGATTGGTGTTCCGAGCCGTTTCCATCAGGTCATAAGTCAGCATGTATCGCATCGGGTACTCCTTCACGACGACCGCCTCTGGGGTCGGACTATTCGTCGCTTTGCCCCCCGAACCAGGCGACGATATTCTGCGTTGCAGAGAGGCTAGGGGGAAAAGGTTAAAATGACAACTAAAGATGACACCGCAGTGGACATTTCTGCGGAACACTTTGAACAGCTTACAGAAAACCTGAAGAAGGTCGAAGATCTGTCAAAGCGTCTGATTGACGTTGTGTCGAACAAAACCGGCCACAATCCGGCGTTGGATGCGCCGAATCATGACCTTTATGCAAAGGCAGCAACGGCCTATTGGGCGGAGGCCGTACAAAACCCAGCCAAGATTATCGAAAACCAAATCGATTACTGGTCCAAATCGGTTTTACATTTTGTCGAGGCGCAGCAGGCCCTCGCTAAGGGCAAGCTACAGGCACCCGAGGATCCAGGTCCTAAGGATCGGCGGTTTTCCAACCCGCTTTGGGACAGCCACCCGTATTTCAACTTCATTAAGCAGCAATACCTGATTAACGCCAGCGCCTTGGAAGACGCGGTCGCAGATTTGACAGACTTGGAGGACAGGGACCGGCGTAAGCTGGGCTATTTTACCAAGCAGATCATCGATATGATGTCGCCCACCAATTTTCTGGCGACCAACCCGGATGCGCTTGAGCGCGCGGTAGAGACAGATGGTGAAAGCCTCGTGCAAGGTCTGGAAAATCTGATTGCCGATCTTGAAGCCAACAATGGCGAGTTGGTGGTGCGATTGGCTGACGACAAGGCCTTTGAGCTGGGCGGGAACATTGCGACGACGCCCGGTAAAGTGATCTACCGAAATCGGATGATGGAATTGATCCAATATGAGCCGGTCACAGACAAGGTATATGAGACCCCGATCATCCTTTTCCCGCCTTGGATCAACAAATACTACATTCTCGATCTCAAAGCCCAAAACAGCATGATCAAGTGGATCACAGAACAGGGCTATACTTTGTTTGTGGTGAGCTGGATCAACCCTGACGCGGCATATTCCGATGTGGGGATGGCAGATTACATTGAGGACGGATACCTGACCGCAATTCGCGAGGTGAAGGAAATCACCGGCGTAAAGCAGATCAATGCCGTTGGCTATTGTATCGCCGGAACGACCCTCTCCTTAACGTTGTCCCTTCTGAAAAAGCGCGGCGACAAGTCGATCAAGTCGGCAACCTTCTTTACAGCGCTGACGGATTTTTCGGATCAGGGGGAGTTTACGCCTTTCCTGCAGGACGATTTCATCGACGGTATCGAAGCCGAGGTTGCCGATAAGGGCATTTTGCCCTCCTACATCATGGCGCGCACGTTCTCTTACCTCCGGTCGAACGACTTGATCTATTCGCCCGCGATCCGAAGCTACATGATGGGGGAAACCCCGCCCGCGTTCGATCTTCTCTATTGGAATGGCGACGGCGCAAATCTGCCCGCGCGCATGGCGATGGAATATCTACGTGGCTTGTGCCAACGTAATGAATTCACCCAAGACGGATTTGAACTGTTTAACGAGAAGCTGCACGTGAGTGACGTGGACGTTCCATTGATGTCGATCACTTGCGAAACCGATCACATCGCCGCCTGGAAAGACTGTTACCGCGGTGTCCAAAAGATGGGGTCAAAGAACAAAACATTCATCGTAAGCGAATCCGGGCACATCGCTGGGATCGTAAACCCACCATCGAAGAAGAAGTATGGGCACTATACAAATGGGGATCTGAGCCTTTCCGCCAATGACTGGATGGCTGGCGCCGATTACAATGAAGGGTCTTGGTGGCCGCGTTGGGAGGACTGGCTGAAGCGGCGATCAGGCAAGAAGGTTCCCGCGCGTGCGCCAGGTGATTCGTCCCATCCAGTCCTGACTGAGGCCCCCGGAACCTATGTCGCGGTTAAGGCAAGAGCTTGATTTTACATCGGTAATCAGTTTTTCTGCGGTGCAGCAAAAAAAGCTTGAAATGCTGCGGTGCAGAATGCATATTGTTTGCAGCTGCAAAAGGCGGGGTTGGCCCGCAAGGCACAAACAAAGGACCTGACCGATGGCTAAAACACAAGATTTCTCCGCTGTCATGAAAGACATGATGGGCGCGTTCCCAGTCGACACAGCGGCAATGGAAGACGCATTCAAAACAACCGCAACGCTGAACGAAAAATTGTCGGGCGTTGCTCTGGAAGCTGCTGAAAAATCGGCTGAGATTTCCAGCAAATGGACAAAAGACACAATCGCCAAGCTGGGCGAGATGTCGAAAGCAAAAGCTGAGCCTGCTGACTACGCAAAAGCGATGACTGACTTTGCGTCGGCCACTGCCGAAGTTGCAGCTGAAAACATGGCTGCCTTCGCAGAGATCGCCAAAAAGGTTCAAATGGACACAGTTGAACTGATGATGGCTGCTGGCAAAGACATGTCGGAAGATGCAGCTGCTGCGCTGAAAAAAGCCACGAACGACGTGACTGCAGCGGCGAAAAAAGCAACAGCAAAATAAGCTGACGCTTACGCAGATTTGCACCCTCTCCTCCCAATCAGGTGCAATCGCGAGAAAGGGCAGGTCTTTGGACCTGTCCTTTTTTTGTGGCTGTTCCGTGTGCGAAAGAATGACCCTCGGACGCCAGCGTCGAGAGCTCTTAGAGCGCGATTACAAATTGCCTGAATTTTGAACGCTCTTTCTTTTTCTGTAATGCTGGCATAGGCTTGCTGCACTGCATCATGTCCGGGGAGAGATTTGACATGGCCGACGACACCAAACCGCTGTTGATCAAGCGTTATGCCAGTCGGCGATTGTACAATACGGAAACCAGCGACTATGTGACCTTGGAAGACATCGCCGGTTTTATCCGCGATGGCCGCGAAGTGCAGATCGTGGATTTAAAATCCGGGGATGATCTGACCCGTCAATATCTGCTCCAAATTATCGCCGAACACGAAAGCCGCGGGGAGAATGTTCTGCCGGTGAATGTTCTGAACGATTTGGTGCGTAGCTACATGGTTCCGGGCGGTGGGTTCATGCCGCAGTTCTTGCAAAGCTCATTCGACATGCTGCGGGAAAACCAGACGAAGATGGTGGAAAACATGACCGCCATGAACCCGATGTCGAAAATGCCGGGGTTTGAAGCGATCAAAGCGCAGCAGGAAGCGTTCATGAAAGCAATGACCGGTGGCTATAGCCAATGGTCGGGCCCATCAAAAGACGGCGATGCGCCTGAAGAAGAAGAGCCTGGCGAAGACTTGGACGAGATCAAGAAACAGCTCGCCGATCTGCAAAACAAACTATCAAAACTCAGCTGACCGCGCGCACAGGCGTGCGAAGCTCTGCCCGCATCAACCAATTGAAATAGCGTTCGCGCAAGTCTCGTGCCCATGGTCCAGGCGCGCCATTCGAGAAGTGGCGATCATCCACCTTAGTCACAGGGATCACGCCACCACCCGAGGAGGACAGGAAAACCTCGTCAGCCTGCCAGAACTCCTCAAGAGGCAGCGGTCGCGTTTCAATGTTCAAACCGGCTTCATGCGCCATGTCCACCACTGTTTGTCGGGTGATGCCGTGCAGAACGCCGTGATCGGATGTCACAAGCCGGTCGCCGAAGAGGGCAAAGACGTTGAAGCCCGGCCCTTCGGTCACGTTGCCCTCGTGGTCCAGGAGCATCGTGGTTTCAAACCCGTTGTCTTTGGCTTCGAACAGCCCGGAGGTGAAGTCGCCCCAATGATAATTTTTAACACGCGGATTGACGCTGTCCTGTGGGATCCGACGGACGGATTTGGCGATCCAGACCGATGTTCCATGATCGGCGACGTCTGGTTTGACGATATGCACATACGGTACGCACCACGCGTAGAAGTGGTTCTCACAATCGCGGGGATCGCGACTGCCCGGCACGGGGTTGCGTCCACGCGCGGCGACCATTGCGACATAGGCGGACGTCAGACCAGAGGCTGCGACCATGTCGTGTAGAGCGGTTTCCACCTGTGACGCGGTCAGCCCGGTATCCATACGCAAAGCTTCAATAGATGAAGTAAACCGCCCCAGGTAGTCGGGCAGTCGGAAAAAAGCGCCCTCCCACACGGGCACCACATCATATCCGATATCGGAATGGGTCACGCCCCAGTCGGTCACGCTTATCTTTGCTTCGGAAATTGGAAGGATGTTACCACCGATCCAAGCTGCACCTTTGGACAAATCGCTCATGGCATCACCCTTGCTTGGATGATCCGGTGGCGCAAGCCTGTGGTTTACGTTCCGTAGGCGGGAAGGGGCTCTGTGACCTCGCTCATGGCGTCCAGCAGCAGATCCGCGATGACATCCAGCTCGGCTTTGGTCAGGCGGACGGGTAGGCGCACATCGCAGGCCCGCATCAGCATCGCGCGTGTTTGCGGCAGTTCCGGAACGTCGCCCAGGAACTCCCAATTCCAGAAAGCACGCGCGTTGTCGTTGCTTTGACCAAAGACCTGGACGGTCACGCCGCGGCTTTTGGCAGATGCCGCAAATGCGCGGATGTCCTCATCTTTCAACCCGACCAGGTTGAACTGGATGGAATCTGGTGCGCGACGCTCCGGCGCCAGGGGCGCCGGTACCTCGATATGTGGTGACGTTTCCAGCCGTGCCGCGACGTAGTCATGATTGGTCAAACCATCACGCACGCGCCGGGCCAGTTCCGGCAGCTGCGGGCGAATGACAGCGGCCGACAAGTTCGACATCCGCAGATTGTAGAGGGGAAGTTTGTTTTGCCATGTGGCAAACGCATCCTGCAGTACGGGGTGCTTTTTCCAGTTATGCTCATAGGCACCTGACATGATGATCGCCTGTGCTACCAGATCGGCGTCGTCGGTGATCAGGATGCCGCCTTCGCCCGCATTGATCATTTTGTAGGATTGGAAAGAAAAACAGCCGATCTTGCCAATGGTGCCGATGTTTTGGCCGTTCCACGTGGTTCCTAGCGAATGCGCCGCGTCTTCGACAACCGGAATGCCACGCGCATCACACAAGGCCATGATGGCATCCATGTCACTGGTGTGGCCACGCATGTGGCTGATGATGACTGCTGATACGCCGTCGAGCTTGGCTTCGAAATCTGCCATGTCGACACGGTAATTGTCGCCAACCTCGCACAGCACTGGCACACAATCCGCGTGTACCACAGCCGACGGAACGGCTGCGAACGTGAATCCGGGGATCAACACGCGTGCATCGCGGGGCAGTCCAAGTGCCTTGAGCGACAGAAACAACGCGGCCGAGCAGGAAGAGACGGCCAGCGCATATTTCGACCCGATCATTTGCGCAAATTCGGCCTCCAAAAGGGCGACGGGCGCGTTCTCGGGCGCGGTATAGCGAAACAGATCGCCCGACTGCAGCAATTCTTCGATTGCGGCGCGCGCAGCAGCGGGAATGGGTTCGGCCTGATGGACGTCGGGTGCCTGTATCATATTTCGTTTTCCTTAATTAAGGTTTTCAGAAACATAAAACATGTACGCGGAACAGGCTAGTCCCTGCGCGCCCGATCGGCGAAATTTCACAAAACCTTCGTGAAAGGTTAGACGCTCCTGCGGACGAGCCTGCTCAGATCCCTAACCTGTCGCGCAGGGCGTACCAGCTCATGGCCAGCACCAAGAGTGGGGATCGGAAGCCTGCCCCACCGGGGAACGGCGTCGTCGGGATTTTCGCCATAGTGTCAAACCCCTCAGCTTGCCCTTGGATAGCTCGGGCCATCAGATAGCCGGCGTGGGTTGCGCTGCCGACGCCGTGACCAGAGTACCCCGAGGCGGAAAGTATATTAGGCGCAAGCCGCGCCAGGTAAGGCAGACGATTCATGGTGATCGCAAGCGTGCCACCCCATGCATAGTCGATCTTGACGTCCCTCAGGTGGGGAAAGATCTGGGTCATCGGTTTGCGCACCAACGCCGCGATGTCTTTTGGAAAGCGATACCCATAGGTTTCTCCCCCACCGAAGAGCAGGCGTTTGTCCTGGCTCAGGCGGAAGTAATTGACGACGAATTTGCTGTCCGCCACGGCCACGTCTTGGGTTAGAACCTTGTCCGCCTCGTCACCTAATGGCTCGGTCGCTGCGATGAAATTGTTGATGGGCATCACCCGCGCGGCAACTTTGCCGTTCAAACCGCCCAGATACCCGTTGCAGGCCAACACAACATGCTGCGCCTTCACGCGCCCTTTGTCAGTGCGCAGAAGGATTTCTGCTCCCTCGTCTATATGGTGCACATGAGTGTTTTCGTAAATCTCGGCTCCTGCGGCCTCGGCAGCCGCGGCCAGACCCAAAGCGTAATTGAGCGGATGCAGGTGTCCGGCGCCCCGATCCAGAGCGCCGCCATGATATGCGGGCGACGGGCAGATCGCAGCAAACGCGTCTTTGTCCAGAATGTCGACCTGATCATAGCCATACTGGCGCTCAAGATGCGCTGCATAGCTGTGGTATTCCTCCATCGTCCGCGCGTTAAATCCGCAATGCGCGACGCCGGGTTTCAGGTCACAATCGATGTTGTGTTTATCGATTAGTCCTTTAACGAGATCCTTGGCCTCCTCCGCAAGGTGCCAGAGTTTTGCGGCATCATCGTTCCCGAGCATCGCTTCCAGCTCGGTCTGTTCCGCGCGCTGACCGGAACCCAATTGGCCGCCATTGCGCCCCGAGGCGCCAAAGCCAGCGCGATGCGCTTCAAGCACCACCACTGACATCCCGGCTTCGGCCAGATGTAGCGCCGCGGACAACCCGGTATATCCTGCCCCCACAATGCAAACGTCGGCGCGAGTCTCTCCGCGCAGCGCCGGGCGTTCGGGGCTGGGGTTGGCCGTAGCCGCGTACCAACTTGCCGGATAGTGCCCCGGTTTGTCATTTGCATAAAGCAGATCCACGGCCTCGCCTCCTTGCCTTTGTTGCTTTCAAGATACGTCTTTCCGACCCACTCAACGGGTCAGACGTTTAGCAACAGGTGCTCCCGCTCCCACGGCGAAATCACCTGCAAGAACTCTTCGTACTCGGCACGTTTCACGATTGAATAGACGCGTGCGAATTCCTCGCCCAAAACGCTGTGTAGGGCCGGGGCAGCGTCGAACAAGTTCAACGCTTCACCCATCACACGGGGCAGGTCGCCTTCGCTATCTTCGTATGCGTCGCCCTTGAAGCTTTTGTCTGGGCGGTCTTCCTCGATCAGTCCCAGATAGCCGCAAGCGAGGCTTGCTGCGATGCCTAGGTAAGGATTGCAATCCATCCCGGCAATCCGGTTTTCTACACGCCGGGCTTCGGGCCCTGACAAGGGCACGCGAATGCCTGTAGTGCGGTTGTCCCGGCCCCATTCCAGGTTGATAGGGGCAGCGTGGTCTCGCACGAACCGGCGGTAAGAGTTTACGTAGGGCGCCATGACCGCAAGCGCGGCGGGCATGTGGTTCTGCAAGCCACCGATGAAGTAGAAAAATGCGTCCGTCTCGCCACCTTGCGGACCGGAGAAAATGTTCTTGCCGGTCTCGGTTTCGATCACCGAGTGGTGGATATGCATGGCCGAGCCTGGTTCTTCCGCGATGGGTTTGGCCATGAAGGTGGCAAAGCAGTCATGCCGCAATGCGGCCTCGCGGATCAGGCGTTTAAAATAAAACACCTGATCGGCCAGCTTGACCGGGTCACCGTGTTGGAGGTTGATTTCCAACTGGCCGGCGCCGCCTTCCTGGGTAATTCCGTCGATCTCGAACCCCTGCGCTTCGGCGAAATCATAGATGTCGTCGATGACCGGCCCGAACTCGTCCACGGCCGTCATCGAATAGGCCTGACGCGCGGCCGCCGGACGGCCTGAGCGGCCCATCATGGGTTCGATTTCCTTGGCCGGATCCCGGTTGCGGGCAACAAGAAAGAATTCCATTTCCGGAGCCACCACCGGCGTCCAACCCTTTTTGCGATAGAGGTCGACGACGCGCTTAAGAACGTTGCGCGGCGCAAACTCGATCGGGTTGTCATCGCGGTCATAAGCGTCGTGGATGACCTGAAGGGTCCAATCGCCGGTCCAAGGCGCGGCGCTGGCAGTCGACATATCCGGTCTGAGGATCATATCACGTTCGATGAATCCTTCCTCTCCGGCTGCTTCTCCCCAATCCCCCGTGATGGTTTGGTAAAAGATCGAATCCGGAAGGTGGAAATAGCTTTGGCGTGCAAATTTTGAGGCGGGCACAGCTTTGCCACGCGCAATACCAGGCAGATCCGAGATGATGCATTCGACCTCATCAAGACGCTTGCCCTCCAGATAAGCCGCTGCAGCCTCTGGCAGATCAGCCATCCAATCCTTGGCCATCACGCCCTCACTTTCTGAAAGAACGCTGCCATATGCCGAGCCATCTCGGCATTGCTGTTAGGCTGGTTCAGGTTTGCTGCCGCTTCGGCAAGTTGATGATCAGGAACCACGCCTTTGCCCCGACTTTGGATCAGGCCGTCAATGAAATCTGACTCGAACTCCGGATGCGCTTGAACAGTCCAGATGTGATCGTCATAGGCGAGGAAAGCATTCTCGCAAAACGGACTTGAACCCAGCACGCGTGCTTCGTCCGGGCGCTTTATCACCTGGTCCTGATGCCAAGCGTTGAGCGCAACTTCTTTGCTGCCCAATTGGTAGGTTGTTCGCCCAACCGACCAGCCTTGGGGATACTTCACGACCTTCCCGCCCAAAGCCTGCGCGATGATCTGGTGACCAAAGCATATCCCAACCAGAGGCATCCGTTGCGCATGAATGTCCCGGATCAGAGCTTCCAATGGGGGTATCCAGGGATGATCTTCATATGCCCCGTGTTTTGAACCGGTGATTAACCACCCGTCGGCGGACTTTGCGCCTTCAGGGAACTCCATATCGACAACGTTGTACGTGACGAAATCAAACCCATGTCCCGCCAGCATGCGCTGAAAGATGTCCGAGTAATCGCCAAGCCGCGCCAATAACTCTTCAGGCGCGTGACCGGTCTGTAGAATGCCGATTTTCATGGTTCACCGATAATTTGATCAAATTATAGATAGGCTGAAGTCGCGGGGTGAACAAGGGCTCAGACAGCGTCTAGATAGGTTTGCCAGTGCCGCTCAGCGGGAATGGTGGAAAAACGGGCCATCTCCTGTCGTTTGGTTTGGCAGAGATTATCGATCAACAGCGCCGGGAAGATGCGCGTGATCATCGGGTCTTTTGCAAGTGCATCAATGGCACTCCCCATGTCTGCGGCCAGTTGCGGTAGCCCCGCAATCTCATAAGCGTTCCCAGAAATCGGGTCGGGAGGTGTCATAGTTTCCTCGATCCCCTCAAGGGCTGCACCAGTCACCGCGGCCAGCATGAGATAGGGGTTGATGTCGCCCCCCGCGGTCCGATGTTCGATGCGCCGTGCAGCAGGCGCACCGCCAGGAATGCGGAGGGCAGCTGTGCGGTTCTCATAAGCCCAGGCGGCTCCTGTAGGCGCATGGGCTCCGGGCACCAGCCGCATGTACGAGTTCAGGTGAGGGGCAAAGATCAATGTGCTGGCAGGCATCGCTTGAAGGCATCCGGCGATGGCTTGACGTAACTGTTCGGTGCCTTTTGACCCGCCATCGTCAAAAATGTTCCTGCCCTTCTCATCCACTACTGAGAAATGCACATGCATGCCGTTTCCAGCATCATCTGCAAACGGCTTCGCCATGAACGTCGCTGCCAGCCCGTGTTTGCGTGCGACGCCTTTAACAAGAATTTTGAAAAGCCAGGCGTCATCGGCTGCGCGCATCAAGGGCTGATGGGTCAAGTTGATTTCGAACTGACCGATCCCGGATTCGCTGATCGCGGCCTGCGCCGGGATGCCCATGGCTTCGGCGCCAGCATAAAGGTCAGTAAAGAATGCGTCGAATGCATCAAGCTGGTTGACCGATAAGATGGCTTCGCCGGCAAGGGGACGCCCGTGCGCTGGATGTCGGGGGTGGGCCAGTGCCTCACCGTGATCGTCTACCAGCGTAAATTCCAACTCGGTTGCGGCCATCACGGACCATCCTTTTGCCGTATAGCGGGCATCGATCGCCGAAAGCGCGTGACGCGGATCGCCGTTAAACGGGCTGCCGTCCTCCGCATACATCCAGACCGGGACGAGTGCGCTGGACGTACTGAGCCAGGGCATCGGGATCGGTCCCCTGTCGGTAGGGAACAGAACACCGTCCGCATCGCCACTATCAAACACCAATGGGCTGCCATCGATATCGGCGCCCCAAAGATCGACATTCAGACCGGAAAGGGGCATGCGCAGTGCGCCATCGTCCAACTTGGCACCATAGGTGCCTGGCACACGTTTCCCTCGCATTTGCCCGTTGAGGTCACATGCCGCCACGCGGATGGTTGGGAATTGAGACAGATCCATTGGCACAAACTTTCCTTGACCGGCTCAGCGATAGCCCGGACTAGCGGCGCCTGTCCATCGGCTTTCCTATCGGATCAGGTTGGGACGGATCTTGAGCCTGCGCTGCTCGTTTTGAGGCAGGTGCCGGTTCAGACGCTTGTTGATCATCCCGAACAGAAACACGATCACCAGCGTGAACAGGATGAAATAGAACGCCAAGATCGGGTAGGGGACAAAAGGATTGAATGTCTTGTCGGCAAAATAGTTTGCGTAATAAAGCGCGTCGCCGCGCTGCTGCCAGGCCGGGAAGCTTGAGAAAAACACAAGCGCTGTTGCGTGGAAAAGGAAGATCGCCTCATTCGTATAAGCCGGCCAAGCCAGACGGAGCATGGTAGGCCAGACGATACGTTTGAACCGGGGCCAGCCGGTTAGGCCATAGGCATCCGCCGCTTCAACGTCACCTTTGGGGATGGACCGCAGCGCGCCGTAAAAGATCTCACCCGAATAGGCGGCGGTGTTGCAAAAGAGTACAATAAGCGCCCCCAACCAGGCCGAGGTAAAAGGATCGAAGAAAGGGTAGCTGCTCTTCATGCTGAGGAAGAAGAAATAGGCGAAGAAGAACTGGATAAAGAGTGGCGAACCCCGGAAAAGGAAGATGAACCACTCTGCCGGTTTGCGATAGGTAGCCCTGGGCGACATCTTGGCGACCGCGAGTGCCGTCGCCAGGAAAAAGCCCAGAAGCAAGGCGAAGATGCCGAAATAGATATTCCAGATCATGCCAGAACCGATCAGCACGAAATGCTCGCAAAGCGTGAAATCGGTGCGCGGCAACAGCCGCTCTCCATAGCCCATGGAACGAAGACCGTAGTCCTGTATCGTCTGCCAGCAGCTCATGCCGCCACCGCTTTTCGCTGCGCTTCACCACCTGTGGTGGCCTGCCCATGCGTCAGCTTGATCATCAGCCGTTCCAGCGCAATCTCAGACACGCGCGTCATCAGCAAGTAGAAGACCAACAGCCCCAGGAAATACCACATACGCCAGTCGCCATGGGGATAGTCAGAAAAGCGTGCGGTCTTGGTGCTGCCCAACTCGCGGGCCCAATAAACGATGTCTTCGATCCCCAGAAGGAACAGAAGCGGGGTCGCTTTGATCAGGACCATCCAAAGATTGGACAGGCCGGGTAGGGCATAGACCCACATTTGCGGAACGACCACGCGCCAGAAAGTCTGGCGGCGGTTCATGCCGTAAGCCTCGGCCGTCTCAAGCTGTGCGCGTGGCACTGCGCGCATGCCGCCATGAAGAACGTTGGCCGCGAAGGCTCCGAATACGATCGCGAAGGTGATTACCGCAAGGAAGAAGCCGTAGGTTTCATGCACCCATTCCGGTGCGGTCCCTAGCGGTAGTTTTGCTTGCTGGCACACCAGGAAATCACTGCCCTGTCGCACTGGGTCGGCCCAATCTGGACAGAGCACACGGTGCCGCATGTATTCAAAGGCCTGATCCAGCGCGATAACGAAGAACAGGAAGAAAGCGATGTCCGGAACGCCGCGCACAATGGCGATGTAGCCTTTGCCCAACCAGGCCACAGGCCCAATGCGTGAGCGGGCAGCCATAGCGCCGGCAAATCCAAAAGCCAGCGCCACGGGCGCTGTGATCGCCAGCAGGACCAGCACCTTTACGAAGGACCCATAGAACTGCATGTGCACGCCGTTCGTCAGGTAGCAGGAGAACCATGCGACCGTGTCGAGCGTGGAGGGATCTTCGCAGA
>CAYODE010000065.1:0-18765 GCA_964402685.1 uncultured Aestuariivita sp. | reverse complement strand
CCACTTTTGTCATGAGTTGCAGCTGGTCGCATGCATAGACTGACAAGTAGGGCGGGAAGCCGACCTTCGCTGCAGAAACTGATGGTTGAATTGTTCCGTGGCTTAGCAGACATTGGCTATATCTATTGAGAACAAAGATTTGCTGGTTTCCAAGGTCACTTATGAAGGTAACAGATAGTGTTGGGCTAGCCGACATAACTATTCCAAGCACCGCCGATACAATGCCAACTGCTGCTCTTTTGCTGTCGGGTCCTCCTATTGAGCCGCTAACCCGCCTCATGACATACGACTCAGATGAATGGGAAAAATTCATCAACGAATGGGTAACGTCTCTAGGCACGACTTACAAAAGTGTGCAGCTCTTCACCGGCGCCGGTGATAAAGGTGTTGATATCGCTGCCTTCACCGATAGCAAACAACTGTTAGGTGTCTGGCACAACTACCAGTGCAAACACTACAGCAAGTCTCTTGGCCCTGCCGACGCCTATCTCGAAATTGGCAAATGCCTTTGGTACTCATTTAACAAAGACTTTGCTCCCCCCAGTCGATATTTCTTCGTCGCCCCGCGTGGTGTTTCGACAAAGCTTGGGCTGCTTTTGGCCAATGAGACCAAGCTGAAAGAGGGTCTGTACAAGGCATGGGAAAAGACAGTCTCTACAAAGATCACCTCCACCCAAACGGTCGAACTGGCTGGTGACTTCAAAGCATTCGTTGATGCCTTTGACTTTACGATATTTGAGGCAGCGGCTCCTCTGAAAATTCTAGAGCAGCATCGCAGCACGCCGTACTTCCCTCAACGGTTTGGCGGTGGGCTTCCTGCGCGACCCAAGGTTAGTGGTCTACCGGACACCATTGAGGAACATGAGTCCGTCTACACCAAGAAGCTCTTTGACGCATATTCAGATCATATCGGTTCGAGCATCCAGACACCCAAAGACTTCACCGGACATCCTAAACTGCGCAAGCATTTCAATCGTTCGCGTGAAGCGTTCTATCACTCAGAATCGCTACGTGTTTTCGTCCGCGATAAAACCGAACCTGGCACATTTGAGAGTCTGCAGGACGAAGTGTGTGACGCGGTCTCTGATACATGTGACGGCAATCACAGCGACGGACTCGCCTGCGTTGTTGCGGTCACCGACAAAGCGCAGAGCTTGAAGCTAGATGCTCATCCACTATCGCCAAGCACTTTTCCGCGCGATTTGAAGGGCATCTGTCACCAGCTGGCAAACGATGGTCGCTTAAATTGGAATGCTGATGACTGATCGCAAGCCAATGACCTTCAACGGACCTCTTGAGGCTGGCATCCGAGCCGTCGCCGTGTTGGGAAGTGCCTATCCCGACAGCCTCGACATACAGAGGTTGACCGCTTACGACTACCTGCTAGTGCGCACCTCCGTATTGGATGGACCCGAAGACCTTCATCCTTCAGCCCCTATCGAGACCCCGGCAACTGAAGTCCGCAGAAAAATAGTGCAAGACGCGCTGCATATGATGATGACCCGAGATCTTGTCGAACGGGAAGTTAGCGCGGAAGGCATCAGTTATCGAGCCGGAGATGCAGCAGCGATGTTTCTTGAATCTCTGACAACGCCGTATATCTGCGCGCTCAAAGAACGTGCCGAATGGCTAACAAACCGCTTGTCCGACTATGATGAAGCGGCATTCGACGCGATGATGCGTGAGTTCTTTGACCGCTGGATAGTCGAGTTTCAAGACGTCCAGAGCGTGAATGAAGACGGCGCGTCATGATCAAAGGTTTCCAGATCCGCGCGTTGAGTTTTCATGGAACTGACAAAGAGCCCGCTTTGGTGACCTTTGGGCCAGGCCTAAACGTCATCCATGGTGCATCTAATACTGGCAAATCATTTGTCGTTGAAGCGATTGATTTCATGCTCGGTGGTAAAGGACCATTAACGGATATCCCGGAACGGGTTGGCTACGACCGCGTGATGCTCGCTATTGAAAATGTATCAACGGGTGAAGAGTACACACTTTTGCGGAGCCATGAAGGTGGTGCCTTCAAGCTCTTTAAGGGAATCTATGATCAAGAACTGCCGGTAGACGAGGGTACAACTCTTGCCGATACCCACAGTGAAAAGAACACAGAAAACTTGTCTGCCTGGTTGCTCGAAAAACTAGGCATGGCGCATTCGCGCATTCGCAAAAACAAGAATAATGAAACTATCAGTCTGAGTTTTCGGAACCTCGCAAGACTTGCAATCGTCAACGAAGAAGAGATCATTCAAAAGCGCTCACCTCTTGCGGATGGGAATTATACAGCTGACACAGCCAACTTTTCTGCGTTCAAATATCTTTTGACAGGCACGGACGATTCAGCGCTTGTCTCACTGCGCAAGACCACTCCAGAAGAAACCAGTCGTGAAGCCCAAATCGATCTGTTAGACGATTTGATCAAGAACTATCAGCGCCATGTCAAAGACATTGCTGGAAAGCCTGCGGAACTTGAAGAGCAAGACGAGAAACTGGGAAGCGCTCTAGAAGTGAAAGCAAGACAGCTTTCACTAGTTGAGGGTACATTCAAGGACCTATCTGCACGACGTCGCACCTACTACAAGAGAATTGAAGAAGTAGAAAGCCGGCTAACCGAAATCTCTACGCTGCTACAACGCTTTGAGCTCCTAGATGAGCACTACGACTCCGACCTTCAAAGACTCAAGGGGATTGAAGAAGCAGGCTCCCTCTTTGTAGCCTTGGGCAAGACCAACTGTCCAATCTGCGGCGCATCACCGGACCACCAACATGCCGAGGAAGGCTGTGATGGTGATATAGAAAGAGTGGTTGCTGCCGCCGCCGCCGAAATCAGGAAAATCGAAAATCGTAAAACAGATCTTGTCTCTACAATTTCTACGCTAGGCCGGGAACAGGGTACTCTTCAAAAGCGTCTGCCGGGCGTAAGGGCCTCGCTTCAAGAGGTGTCAAACGAGATTGATGAAATCGTTGCGCCAGACCTTAAGCGCCAACGTGCAACATATACGGAGCTGTCAGACAAAAGGGTTACTGTTAAAGAGGCTATCAGCCTATATCAATCATTGGAGGATTTCGAAGCGCGCAAAGCAAAGCTGGTTGCAGAAGATGCCGCTGTATCATCCATCTCAAACATTGGAACTGAGCTTCCAAAGTCAGTCGTAGATGATTTCGCAATGACTTTTGAGGAAACGTTAAAGGCGTGGCATTTCCCAAGTTCAGGCCGCGTCTATTTTGACATGAAGTCAAAAGATATGGTTATCGATGGCAAAGACCGTGTCGCTTATGGCAAAGGCTTACGGGCGATAACGCAGGCAGCGTTCTCAGTCAGTCTTTTGCGATACTGTAAAAAACATGGAGGCCGTCACCCTGGCTTCGTGACCTTGGACTCACCGCTTCTTTCGTACAAAGAACCTGACACAGTTGATGACGATCTTACTGATAGCGGCGTAAAGGAAGCTTTCTATAAAGACTTAAACGGTGCGAGTAAAGATCGACAATTCATTATTGTTGAAAATGTTCCACCTAGCGCAGAAATTTCCCGATCAGATCAAACCATCGAATTTACTGGCTCCAAAGAAACCGGCCGTTTTGGTCTGTTTCCTAAATAGCATTTGCGGCAAGATGAATTGCCGCTGTGTTAGTAGCGATCTCAGCATCGTCAAGCCGAAACCAGTGGCTTCTATGGGTCGATTTTCCTGTCAATACAGTTTACCGGCATGTTAGGTGAAAGACTTGGATAGGTTCTTTCCGTTGCTAAACTTGTTGCACGTTTCCATATAGCGGGGCCGATTTTGCCAAAAAATATTGTTCTTTTGTGTGATGGCACATCAAACGAGATCTCCGAAGATCGAACCAGCATTCTCAGACTTTTCGGTTGCCTCGAAAAGTCACAAGATCAAGTTGTCTTCTACGATCCGGGCGTTGGCACCTTTGGCGCGGCGAATTCCGCATCATACTACTATCGCAGGGCAGTGGAGGTTTGGGGCCTAGCGACTGGCTGGGGTTTGGATGCAAACGTCAAGGAGGCCTACCGGTTTTTGATCAAGCACTATAATCATAGGGAGGGCGACGACGGTGCGCCCGACCGGATATACATCTTTGGTTTCAGCAGGGGAGCATATACCGCACGCGTCCTTGCTGGATTCATTCACGCCGTAGGTTTCATCCATCCGGACAACCTTAACCTTCTCGACTATGCCTACGCTGCCTACAAAAGGGTTGGAGACAAGGCGTCGACGGCGGCAGAAGAGGTTTTTGCAGAGGTCCGCCTTTTCGAGCGCATCCTGCAAACGACACGGCCCGTGATCAGTTTCCTGGGCTTGTTCGATACCGTCGGGTCCGTAATTGAAAGCGGGCGCTTTGGACCAAGGCTTCGCTCACATGCGTTTACAAGCACAAATCCAAGTGTGGCCGCAGTCAGGCATGCAGTCGCACTGGACGAGAAACGGACGATGTTTCAACCGCAACTTTGGCCGCTAGGCCGAATGCATCGCCCAAAGTACTTTCAACAAAGCAGCGAAATCGAGCAGGACGCAAAAGAGGTTTGGTTTGTGGGGTCACATGGAGATGTTGGCGGTGGTTATCCCGAGGCCCAAAGCGCCGTGGCAAAGATCCCACTCGCTTGGATGATCGAGGAAGCGAAGGGGCTTGGCCTAAGGTTCAAGACGCGCACCGTGAACCGAATTGTGTTGGGCAAATCCGAAGACAAATACGTCCCGCCCGATGCGTCTAAGCCCATCAACAACTCCATGACCCTTCCTTGGGCGTTGATCGAGTTCGTTCCGAGGCTAAAGCGAAAGCATATCCCTACGACGCGCGCGCAGATTGGGGGTATTTACATTCCTAGGTTTGAAGAGCGCCACGTGCCTGAAGGAGCGCATTTGCACTCCTCAGTCTTAACGCACAACGAAAGCCGAAACGCGGTTAAGCGCAGTAACGTTCCGGAAAGCCACGCAATCGAGTAACGTTTCTTCGGCGTCGAGCAAGTGTGGGAAATCCACTAACTTTCACGAGGATTTTTCGTGTTTCACACGCGCGGCGAATGGCCGGTTCGACGAGCCGCATCGCAGCGATGCTCGCGCAAATCGAACGGCGGCTATGGGCCGTGAGTGGTGGTTGAGGCGGCGTTTCAGAGCCAGGTTTCTGCACCGCATCGGAGGTCATTAGGGAGCCCGACGGAGGCAAACCATTTTAGGCTGGCATCCATCGAACTGAGTCGGAAACAGACATCAGTTGCAGTCGCGAGAGATGAAGACCGAGTGGTTTTCTAGTCTGACATTCGACCTTTGCGCCTACGTGGCGCCGAGTCTCATCACCAGACGAGGGTTTCGGCCTGAAGCTAGTAGGCGATTTTTGGCGACGACGAAGTGCTATCGCCGTCGCCAGTAGATTGCGCTGAGCGACTGAAGGAATGCTACGTCATTCAATCGCGACTGCATGCCGCCGCCAGAACCAGCCTGCCATAAGAAGGCAGATACAGAAGGCGACCTCGGTCAAAACCGGGATGCCGTAGGCCGGGGCGAAGGCCGCGAAGGCACTAGGGGCAAGGAAACGCAGGGCACTGCCGACCAGATAGACAGCACCAGCCGCAATGATGCCCGCACCGACCACCTTCGGGAACATGCCCGATTTCCAAATGAGCACACCCGTCAAGAAGCTGTTGATGGCAAAGAAGACCAGACCGAGGTCATAGCCGTGCGCGTGCAAGTTGAGGAACGTCAGAGCAAGGGCTTCGGCTTCGGCGGCGCCCAATCCAGCGATGTCCTGTGCTGCGGTGATCAGTAGCCAAGCGGCCTGCATGTTCATCAGATTTGCCGCGATGAGAGCGGACTGGATCAGGCGGAAGACCATGGCGGCCAAGGCAAGGCCCGGGGCAACGGCCCGGAACAGGACGAAGAGCGTGATCCCAAGTGCCGCGTCGGCCACGGCCATAATGACGTCCGCCACAATCGCGAACGGCAGAGTCAGACCCGCCGCGCGAACGGCGCTTGCCGTGTCTGCCGCAGAGGCAAAATCGACCAATGGGCCTCGGAGCGCCACTTCTGCGCCAATGCCGCAGACGATGATGGTCAGGTAGAGCAGACCGGAAACTCGGGCGAGGGTCAGGTCGGCTTTGGTGAGTTGGAGTTGCATTGTTGTGGTCCCTTTAACTGGAGGAATTGGAGGTTAGGAGGCAACGAGTGCGGCTTGGCGGTGGGTGCGTGCAGAGTCTGCGGCGCGACTGACAATCGCTGGGGCTTTGCGGGATAGAGTGGCGTCAGTCAGCGCGCTGACCATGAAGAGCGCGAAGTCCGTGCGACGTGTGTGGTTCGAGGCGAGGACTGGGTCGCCTACATGATCAACCCCAATGGGCAGGCCCTCGCTTTCGCCGTCTTCGAGATCTGAGGCACGTACAACGGTCCAGTCCCGATCCGATGCAAAGACCATGTGCGCAGCCGCTTCCTGATCGTCGATGTCGGCCATGCCGGTCAGTTTGGCGATGCGCCCGAAGACCCACGTCACGAGCCGGTCTTTCAGCGGATAACGGTCGGCGGCGTCCTTCATGACATGCCAACCACACGAAAACACCAACCGTGCGCCGGGTTCGGCGTGTTTCAGCACAGCGGACGCCATCTTTGTCGCCATCCCATCCGAGCCCCAAGGCACAAGAACCGTTAGGACGCCGTCGGCGCCAGCAACGGCTTTCTGCACAACGGCTGCGTCGGTGGTGCGTCCAGGCACTATAGTGATGCGGTCGCCGAACCGTGACAGCTTTTCGACGCTCTCGGGGCGGCAGACGCCGGTGACGTCATAGCCGCGGGCGAGGGCATGTTCGGCCATCAACTGGCCCAGTTTGCCCGAGATTCCGATGATTGCGATGCGTTTCATGGTCTTGTCCTTTTCACTTGGTTGCAGGGCGTGGGTGGAAGGTTGAACGGCTTGCTGGCGCTCGAGTCTGGGTGCGCTGTCCGGCCAGAACCGAGGCCAGCACAATCGCGGCACCGATGGCCTGCGGGGTCGTGAGGGTTTCGCCAAGCCAGAGCCAGCCGAGGACAACGGCGGTGACAGGGCTCAGCATGCCGAGCATGGAGACCCCAGCCGGATCCAGCCGCGCGACACCCCGGAACCAGAGCCAGTACGTTACGGCGGCACCAAGCGGGCCCAACCAGATCAAACCTGCGATATTGGTCGCCGTCAGAGGGGGCAGCGGCGGTTCAAAAATCAGGGCCAGCGGCACAAGCAACAGGCCACCCGCCGTCAATTGCCAGGCCGCAAAGGTCAGTGCAGTGACGTTGGGCTGCCATTTGCGGCTCAGGACGGTTCCGGCGGCCATCGATGCCGCGCCGCCAAGCCCGGCCGCAATCCCGATCCCATCGAGCTGCGCGTCCGGACCAAGAACGAGCATGGCCACGCCGAGAAGACCCGACATCGCAGCGAAGAGCGCAGCAACCCGGATCTGGGTTCCCAGAACACCGTTCGCCAGTAGGATAACCATAAGGGGCTGCAGGGCGCCCAGGGTTGCCGCGACTCCGCCGGGAAGTCGGTACGCCGCGACGAAAAGAAGGCTCCAGAAGACTGTGAAGTTCAGCGCCCCCAGCACGGCCAGACGAAGAACCTCGGTGTGGTTTGGCAGTCTCCGGGTCACAGCAAGCAGCAACAATCCGGCGGGGAGCGCGCGCAATGCCGCAAGGCTCAGCGGTGCGTCGGCTGGAAGCGCCTGGGTGGTCACGATGTAGGTCGTGCCCCAAATGGCGGGGGCCAGGGCTGTCAGTGCGATGTCAGTTGCGCGGGCCATGTGCGGCGATCCTCATGGGCTGTTCTGAGCCTGAGGATGAAACGACGGGCGCGAGAGAATAACCGCCCAGGCGGCAAATCACTCTTTAACCAACGTTAAGAAAGGATCAGGTCGAAAGCGCGCGGCGTAGGTGGTCGACGAATGCGAGCACGCGCGCATCCATCCCAAGCCGCGATGCCGTCACCGCGTAGATGTCGCGAGGCGGCAACTCGTGCTCTGGCAACACCCGGACAAGTTCGCCCGCTTCCTCAGCCGGGTCAGATACAAAGCTTGGCAAGGACCCAATGCCGTATCCGGAAGCAATGATCTTTGCGAGGACAACGCTGTTGGAGATCCTCAGCGCGGGATCGACGTTTATTGTGTCTGTGCCCTCGGGCCCGTTGAGGCT
Source organism: uncultured Aestuariivita sp. (assembly GCA_964402685.1). Lineage (GTDB taxonomy): Bacteria > Pseudomonadota > Alphaproteobacteria > Rhodobacterales > Rhodobacteraceae > Aestuariivita. Next base: position 10,612 of record CAYODE010000065.1, on the reverse strand, counting down.
CCACTCAAGCAGATGGTCGGCCAACAGAAAACCGGCAATCCGATGCCCATTGATGTCGGATGGGCTTTGCGGAACCCCAAATGCCTCAAGGTAGGCGGGGGACGCAAACAAGCGTTGGCGGAAGGAGCCGATTTTGCGGGCGATGAGCGAGCTATCCTGCAGGACAGCCCCAACGCGCAGCGTCAGGTCGATGCCTTCCTCCACGACATCGATAACCCGTTCGTCCAGCGCCAGGGTAACGCGAACCTCCGGAAATTCCGCCAGGAACCCAGGCAGCATTGGTGCAACAATGGCCTCACCAAAGGCATTCGAGCATCCGACCTTGAGCGGGCCACTCACCGCACTAGCACTGGCTCGGATGCCGTTCTCGACCCGTGCCACCGCCTCGACTATGTCGCGCGCCTCATCATAGAAGAGCCGGCCGTGATCGGTCAGAGACATCGAACGGGTGGTGCGGGTCAATAGTGTGGCCCCAAGGCTTTCCTCTAGGAGCTTTACTTCCCGGCTAAGCAAGGCCGCGGAAACCCCCAGATCCTCTGCCGCTCGAGAGAAACTGCCGCGTTCGACAATCCTGCAAAAAGCGTTCATCACCGATAGCTTGTCCATCGCTCATTCTAAGACTGGATCGATACCAATGGTCTAGATGGTTATGCGACTGGCAGGTTTGTTGGGCAACGCGGTAGCGTTTACCGCCCGAGTATAGGTTGGTTCTGGGCTGTGAAAGACAATCGGCGCGGGTGGGCCGGAGGTCGGATCTGTCCGCACACCCGACACCATTTAATCGTGCAGTGAACTGCGGCTAGGAGCCCATACCCCCCCTGGATGCTGCACATTACACCAATGTCCGCTCCTCTAAGCTGCAGGTTTCCGTTACGGATTGCGATGGTTCAGAAGCGACTGTTGGCAGAATGCGCCTGCCGCTGATCCGTCGGCCGCCGCCCAGACGGATTGATGTATCGGCCGTGCAATGTCGCCTGCAGCAAAGACACCAGAAACGCTGGTCTCTTGCAAATTGTCCACGCGAATGTACGGCCCGAATGGCCCGTCTTCGAACGCACACCCCAGTTGGCTCGCAAGGTCTGAAGACTGATGGGTCTTAGTAATGACGAACAAGCCATCAAGAACGTGGCTGTGTTCTTGCAAGTTGACGCGCCTCATCCAGCCATCCTCAAGTTCGAGCCCGATGACCCGGTCCTCGTCAATCACAACTCCCTCGCCTTTGACCGCGGCAATAGCATCGGGGTCAATCGCTTGGCCATTCGTGAACAACGTCACATCGGCACTCCAATCAGGTATGATCTTGGCTTGGTGCAGCGACGCTTCCGAGGTGTAGAGCACGCCCAATTTTCGGTTACGAACCTCGTATCCATGGCAATAGGGGCATTGCATGACATTTCGCCCCCATGCCTCCTCCAGCCCGTCTATCTTTGGGAGTTCATCGCGTAGTCCGTAGGCGAGAACGAGGCGGCTTGCTTTGATTGGTGCGCCGCCATCCTGGTGAACAATGAATCCGCCGTCTTCTTGCTCAACCAATGCTACGCGTGTTTCTAAGGCTTCGACAGTCGGGTAATGAGCGAGATTCTCGCGGCCAAGCCCTCTGATTTCTGCAGGCGTTCTCCCGTCATGCCCCAAGAAACCATGCGCCGTGGATGCAAAGCGGTTTCTCGGTTTCTTCGTGTCGAATAGCTTCACCGATTGCCGCGCGCGACCCAGTTGCAGGGCTGCCGACATCCCTGCAAAACTGCCTCCAACAACAACAACGTCCACGTGATCCATGACTTTCGCCTTTCCAAATCTAGATATCGTAACTACGATAGTTACATGAAGAGGAATAGCAAGCTGTCAATTGCGCTCCATGTGCTCGGGCATATGGCGGTGGACCCAACCAGCCCGTTCACGTCGGAGCAGATGGCCGCCTTTGCAGCGACAAATCCGGTCGTGATCCGAAGAACGCTAGGGCAACTTCGTCAATCCGGCCTCGTTACATCTGAGCGAGGCAAATTAGGCGGCTGGAAATTGTCCAAAGCGCCGGACGCCATCTCCATTGCAGATGTGTATCAGGCATTGGATGCGCGCCTTTATGTTGGGAATAAGGGCGGCGATGAAAACCCGCCGCAGTGCGCGATCGAGATCGGGCTTGCCGGTGCCATCAATCGAGGGCTTGAGCGTGCGGAAATTGCGTTCCAGAAATCCATTGAAGGCACAACGCTTGAGGACTTGGCAGCAGCGCTTCGGCAATAGGAACAAAGGCGTAGTCGCGTTAAACGGACCTTTGTATTCAGAAATCGAGTGATCGCTTCGTCCGCAATGCAGCCTTCGACCCGTGCTGATGCAAGCGACCGCTTTTGACGGCAATGCATGCTTCCTGGTGCATACGCTGCGAAGGGCCGCATTCCGCCTTTCTAACAGTCGTTACCCCCGAATACCGCTGCCCACAGCCAGAAACGGCAACCTCTTCACAACGGTGTGCTTTTGTGCTATTTTGCACATAATGGCAGCTTTTGTGCAACTTTTGCGCGCAAAGCCGCCGTCACTTCCAAAAGAGGACAATCATGAAGCGGCAACCTGCAAAGGTGCTGAGCCCGGCTGAGCTGCGTCGGGTTCTAAAGCATGTCGAATACACAAGACACTCAACGCGGAACCACGCCATGGTTCTGCTCAGCTTCAAGGCTGGACTGCGTGCATGTGAGATTGCTGGATTAACCTGGCCGATGGTTCTGACCGGGGCTGGTCGGATTGCACTTGTGCTCACAATCTCAGGCGGGATCGCCAAGCATGGCCGGTCGCGTCGCATCCCGATTAACGCTCAATTGGTACGCGGTCTAAAGGTGCTGCACGAAGAGCTGGGTTTTCCACGGGACGGGCCGGTGATCCCGTCCGAGCGAGGGAGACCGTTGACGGCCCGAAGCGTGGTGAACTGGTTCAGGGACATTTACCGGGAGGTTGGCTTGAGCGGTTGCTCGTCCCATTCCGGGCGACGAACTTTCATCACCAGATCGGCACGGATGCTGTCCAAGACGGGTGGCTCCCTTCGAGACATACAAGAGTTGGCAGGGCACCAGGCCATCACCACGACCGAGCGTTACATCGCCGGGGATCGTGACGCGCAACGGAAACTCGTCAGCCTTGTCTGAGCCGGACAGTTGATCCCCGATACCAACCCAATCCTCACAATCGAACAAGGAGTAGCGCTATGAACGGTAGTAAACAGGGCAGCTATGGCTGTGAAAAAGAACAAAGCGTGAATATGAGTCCGCAGGAGCGCATGTTGCGCATACGGGCACTGAACGACCGGTTCCGCCGTACCGGGGCTGGAGGCAGGCAGCTCATCACCCCCGGCATCACTGAGATGGGTTTGGCCGACATGCTCATCATCCGCCAGATGGTCGCGCAGTATGACAACTTCAGCGAGGACAACGATCCCCACGGCGAGCACGATTTCGGGTGCCTGACCTACGGCGGAAAGAAGATTTTCTGGAAGATCGACTACTATGACAAGACGCTGACCAGGGGATCGCCCGATCCGACCGATCCTGCCGTCACCACGCGTGTGCTCACCATCATGCTCGCGCGGGAATACTGAGACCACTATGCCAGATCTAGTGAAGCTGGCCGGGGTCGCCTTGTGCAAGCCTTATGAACAGGGCGACCTCGACAATCTCTGCGGCCTCTACGCGTCGCTTAACGCCATCAGCCTTGTAGCGGCGCCCATACACCCCCTTAGCCGAAAGGATGCGGAACAGGTTTTCCGCGCTGGTCTTGGCTATCTCGAGCGAAGGCGTGGGCTGGCCGACACGTTGAGGGAAGGGATGGAATACCGCCGCCAGCATGCGATAACGCGACACATGGCGAGATCGGCGTCGACCATCACCGGCGCATCGATAACCGTCGAGCCGGTATTTTCCAAAGGTCGCGTACGCGCGGGCACAAATACACAAACGCGCCAACAGTTCATGTCGGCAATCAAGGAGCGGCTTGATCAAGGATCGGCCCTCATCTTCGAACTGCGCAAGACATGGCACCACTATACGGTCATCGCAGGACTCTCTCCGAGCCGCGTGCTGCTGTTCGATAGTGATGGGCTGAGATGGATAAAACGCCGAGCCGTAGCCGTGACACCAAACTGCGTTCACCAAAGACACTATGCACCCCCGACCCCCGTGCTGGCGGTGACAAATGAATGAGGAGGCACATGATGTTACCCCAGATCAAGAACCGGCCAATTCGTAAGAAATCAGTGCCCAAGAAGCACTTGGAAGGCAGACGAGACGGGTATCTTACCTTGAACTGGCGCGACGAAGACCCTTGCGGCGCTGACACGATCACCGACCCAATACCCTTCACTATGGCGCGGCTCGCTCGTGGCTTCCTCTCGGAAATGGGGGGGCAGCGTCGAAAGCGCGGCAAACGCCGCTATGGCCCGGTGCTGTTCTTCAACACCAAGATGGCTGGTCTGCGCGAGATGAGCGGGCATTCTTCTCTGGTGGTGGCCAGCACGCCATCAAACAGAAGTCGGAAAAGGATGCGATGCATTGAACATGACAAGACCCGTTCAGGAACGAGCCCTCTCCGATGATCCCGGACGGCGTTTTCATGTATCCGCGATTTGTAACCGCGGCTTGGAAAACCCGTAGGGGTGAACAAATGATACTAAATAGAAGGCGTGCAATTTAACAACTTGGTGAGGTGCGGAATTCGCGAAGCAGTCGGCGATGAATTTTGAAACGGATCACGCAAGCACCCCTGAGGCCAACCTCGCGGTCTGAGGCAAAGCAGCATATGAAATTGCAACTAAGAGCGTAACTTCCACGTAGCCGCCCACCAATGAAGCGAATCTGAATGTGAGGTTTATGCGGCCACCTTTTGAAGCTGAGGGGCTAGAGCCGCATCACGATTTATCGCCAGTCTCATCAAGCCGATCTGTCCAGCCACAAACCGATCGACGATCGTACCAACGTTCTTTCGCATCGTTTGTCGCAGCATCACTGGCTTTCGAATTGCCCACTTGCAGGATAAAGCCGATCAGGAACTCTGGCGGAACCGCGTGTTTATGGGCGTAGCGTAGTGCACGCGCAGTCTTTGATTTTTGATCTCTGGTCAGCCAACCTGATTTGCTCATTAGCAAATGCAAGGTCCAGAAAAACGGGTTTTCCCCAACGGGCGGTGCGCCGGCGTGCATCCTCAGATCCGGATCTACGGCATTCGTAAGGTAATCTGCGAGCAGGTCTTCGCTTTTCCCTTCAACCAACTGGACACCAATCACATAGGCCGCGCGCATCAAAATGCTCTTGGCCCGTAGATCGGGTTGAGGGATTTTGACGCCGATCTGTGCCTGTCGCGTGAATTGTTTTGCAAGCAGCAGGTGCCCTCGCTCGTTGAGCCAGTCGAACTCTTTCGGAAGCCGTCGTCTATCCATCGACAACGGCCGAATCACTTCGCCCTCAGCATCGAGAATCGGATCAAATTGGCTCTTGAGCATGCCAATAAGCCTCCTTTCATGGAAAATCGGAAAAATAAATTTTTTTCTTGACGTGCCAACTCGCTCAAAACGTATTCCGTACCGAATACGAAATCAACATAGATTCACGTGCCACGGTATCTGGCAACACTCACAGAGCCCTCCTCGCGACACTTTGCAATTCACAGAAAATTCGTTTGTGGCCAATGCCTTGAAGGGTGCGCCCCTGTTCTCTCGCCCGCCAAAAACCGGTAATATGGGTTTACGCTCAATGGTCTGGCGAAGTGCTGAAAACTACTGAAACGAGGTAAGAGCACGCCTCAGCCGACCAGATTGGGTTCAATTCAAAAAGGAGAGGCAAATGACCGATTTTGTCGGACCGATACCGGCTTGCCCAAAGAAACCTTTGGGGGACTTTCAGCCCGCGTTGCCGCCTGATTTTCAGGCGGCGGCATTCATCAACGTTTCCGTGCGGGACTTGCGCAAGTGGCGTGGACGCGGCGAGGGGCGAAGTCGGTGCAAGCTGGAAGGTTACATCCAACCCGTGGATGAACTGCACACGTACATCGCAGCAAATCAGCGTGATCTTACGGGGCAGGACAACACCCGTTCGACCGATAGCAGTGGGGGTGCACGTCATGGCTAAGTCAAGGCTCATGGAGGCAAAGAAACGCAAGAAGAAGTGCAGCAAGAAGCGGTCCCAGAGCCGCACCGCACAGACCAAAGCACCAGCGACACAACTAAAGCGGCTAATCAAAACGGCGACAGATCAGGAGCTGGCTGATGGCGTGCTTAGGATACTGCTGGGCATCGAGACGCTAAAGCGGTGCGAAAAACGCCGAGACAATCTGCGGTCCAAAGCTGAGGAACTTGGCGATGTGTCTGGAACCGGAAAGCGCTGTAGTCAAAACCACCGCTGCGGAAACCTCGGCTGCCCCATTTGCCGCCGCCGTACCCAGTTAGCGACGATCATTGCGTACGCTCCCTATCTCCTCCCCCGAGCCAATACGGGGAGCAGAATATGAGTGTACTAAAGGCCGTCACTATCATTGTCGCAATGGGCTATGTCGAGCCTTATGCTCTCAATAATTTGGACCTGAATGCCTTTAAGCGACTAATTAAGCGCTTATTCAAGAAGTTTGCACCAGAAGCCGACGGCCTCTTCGTAATCGACGTTAGCTTCAATATCGTTACTCACTCCAATGAAAGTGAATACTTTCAGATAGAATTCCATGGAATTGTTAGGAATATGTCGCCAGAACACTGGAGTTCTATGCGAGAGCAAATACGAAAAAGGGGTGGTAAGCGCAGTCTCTACATTGAGGATGTGTATGAGCCCATGGGGCAGCTTGCCTATATGGCTAAACCTAACTTCAACAGAAAAAAAAGGTATATCGATGATAAAGGATCAAAGCGCATACGTGATAAACCCCTCACCCTAGTGCAAGAACTATTGATCAACGAGTGGCTGAATGACTACTCAGCAGAATCTCGAATTATTGAAATTGGCAATTTTGGTGACGAAAATGAAAAATAAAGCGCAACGAAAACAATGTGTTAATTGTAGATGAGTGGTGAACTGCTTTTGAAAACCACTCATGTTGAAACGTAGCAGTTTTGCGCTGTGCACGCAAGCTTGCGTGCAGCAACCTTTACCGAAGGAAACTAAAGATGACCGAAGACACGTATCCAGATATTCTCGCCGAGAATGAAGTGCTTATACCTCGAATAGGACGTCACCTACGAGACGGTGCGTTCTGTAAATTCCTCTACTTCCAAACCCCTGCCGGCATGAGTGGACCACATGTAATACCCAACGAGGTCATTGCCGATGGTCGACAAATTCGAAAGTATTTAGCGCGCAATGGTATGCGCATGCCCCCAGACAAAGCTGAGAAGGCCGCATTAATAGAGGCTATTCAGCAGTATGAGCCGCCTGAGACTTGTATTCTGACCGACGGAACAGGCTGGCTTGACAAGAGCTATGTACAACCACACGCGACGTACGGCCCCGAAGACGCCGACGACATCGTGTATGTTGGCGACAAGAGGCCGTCGAACGAACCCACTGCGGGCACACTCGAAGAATGGAAGGAGCAAGTTGCTGACGTGCTTCAGGCATCGACCCTCGGCGTGTTTTTGCTTTGCGCTGCACTCGCGCCAATCTTGATAAAATTTGTCAGGCTGGAGAACGGTATGTTCCACGTTTCCGGGAAGTCGGGCGTGGGCAAGACAACGTTGCTCAGGGCGGCAGGCAGCGTCGGGCCCGGCGGACCTCGGTCAGTCGCGAGTTGGGATATGACGCCGATGGCGCTTCAAGAAAGGTTGTCGCACAACAGCGATGCTCTGGTGGTGATCGATGAGTTCAGCGCAACCTCGTCAGACAAGCGGACCCAAGCGAAGACCATGTCTGACGTTGCATATGCGGTGGTATCTGGAATTCCGCGTCGGCGCTCGAAGCATTTCAAGCGTAGCATCGACGATGACGAATTGTTCCGCGTGCTTGCGCTGAGTACTGGAGAAAAGTCGGCCGCTGAGATCGCGGAAGCGATTGGTGAGAAGCGGTTGATGGGCCAGGAGGCGCGCATCCTCGACTTACCGGTTGATGGTTGCCCAACGGGTATTTTCGACCGCCTAGAGGAAGCTGGCTATAACAACACCCGAGCTCAAGCAGCCGAACTTGCTGACCACCTGAACGAAGTCACTGCGTGCCTGTATGGCACTGCGTCCGAAACCTTTATTCGCTACGTGGTCGATCATCCTGAACACGTGGAGCAGGAAGTTGCCAGGCTCGTGGCCCGCTTCAATCGCAAGGTCAAGGTGCCGGCAACGGGCTGGGAGCGCCGCATCAGCAGTAAGTTCGGGCTGGCCTATGCCGCAGCCAGGCTGGCTATCGAGGCGGATGTCCTTCCTTGGTCGACGAGCTTGGTCAGAGATTGCTGCGTTTCGTCATACCGGCTTGCTCGGTCCCAATTGACCACGGCGGAGGACTTGAGCAGAGCAGCGCTTGAGGAACTGCAAGGTATGGTCAAGGACGCGGTTGTCGTTGGGTCAACTGTGCGCCGCGCCCCTTCCATAAGGAGTGTCGATAACGCCGCGGCCGTTCGCATCAAGAAGGACAAAAAGACCGTCCAAATTCTTGTTGAGGTTGGCGCTTTCAGGGCAATCGCTGACAAACCCGTTCGGGAAGCGCTAGTGGACCTATTGGATGAGGCCAACATCTACATCAGGCCGACTAATTACCCGAGAGAGATGTCGGCCCAGAAGACTGTTGTCAAGGGTGCAAAACGCCGTCGGTTTATGTGCTTCACGAAAGGCCTGATCAAGTTTCGCCTGCCCGACTAGACCGCACAGATCCCCATGACTTCCGTCGCGGGGATCTACTCACCGGCGTCTAAGCCTGCCGCTGCCATCGCTTATGAACCAGATTCACCGGCCCGCCGGAAGGACCCCGGTTTGCCAGTTCACTCTCAAGCATTGAACCCCACGATCATCATGGCCCACAGCGACTTACATAGACTACGCTCGGCCCATGCCACAGTTGCGAAACTCGTGGTGGACGATCTGGTGTATCTGCCCATCTTCGAACGGCTGGATGCCGAGTTGCGGGCTGAGGAAGCACGGACGTCCGGGGATGCTGTTGCCTATGCCCGCGCCGCTCTCCTGGCTCAGAACGCCAGGCTCTGAATGATGCGGTGCCGGTGCTCTAGGCTGGCGCCACGCCCGTATCGCTCGCGATCAAGCCGATGCCCAGATAGATCCCGGCGAATTCGATCATCCACCCCCGCCGCCAACATTCGGTCCTCAAACGAATGCCTCAGGCTGTAGAGGCTGTGTGCCGGGGTTTCGAGCAGCCCGTTTGTCTTCATATACTTGTTTACCGTGGCCGACAGTGAGGGGTTGTCAGCGTAGCGGGGAAAGCCGTTGGGACACTGTTGGAATGCCTCCAGGCTCACTCCAGCCAAAGGGATAACCCGTCGCGCATAGTCACTCTTCAGCTGTCGCCCATTTGGTTCGATTGAGATGAAGGGCACGGCTCCGTCCAGCTTGATTTGGTCGGGACCAAGCGCTGCCCCCTCACTTGGCCGGTAGCCTGTGTTCACCATGCCCAGGACGATGCAACGTGCTTCGGTGTTCAGGCCACCCAATGCATTGGGCGCCAGCAGCTTCTCTCGGATCCATTCGTTGGAGAACGGTGGGCGCTGTCGCTTCTCACCCTCCTTAATAGCCATGTCACCCAGGGGCAGGTTCAGCCCCATCCGCTTCATCTTGTTCACGGTCTTCAACACCGCGCTCAAATGGATGAAGTCTTTGTTGGCCGAATTTGGCGTCACTCCCTCGCGCTCGATCCGATCAATCCACCACTGCCGAAAGTCCAGCATGTCGTCGGCGGTGATCTCAGCGATCGGCTTGTCACCCACGACATCGATGAAGTTGCGGATGGCCTTCAGGCGAGGGTTTCGCCAGCGGCGCATCTGATCTTCCGACTTCCCGATCGTCTTGTCGCGCGCAAGCGCCCAATAGACGTCTAATGCCCCCTGCACGGTCAGAAGGGGCTCAGAAGCGCCACCGAGCAATGCTGCGGCCTCATGCTTATCTGGCTGACCGCCCAATCCTCTGACGGCTTCTACCCGCTCGAGGAGCTCCTCTATGGGCAAGGTCGCCACCCGGTCGGCAGGTAGGTAGCGGAAGCCACGGGTTTGCGCCAATTGCTTCGCCGCCTCAAACCGCAGCTCTGCATCTTCCGACAAACCCGCCAGCTTGGCCTCCCACGCCTCGATCATCTCCGCCCAGGCGGCCGCTGCCTTCGTTTTGGCGAGGGTTTCGGAATCCGTGTGGAGACTTACCCAGACCGTTGTCCGGGGCTCGATGCGCGCAAACCGCTGCGGAACGCGCCGTCGAATGTAGTAGGTTGAGCCGCGCAATGTCACTTTCATGCGGTGAAGCTAGCGGGCATAGGGGCGGAAAACAAGAAATTGTGCAGCAGATTGTGCAGCAATTCGTGCGGCAAGCAGCGAAATTCAGAGCAATCGGCTCACCTCTACATACAAGATACGTTTTTATTTCAATGTGTTAGAATGTGGTGCGCCAAAGGGGATCTGGCGGAGGAGGTGGGATTCGAACCCACGGTACGCTTTCACGCACGCCGGTTTT
>CAYODE010000064.1:0-19048 GCA_964402685.1 uncultured Aestuariivita sp. | reverse complement strand
GGAGCGGATCGAGGAAGAGTACATGAGCATGATCCACCGGATTCCGTCGTCGGAAGAGGTGGGGCTGAAAGACGATTATAATGGGCCGATCTGCTATACGCCGGACGGCAACCCGTTGCTTGGCCCTGCGCCAGGCTTGCGGAACATGTGGTTGGCAGAGGGCTTCTCCTTCGGGATCACCGCCGCTGGCGGAACGGGTCACTACCTGGCTCAGTTGATGGTCGAAGGCGAGGCCGAGATCGACATGGCGTCGCTCGATCCCAAACGCTACGGGTCGTGGATGACAACTGAATACGCCGCGCGGAAGAACGAGGAGGCGTATGAGCACGTCTATATCCTTCACCATCCTGACGAAGAACGCCCTGCCTGTCGCCCGCTGCGCACGGCACCGGCCTACGACCGGCAAAAAGCGCTGGGCGCGCAGTTCGGGCAAGTAAACGGCTGGGAACGCCCAAACTATTACGGACCTTTGGACGCGGATGACAACTTCGACCACGATGCGCGGTCTTTCCGTCGCGGCGCGTGGTGGGACTATGCGAAGGCCGAGGCCGAAGCAATCCGTAATGGTGTTGGTTTGATTGATGCCACTGCGTTTACCAAGCATCGCGTGTTCGGAGCCGGTGCGACCGCGTTTCTGGATTGGTTTACTTGCAACAAGCTACCCAAAGTGGGCCGGATCAACCTGACCTATGCGCTGACCGCTGCAGGAACAACGCGCACGGAATACACCATCGTGCGTGAAGGCGAGGATGAATATTACCTCGTCTCTGCCGGTGCTTGGACAGCCTATGATCAGGATTACCTGCTCAAGGCTGTCGAGGATTGGAGTACGGGTGGCGCCAATGATTGGGTTGGTGTGCAAGATGTCACAAGCCAGTATGGCGTTTTCGCCATCGCAGGGCCAAAATCGCGCGACGTATTGAACGAACTTGTCAAAGATGCGGACCCCTCCACTGTCCTGTCAAACAAGCGTTTCCCTTGGCTCTCCATGCGCAATATCGAGCTTGGCATGTGCCCGGTGCGCGCGATCCGCGTGGCCTATACGGGCGAGTTGGGCTGGGAACTCCATCACCCCATCGAGATGCAGAATTACCTCTGGGATCAGTTGATGGCTGCCGGGGAAAAGCACGGGATGAAGTTGGTAGGCGCGCGTGCGCAAAACTGGCTGAGACAAGAGAAATCCTACCGCGCCTTCGGCACAGAATTGGGCCGGGACGCCACACCATTGGAGGCCGATCTGCCGCGTTTCGTAGATTTGTCGAAAGATTTCCACGGCAAGGCCGCGATGGAAAAACTTGGCGTGCGAGTGAAATGCTGCACCTTGTTGATCGACGGGCCGGAAGATGCGGATCCCTGGGGGCGCGAGGCGCTTTATGACGGCGAGACACGTGTTGGCCGTTTAACCTCTGGCGGCTATTCCGTCGCTTTCGGGAAATCGATTGGCATGGCTTATGTCTCGCCGGATCTTGCCGTGCCCGGGACCAAGCTGAAAGTAAAGATGTTCAATCAGCTGTGGGATGCGGAAGTCGTCGAAGACAGCCCGTATGACCCGAAAAATGAGGTTATTCGCAAAGACGGATAGCGCGATTTTGCACAGGCTCTAAACACTTATCCAACCGAGCTTGTTCAACGTCAATGTACCCCATACCGCAAGGGGAAAGAGGGTCGCCAGCATCACCGCTGCCGACCCCAAATCCTTGGCAATGCGGGACAGCTCATGCCTTTCGAGACTGATCCGGTCAACGACGGCCTCCAGCGCTGAGTTGAGTATTTCTACGAGGATCAGAAACAGCAGCGATCCCAGCAAGAGCCCGATTTGGCCTAACGTCTCTCCGATCCAAAATGATATTGGAACAGCGGGGATCAAAAGTAGGACTTCTTGCCTGAAGGCCGCCTCGCGTGTCCAAGCATCGCGGAACCCTGAAATGGAATTACGCGCAGCAGCGATGAGCCTTGCAACGCCGTGCAGTTCAGTAGGTTTCATTCCGTCCCCCGTGCGATTTGCGCACTTGGACGTCACGCTAGCTGCCAATTTGGCCCAAGCAAAGCCTTTGCGTTACAAAGAACGTCGCGCCAGCCAACTGGCCCACTCATCTTCCGTTCCATTGAACGCGTTGAAATCCGTATCACCGACTACACCGGGCATTTGGCCTGTGGCCGAATACTGCCAAAACCGCCAGGGTTGATTGTCGTAGGCCTCTTCGGGGCGTCTGGCCGTTGACCGCAACCAGAACTCTTCCGAACGCATCGCTTGCAACCCGGCATCCTCATAAAACCCGGGGGTGGTATAAATGATCGGGCGCTGACCATAATGGTTGCCGACGATATCCAACCAAATGCGCATTTGACGACGGACCTCATCACCCGGCGGGCGCAAGCGACAGGTTGGCGACAGCGGGTTCCATTCCATATCCAGAACGGGGGGTAGGGCCCCTCGGCTACGCGGCACGTTGCGGATAAACCAACGCGCTTGAACATCCGGCTCAGTGCAGAAGTAATAGAAGTGATAGGCCCCGCGTGAGATGCCAGCGCGGGCCGCACCGCCCCAGTTGCGTTTGAAGCTCGGGTCCAGAAGATCGCCGCCCTCGGTCGCTTTCAGAAACGCGAACTGTACACGACCGACACTGGCGGCCTTGTCCCAGAGGATTTCGTTCTGAAATCGCGCCGCATCAATGCCCTGGATCGGGTAGCTGGTGGGTTGTCGCCCGGCAAATCGCACCGGATCACGATCGCTGACCCGATTTGGTGTTCGATCAACAGCTGTCGTGGTGCACGCGGTCAAAAGGCTAGCGCCCATCAACATCAGGGTGGTCCGTCGCTGCATGTGCCTGCTCCTATGATGTTAGGAACAGACTAGCGCCGCTTGGCGATCAAGGCGAGGTTGTTGGCTGGCATCGCTACTGTTTCGGCAAGGCATAGCCCTGCGTCTGCCATCCAGTCGGCGACATCCACGTCATTCTTATATCCGATCTCGGGATCGCTGGCTGTCAGACTGGCATGAAACGACCGATCCCCGTCAGAGATCAGCTGCCCGTCGCGCATAAAAGGGCCGTACAGAACGAACTGACCGCCAGCGCGCAGCGCCTGCGCAGTTTCTTGGAGTAGCGTTTGAAACTCGGTCACACCGATGAGGTGAGAGAGATTGATCAGAATAACCAGATCGGCGCTGTATTCGGCGCCCCAACCCGGTTCTGTGGCGTTCAGAAGCAGCGGCGGCAAGATCGCGTCCGAGCCAGTTTCCGCGCTATACGCTGCGATGCTTTTCAACCTGTCCGGCGCGACTTCAGTTGGTTGCCATGTGAGGTGTGGAAGAGCCGCTGCGAATTGCACCACATGCTGACCAGTGCCGCTTGCGAGCTCCAAAGCATTGCCCGATTGAGGGGCGACCCGCGACAGTAGTTCGATAATCGCCTTCGCATTCCGCGCAGCAGCAGGCGCATGCAGTTTGTCGCCCTCTTGCGCTTGTGCAACGGATGCCATTGAGGGGAGCTTTCGTCTGGTCATTGACGCAACCGTTCCGGGCGCAGTCCAGTGACCATGTCAGGTTCCAATTCTGATACGCGGCCCGCCACCAAATCCGCCACAAGCCGCGAGGCCGCAGGAGCGGTCTGAAACCCATATCCGCCTTGCCCAGCGACCCAAATAAAACTGGGCGTGTTGGGGTCTGGCCCCAGAACAAGAGCGCGATCAGGGGAGAAACTGCGTAACCCCGCCCAACTGGTTTCGAGGCGGGTCACCGGTTCTTTGACCATCTCTTCGTATCGTGCCAACCCCTCGGCCAGAACCATGTCGTCGGCCCAGGCGTCATGGGGATGTGTCGCGTCTTCCTCTGCCGGGGAGACAAGCCACTTACCCGCGTCCGGCTTGGCATACCATGTCTCGCCCGTGCCCATCAGCATCGGCCAATCGGCCACGTCATGACCGCCGGGCGCGGGCAGCCGGGCCATGGAACGGCGATGCGGCGTGATGCCGATTGGCGCGACACCTGCCATTTCTGCAATCGGATCCGCCCAGGCGCCTGCGGCATTGGCTAGCATCTTTGCGGAATACTCGGCTTCACCTGCGTGCACCATCCAACCAGATCCCTCACGCGAGATCTGCGTCACTGGCGCACCAACAACAACCTCGCCACCATTGGCGCGGATTTCCTTGGCGAAATCCTGGATCATCCGGTCGGTGTCGATGTCCCACGCCGCCTCGTGGAAGCCCGCAAACGCAACTTTCTTAGGGTCCAAGATCGGGACGCGGGCACAGGCTGCCTCAATCGTAATCGGCTCAAGCGTCAGGTCTTGCACGTCGTGCGTAAAGTGTTCGGACTGATCTGCGTGACCAACTACCAAAAGCCCGCGCGGGGACAGGTATCCCCCATTTGCCTCGCGATGGAAGTCGCCAGAGGCGATGTTTAGGGCCACTGTTGTGGGCAACCCATAACTCGCCTCATAAAGCGCTGCGGAGCGACCGGACGCATGATACCCAAGCGCAGGTTCAGCTTCTAAAAGTGTGACCTTGCCCAGTAGCGACAGGCGCGCCCCTGCAGACACCCCCGCGATGCCGCCACCTATGATAATGAAGTCGCTCACGACATCTCTTCGATGCGATCCGTTGCCGGGGGCGGAGTTTTGCTCAACTCCGTGATCCTCTTGTACAACGCGTCATCCATTGGATAGTTCAGCGCCGCCAAAGATGGGGCTAATTGTTCTGTATCGCGAGCCGAGATAATGGGCATTGGGTCGGAAGGATGTCGCATAGCCCAAGCAACGGCCAAGGTCGCCGGATCGCATCCAACGTCAGAAGCCATATCCGTCAGGTCACGCGCCGTCTGATGCATCCACTCCAGCCCATACCGCGCCGCATAACGATCGTCTTCGCTCAGGCGACCGGACCCGCCCGCCGCGTACTTTCCAGTCAATAGACCGCCGCCCAATGGGGAATAAGGTGCAATTGCAATATCCTGGTCCGCACACATCGGCAAAATTTCAACCTCTGCCTGGCGTTTGACCAAGTTGTACATCGGTTGCAAGGCGTCGATCCGCAGATCGAATTCGGACGCAATCCATTGCGCTTTAACCACTTGCCACGCCGCGAAATTCGACAAGCCGACATAGCGGATTTGACCGGCTCCTCTTAGCTCGGCAAAGCACTCCATCGTCTCTCGCAGGTCGGTGTCCTCGTCAAACCTATGCAGGTAGAGCAGGTCGACAACGTCCGTCCCCAGCCGCTTGCGGGAGATTTCAAATTGGGCACGCATGTTTTCAGCACCGGCGCCACCCGTGTAACCGACCTTGGACGCGACGATCACATCCTCCCGTTCCGCTTCAACGAACTTACCCAAAAGTGTCTCTGATGCGCCATCGGTGTAAACATGCGCCGTGTCGAAATGAACGAGCCCGGCTTCCCGGCATGCCTTATACATTGCGCGCGACGCCGCTTCATCCGCGCGGCCCCCAAACTGCATGGTGCCAAACACTAGTCGGCCCATGGCAATTCCGCTTAAACTTGTGATCTTGGTCATGACCAAGGGGTGCCACGGCCCCCAGACTTGTGCAACGGCAATCGCACCAGACTGCAGCCAATCAAGAGGAGATGCGCTTATGGCGGACGGATTTGAAAGCATGATCCACGACGCACGCGCCTTTTTCGCCGAGCTATCCCAGAACAACACGCGCGATTGGTACGAGGCGCATAAGGAACGCTATGTCGAAGGAGTCAAGAAACCGGCGGAATTCTTCAACGATCTCATTGCTGAGGATCTTTCGCGGCGCACTGGCGACGCAGTTAAACCAAAGCTTTTTCGCATCCATCGCGATGTGCGGTTTTCAAAGGACAAAACGCCTTACAACACGCATCTGCACATGATGTGGTCGCCGACCAAAGGCGATGCTCTTACCCCAAGCTGGTTCTTCGGTCTGGGTGAAGGATACTTCATTCTGGGAGTTGCCGTCATGGGGCTGCAAGGGGATGCGCTGACTCAATATCGCCAATTTATTGATGATCACGGTGACGTGCTTCAGGCAGCGTTAGATAAGGCCGCGATGTCTGCAGGCGCAGAGATTTCTGATTGGGGACCACCTGCCTTGAAACGAGTGCCGAAACCTTATCCGCCCGACCATCCACACGCCGAACTCCTTAAGCGCAAAGCCTTGGCGGTCTCTGCGCCGATACCTGACAACTGGGAAGAGGTAGGTTTGGTCAAAGCGCTCAACGCTCGCATTGATGATCTGCTACCGATTTATCGCGTGCTGGCTGCGTAAGGCGGATATCGAAAGGAAAAAGGCCCCGCGCTGGCGGGGCCTTCCGATGTGTTTCTAGAAACAGAATCAGTTCGGGATCTCGCCTTCGATGCCTTCGACATAGAAGGTCATGCCGGCAAGAGTGCCGTCATCGGCCACTTCACCGTCGGCCAGCCATGCCGAACCATCTTGTTTGTTAATCGGGCCGGTAAAGGCATGATATTCACCGCTGCGCAGCGCTTCTTTCAATGCCAGTGCTTCGGCTTTGACCTCGGCAGGGACCGCATCGGTGATCTCACCAATGCCCACCATGCCTTTGCTGATGCCGTTCCAGGTATCTACGCTGGACCACGTGCCGTCCTTCACCGCGCGGGTGCGCTCTACATAGTAGGGACCCCAGAGGTCCAGGATCGCGCTGACGCGTGGGAATGGCGCGTATTGCGACATGTCAGAGGCTTGGCCAAAGGTTACAACACCACCCGCTTCTTGTGCGGCCGCGTGGGGCGCTGTGGAGTCTGTGTGCTGCAAAACAACGTCCGCGCCTTGTTCGATCAGCGCTTTGGCCGCGTCGGCTTCTTTCGCAGGATCAAACCATGTGTAGACCCAGACAATGCGGAATTCGACATCAGGGTTGGCTTTCTTGGCATGGATGTAGGCCGAGTTGATACCCCGGATCACCTCAGGAATGGGGAAGGACGCGATGTAGCCGATGATGTTCGACTCCGTCATCTTTCCCGCGATGTGCCCTTGAACCGCGCGACCTTCGTAAAAGCGCGCGGAATAGGTGGAAACGTTCGGATGCAAGCGCTTGTAGCCTGTGGCGTGCTCAAACTTCACATCCGGGAATTTGGCGGCCACGTTGTTGGTTGCATCCATATAGCCAAAGGATGTGGTAAAGATCAGATCGGCCCCATCAAGCGCCATCTGAGTCAATACACGTTCGGCATCAGGACCTTCGGCCACGTTTTCGACAAACACGGTTTCCACGGCATCGCCGAATTCGGCTTCGACCGCTTTACGGCCTTGGTCATGTGTGAATGTCCAGCCGCCGTCACCGACAGGCCCGACATAAACAAAGCCCACTTTGGTTTTGTCTTGCGCAAAACCTGTTGTGGCCAGACCCAGTGCCACGACGGCAGAGGTCAACAAAGTTTTTAGTTTCATTCAGGTTCCCCCAAGTTGGTCTTTGGCCTCTAGTTCGAGGCATGGAAAATTCGGCCAAGCGAAGCAGGCGCGCTGCTTTTGTCAGCCGAAAGAATGACAAGCACCACAATGGTGATCAGATAGGGCGACATTGCCAGATACTCGACAGGAATGGCAACGCCTGCTGCCTGCAAATTCAGCTGCATTACGGTGACACCGCCAAACAAATAGGCACCCAACAGCGCCCGCCAGGGTTTCCAGCTGGCAAAGACAACCAAGGCCAGGGCGATCCAGCCCACACCGGCCGTCATGCCTTCGGTCCATTGGGGTACACGGATCAGGCTGATGTAGGCGCCGCCCAATCCCGCACATGCCCCGCCGAACATGATTGCAAGCACTCGAATACGCACAACTTTGTACCCCAACGCATGGGCCGCGTCGTGGTTTTCACCCACTGCGCGTAATACAAGGCCGACGCGCGTGTACTTCAGCAAAGCCCATACCGCCGCTGTCAGTGCGATCCCAAGATAGAGCACCGCATCATGGGAAAAGAGGATCGGGCCAACCACCGGCAGATCGCTTAGAACCGGGATATCGAGGCGTGGCGTCGGCGGTGGCTTCAAACCCACATAGTCCTGCCCCAAAAGGGCACTGAAGCCCAATCCGAACAGGGTCAACGCCAGACCGCTGGCCACCTGGTTAGCCAGCGCATATTGCGTCAGTATCACGAAAAGCAGCGATAAGAGGGCCCCGCCGATAGCGGCGCTCACAAAACCCACAAAGGGCGATCCCGTCTCCACCGCCAGGGCAAAGCCGCAAATCGCGCCGGTGATCATCATCCCCTCAACGCCCAGGTTCAGCACACCCGCCTTTTCCACCACCAACTCGCCAATAGCTGCCAATAGAATGGGCGTGGCCGCCACCATCAGTGAGGCCACCAGCAGAACAGGATTGATTGATGTCAGGTCCATCGCGGTTACCTCAAATCGTGGCGCAGGCAGCGCACCGTCAAGGGCTGCTTTGCGTTTTCTTGCAGTGCCAAGATCAACACATCGTCTTGCACAAGTTCGGATAGCGCGCGCGCCTCGATTGGCCCGGTATCGGCGGTCATCGCACCGATCAAGGCCATGTGGTCATCATAACGGGTGTATTGGCCTTCCCAACCGAACCCACCTGAACCACGGCGACCTTCGGCTTGAAATTTTCCCACATCGTCGAGGATTAAGCGGAACGCTATCGCGGATTGCGGTTCGCTTTGCGCCTCCAGAGCGGATTGGCAAAACCACTGCGCTGCTTGGACTGGCATGGCCAAACACATTGCGGTTATGGCAACCAAAAGCCTCATGCTGCCTCCCGTACGCGCAGTCTAAAGCGATAGTTTGTGAGCAGGTCAAAGGCCAAGAGGAAGAACAAGAGCATTCCCTGGAACACCTGGATCGCTGCGGCGGGCAAGCCCAACTGGCTTTGCGCAATTTCCCCACCGATGTAGGTGAGCGCCATCAGGAACCCAGCCAGCAGAATGCCGACCGGGTGCAACCGGCCAAGGAAGGCCACGATGATCGCAGTGAACCCGTAGCCCACGTTGAAATCGATTGTGATCTGACCCGCGGGACCCGACACTTCGAACAGCCCGGCCAACCCAGCTAAGGCACCGGATGTCCCCAGACAAAACAGGATCAGGCGCGCTGGGTTCACACCTGCGAACCTTGCGGCGCGGGGCGCTTCGCCCGTTAGACGGATCTGGTAGCCCAGCATATGCCGGTTCAGCAGGATATAAGCAAAGATCACGCCAAGAAACGCGGTTAGAACGCCCCAATGCATACCGCTGCCTGCGATCAGTTCGGCATTATGTGCGCTGGCATATTGCTGTAGGTTGCGCGATCCGGGAAACCCAAACCCCTCCGGGTTTCTTAATAACCCCAAGGCCATAGAGGCCAGGAATTGTTCAGCCACATAAACGAGCATCAGGGAAACGAGGATTTCATTCGTCCCAAACCGGACTTTCAAAAGGGCAGGGATCATGCCCCAAGCCCAGCCCCCAAACGCGCCACCCAAAACCATCAGAGGGAAGATGTACCATGCCTCAAGCGGGTAAAATGCGAGCCCGACACCCGCCCCCACAAGGGCCCCCATGATGTATTGCCCCTCGGCACCAATATTCCAGATCCCGGCGCGAAACCCCAAAGAGAGCCCAATTGCAATCAAGATCAAAGGCCCCCCCTTGATCAACAGTTGCGGGCGATAAAAGAAGGCGAACTCACCGAACAGGGGATCCCAAAAGATCGTGCGTATCGCAGTCAGGGGATCCTTGCCCAAGGTGGCGAACAGCAGCCCCCCGGCCACCATGGTCGCAAGCACGGCTACCACGGGCGTCGCGGCAGACCAGAATTGTGAGGGTTGAGGGCGTTTTTCCACGCGGATCATAGCGAAACCCACCCGCAGTTCCAATCAGACATGGGCCACCTCCATCCCGTGGGCGCCGCCCATCATCAACCCGATCTCGTCCACGCTCAGGTTCTCTGTCGGGCGGATATCGGACAAACGCCCCTCATTTAGGGCTGCAAACCGGCCCGAGATCTCCATCAACTCATCCAGATCTTGACTGATCACCAGCACCGCAGCCCCATCGCCTGCCAGATCCAATATGGCTTGCCGGATCGATGCGGCGGCAGCCGCATCCACACCCCAGGTGGGTTGGTTCACAACCAGGACCTTTGGGTTTTGCAACACTTCGCGCCCGATCACGAATTTCTGTAAGTTACCGCCCGACAAAGACCGTGCAGCGTTTGCAGGGCCGGGGGTGCGGACGTCAAAAGCCTTGATGATCGTTTCTGCAAAGCTTTGTGTGGCAGCCCATTTCAAAAAACCTTTATTGGCAAGGCCTTGGCGTACTGCCCCGGTCAGAAGGGCGTTCTCTGTCAGACTCATGTCAGGTGCTGCGGCGTGTCCCAACCGCTCCTCAGGTGCCGCCAATAACCCCAAAGCGCGCCGCTGGTTCGGACCCAGGTTTCCAACTGGTGCACCGTTCAGTTTGATCGCGCCCGCATGGGTGCGGATCTCACCCGAAAGCGCGGCCAATAATTCGTCTTGGCCATTTCCTGCCACGCCGCCGATGCCCAGTACTTCGCCTTCTTGCAGGGTCAGGTGGATGTTCTTTAGCGAAGTGCCGAATTCCGATGGGGAGGCAACCGACAGACCGGTTATATCCAATGCGACCTCTCCCAACGTGCGGTCAATCGGTTTGGGCGTCTTCAAACTGCTACCAACCATCATCTCGGCCATATCCCTCGCAGTGGTCTCCCGCGGGATGCAGCTACCCACGACTTTGCCCAGACGTAGGATTGTGGCGGCATCACACAGGCTGCGGATCTCCTCCAACTTGTGCGAGATATAGAGGATGGCCGTGCCCTCGAAGGAGAGTTTGCGCAGCGTTTCAAATAGGATTTCAACTTCTTGCGGCGTCAGGACCGAGGTTGGTTCATCCATGATCAGAAGTTTCGGATCTTGCAAAAGACATCTAATGATTTCAACGCGTTGTCTTTCACCTGCCGAGAGATCTCCGACAACCCGGAACGGATCCAAGGGCAAACCGTACGTCTCGGAAACTTCGCGAATGCGCCGGGCCAAATCGCGCATGGGCGGTGGATCTTCCATGCCCAAGGCGACGTTTTCCGCAACGTTCAGCGCCTCGAACAATGAGAAGTGCTGAAACACCATCGCAATGCCATCGGCGCGGGCCGCGCGCGGCTCTGGCGGGGCAAAGGCCTGTCCGCGCAAGCGCATCGTGCCGACGTCCGGTTTGACCAGCCCATAAATCATTTTCACCAAGGTCGATTTGCCGGCGCCGTTCTCACCCAGAAGCGCGTGAACCTCACCAACACCAATATCGAACGAGACGTCGTCATTGGCGACAACGCCGGGATAGGCCTTGGTTAACCCATTGATCGAAAGTAATGGTTCGCTCATGCGCGTCTCTCCAGCGAAAATGCGGCGCGCTGATCGCGCAAGATCAACTCCCGCGCCACTCCAATCGCAATTTCATAGGGGTGTTTGCCCAAAGTAGGATCGCCGATTGGGCAGGTGATGCGGTCAATCTGCGCAGGGCTGTGCCCCAACACGGCCAACCGTTTACGGAACCTTGCCCATTTCGTCTTTGATCCGATTAAACCCGCGAAAGCAAAGGGTTGCTGCAATACCCTATGGCACAGCTCCAGATCATAATCGTGGTTCGGCGTCATGATGTAATGAAACGCGTCCGGTGAGGCCGTGGCCATCACATCATGCGGCGGGAGATCATAATACGTCAGAACAGCTTTGGGCAGATCCGTGAATAGATCCCTGCGCATGTCGACAACGGCGACCTGAAGCCCGGGTAGGGCACACAGTATCTTGGCAAGTGCGTTTCCGACATGCCCTGCGCCATAGATATAGACAGGCACTTTGTCCCGCCAAAGCTGCTCGATTAGCCAGCCGTCCACGAGTTGCGTTTCAACGATTTCCGAAGCTTCAGATGAAGCTTGCAAACGCCGCTCGACGCGCGATGGTAAAGGCAAATGCCCTTCTACACGACGGACATACAGACCAGCAAAGGGCAAGTGATCTTCTTCAAAGGTGTCGCCGTAAGACGCTCTGTCCCACAACTCGGTCACGACCGTGACAGAGCCACCGCAGCACTGCCCCAGAGAAGGTCCCAGCGGTTGGCGCAGCGCATCGCAATACCCGCCCTTAATCGCCGGATCAGCCAGAAGCCGCTGCGCCCGTGCCATCGCATCAAATTCCAAACGACCGCCGCCAATCGTGCCTTCGATCCCATCGAAATGGACCATCATCACCGCACCGGTTTCTCGTGGTGTAGATCCCTTGTGTCCGGCAATTACCACGCGGACGACGCGATCATACTTTTCAAGCAAACGAGCCAGACTTCTGCGATCAAACATGGCCAGTCACCTTTCTGCAGACCCGCCAGATCTCTTCTGCAGTGGCCGGAGCATTGAGTGCAGGGTATTCCGTCCCACAGGACGCGATCGCGTAGCTTAGCGCAAGATACGCTGAAATGCCCAGCATGAACGGTGGCTCGCCCACAGCCTTCGAACGATAGACCGTGTCTTCCCGGTTCGATCCATCCCAAAGGGTCACATTGAACACATCCGGGCGATCAGAACAGGCTGGGATTTTGTAGGTGGACGGCGCATGTGTGCGCAATCGACCAGCTCCGTCCCACACAAGCTCTTCAGTGGTTAGCCAACCAGCCCCTTGGACAAACGCACCTTCCACCTGTCCGATATCGATTGCGGGGTTCAGCGAGGCACCGGCGTCATGCAGGATATCGGTTCTCAAAATCCGGTTTTCTCCGGTCAGCGTGTCGATCACCACTTCGGTGACCGCTGCCCCGTAAGCGAAGTAGAAAAACGGTCGGCCGGTCCCCCGGATCCGATCCCATTCCAGTTTGGGCGTTTTGTAGAACCCCGTGGCAGACAGGGACACGCGCGACATCCAGGCCGATTTCGCGGCCTCGGCAAAGGTCATGACATGATCGCCGACGAGCACAGTGCCATCGCTAAACACCACCTGTTCTGGCGTGGCCTGATGCACTTCGGCCAGATGCTCGGCCATGCGATCGCGGATCGTATCGCAGGCGATTTTCACCGCCATTCCATTCAGATCCGATCCGGACGAGGCTGCCGTGGCCGATGTGTTGGGTACCTTGCCGGTGTCTGTCGCTGTGATCCTGACCATTTCCAGCGGGATGCCGAACCGCGCAGCGGCCACTTGCGCGACCTTCTGAAAAAGACCCTGACCCATTTCGGTCCCGCCGTGGTTCAGATGCACAGACCCATCCTGATAGACATGGACCAATGCACCAGCTTGGTTCAAATGCGTGAGCGTGAAGGAAATGCCGAACTTCACGGGCGAAAACGCGATCCCTTTTTTCAAAACCGGGTTTTCGGCATTCCACACATCGACCGCATCGCGCCGTGCGGCATACGCGCTGCTCTCCAACAATGCCTCGGTCATCTCGTGCAACTCGAAATCGGTGACAGCCATGCCATACGGAGTCGTGCCAGCAGGAGTGCCCGTCGCCACCGCTTCCGCGGCGGGATAGTAATTCACGCGCCGGGTTTCTGCGGGGTCCATGTCCAATGCATGGGCCACGTGATCCAGCACCCGTTCGATGCCCACCATCCCCTGAGGCCCGCCAAAGCCGCGAAAGGCCGTAGCCGAGCACATGTTTGTCTTCAATCGATGACTTTCGATCCGCATATGCGCAATGTCATAGGCGTTGTCGGCATGAAGCATGGCGCGATCCGCAACGGGCAAAGACAGATCCATGGACCATCCGCACCGGGTGTATTGTTTGAACGACACCGCATGAATGCGACCGCTTTCGTCATATCCGACTTCATAATCAATGCGGAAATCATGCCGCTTGCCGGTGACCACCATATCGTCGTCCCGATCATAGCGCATTTTGCAGGGTTTGCCTGTCAGCCGTGCGGCGATGGCGCAGGCAATCGCCAACGCATTGCCCTGGCTCTCTTTACCACCAAATCCACCGCCCATGCGCCGTGTTTCTACTCGGACCGCATGCATCGGCTGACCGATGGCATCCGCCACTTTGTGCTGAATTTCTGTGGGGTGCTGAGTCGAGGAGAAGACGTGCATATCGCCATTCTCCTGCGGCCAAGCCATGGCGGCTTGGCCTTCCAGGTAGAAGTGCTCTTGCCCACCGATCTCGAACCGGCCTTCCAGACGGTTTGGCGCATCAGGTATTGCAGCCTGCGCGTCGCCCTTTTCATAGATACGCGGACCGTCTTCGAAGCGGCTGTTTTGCGCCAGTGCTTCTTCAATCGTCAGGACCGGAGTTTCTGCCGCAATGTCTACCGTGGCCAGCGCTGCTGCCTTGCGGGCAGCCAAATGGCTGCGGGCAACAACAAGAAACAAGGGTTGGCCGGCAAAATGCACCTCTCCTGTGGCCAATAGCGGTTCGTCGTGGTTCGAGGGGGAGGTATCGGCGTCAAACTCCAAATCTTCTGCTGTGAGCACGGCTACCACGTCGGGTGCGGCGCGTACTTTGCTCAAGTCCATACCGGCGATCGTGCCCCGCGCGGTTTGCGAGAGCCCAAACGCCAAATGCAACGTACCCGCCGGACTGGGCACATCATCGACATATCGCGCTGCACCGGTCACGTGCAGATTGGCTGCGTCATGGGGGAGGGGTTTGGCCACGCTCATGCCCGGACCTCCAACACTGAAGTTGGCTGATCCTGATCCTCGATCCACGCGCGCATCAGCATGTTTCGGGCGCTTTCCAGCCGGTAGGTGGCGGAGGCGCGCATGTCGGTCAGTGGTGTGAAGTCGTCATCAAACGCCGCTTGCGCGGCAAGCACCGTGCTCTCCGTCCACGGTTGCCCCATCAGGGCTGCTTCTACAGCTGCTGCACGTTTTGGAATGCCCGCCATCCCCCCAAAAGCGATGCGCGCCTCGCTGATCAAACCGTCAGTTACGGTGATGTTGAACGCCCCGCAGACAGCCGAGATATCCTGATCAAACCGTTTCGACAGTTTGTAGACACGCAGCCGGTCCAGCTGATTGGGAATGCTCACCGCCTCGACGAACTCACCCAGTGCGCGGTCTTGCTTGCCATAGTCGATAAAGAAATCCTCGATCGGCATGTCACGACGAACATCCCCTTTCCGCAGATGCAGACGGGCGCCGAGGGCGATCAACGCAGGTGGATTGTCACCAATGGGGGAACCGTTCGCGATGTTGCCGCCGATGGTCGCAGCGTTCCGCACTTGGAGGGACCCATAGCGACGGATCATCTCGGCATAGGCGGGGTGACGGTCCTGCATCGCCGCATGCACCCGATCCATAGTCACTGCTGCGCCGATGCGGATCTCATCCTCTGTCTCGTCGATCTGTTGGAGATCCGAACAGGTGGACAAGAAAGCCACCTGAGGCAAATCCCGCAGATCTTTGTTGACCCACAGACCCACATCCGTTGCACCGCCAACCAGAACTCCGTCTGGATGCTCCAGACACCAAGCGGCTAACGCTTCGGCGTTGTTGGGCAGGGCGGCATCGTCGCTTTCTACCTGCGGAGGCTCATCTGTCATCCAATTTGGGACGGGCTCTTGCGCAGCAGCCTCTGCCGCGCGGACGATAGGGGCATAGCCGGTGCACCGGCACAGGTTGCCGGCCAAAGCATCGTCATAGCTAGTGTCGCCGTTCAGATGCGCACAAGCCATCGACGTGATGAAACCCGGCGTGCAGAACCCGCATTGGCTGCCGTGATGATCAATCATCGCCTTTTGCACGGGATGCAGCTGGCCATCCGGTCCGCTGATCCCTTCGACGGTGCGCACGGCTTTGCCCTGCAGCTGAGGCAAGAACAGGATGCAGGCGTTCAACGTCCGTGCGCCATGCTGGTCGGTGACAATCACGGTGCATGCGCCGCAGTCGCCCTCGTTACAGCCTTCCTTGGTTCCAGTCAGACCGCGCGCCTCTCGCAGCCAATCCAAGAGCGTCATGGTGGGCGAAGCGCCGGCGATATGGGCAGTCTCTCCGTTCAGAAGAAACGTGATGTCCATCGTCGATAATACCCGTCGCGGTACAAAAATTGGCCCAACACGTGCGTCCCGATGCGACGTAGGAACGACACTGGGACAGTCCAGCGTGCGTAGGTTAGAAAGCAGGCCCCTGATTTTGCAAGAAAAAGCTATGCTGCAAGTGCTGTATTCATGGGCAAATGCCCAAATATCAGTCAAGGCTAGAAAGCGGGAAAGTCAACGAAAATACGACGTTACTTAATGGGCTTTGCCAAGGTAATGCGAAGTTCTTTCAAAAAAATCAGAACAATGTCTTATGCCGTTTTTTCCGATTTGTGCGCAGTCAGTGGCGGTGACGCTTTGGCTGCCTTCCGCGCATTTGTCTTAGAACGTCAAAGTACCAGCGTTCAGATCAAAGCTTAGAACAGCTTGGAGCGCCTGATCGCCGTCGTAAGAAAATACAAAGACATGTGCAGCATCTGAGGCCAATGTCATACGGCAGAAGACGTCTTCGCTCGCAGCGTACTCACCGGGGCAGTCAGCCAAATCTGCGTGTTCGACAGTGTATTCAAAGACTTCGTAGGTGAACGCTCCACCATCTATTGCGTGTGTCTCCGTCGTGGTGCCTGAGTGGGAGCCCGAGGCTACGGCCACACCGGACGCAAGCATCAATGCTCCGATTGCCAGTACATCGCTTATGTGTCTCATTCTATGTCCTTTCTTGGCATGAGTCTCTTTAATCTGACAGAAACACTCAAGAATTAGAAGCGAACGCTTTTTCTCTGCGTTGAAACACCACAGTTAGGCTTCCATAGCGGGCAGATGGTGGATAGCGTCACAGCTATGAGCAGTCCCCGATTCATTCATCTTCGCGTCCACACCGAATACTCATTGTTGGAAGGCGCTGTCCGCCTCAAAAAGTTGCCAGATCTGTGCAAGGCGGCTGATATGCCCGCTGTCGCACTGACCGATAGCAACAACATGTTCGCGGCACTGGAATTCTCTGTCGCGCTCTCGGG
Organism: uncultured Aestuariivita sp.; assembly: GCA_964402685.1. Taxonomy (GTDB): domain Bacteria; phylum Pseudomonadota; class Alphaproteobacteria; order Rhodobacterales; family Rhodobacteraceae; genus Aestuariivita. The sequence goes on along the minus strand of CAYODE010000064.1, from coordinate 2,107 downwards.
TGCGGGGATCCAGCCGATTCTAGGCTGTCAGGTTGATGTGACCTATCTGCCAGCAGATCCCAGCGGCAAACCGCGCGAGCCGGCCCCCCTAATTCTCTTGGCGCAATCCGAGGCTGGATACGAAAACCTGATGAAACTGAACTCCTGCCTTTATATCGACAAGGCGGGCCAGTTGCCTCAAGTCTCCGTAGAAGAGTTGGAACAGCACTCCGCGGGGCTGATCTGCCTCACGGGTGGTCCCGGCGGTCCTGTTGGCATGCTCTTGCAAACAAGCCAGCATCCTGCGGCCGAACAGCTCTTGGACAGGCTCGCCCGGGCATTTCCGAACCGTCTATATATCGAATTGCAACGTCACTCGGGAGAAGACGGAACGCAGCCCGAGGATGAGCGTCTGACTGAACGTGGTCTGATCGAGATGGCCTATGCCAAAGACCTGCCGCTTGTCGCCACCAACGACGTCTATTTCCCAAAATCGGACATGTACGAGGCGCATGACGCGCTCATTTGCATTTCCGAAGGCGCCTATGTGGATCAGCAGGATCCGCGCCGCAAGTTGACGCCGCAGCACTACTTTAAATCGGCCGAGGAGATGAGTGTTCTTTTTGCGGACTTACCTGAAGCGATTGAAAACACAATCGAAATCGCTCGCCGTTGTGCGTTCATGGCGTATCGGCGCGATCCTATTCTGCCCAAGTTTGCAGATGATGAGGTTGAAGAACTGCGCCGTCAGGCCAATGACGGGCTGCAAGAGCGCTTGAAAGTGATCCCGCACGCGGCTTCAGTAGAGGAGTACCAAAAGCGCCTCGATTTCGAGCTCGACATCATCGAAGGCATGGGGTTCCCCGGCTATTTCCTGATCGTTGCGGACTTTATCAAATGGGCCAAGGACCATGATATTCCCGTCGGTCCGGGCCGGGGCTCTGGTGCGGGATCGCTTGTGGCCTATGCGCTGACGATTACGGACCTCGATCCGCTACGCTACAGCCTTCTATTCGAACGGTTTCTGAACCCCGAACGGGTCTCCATGCCTGACTTTGATATCGACTTTTGCATGGATCGCCGGGAAGAGGTGATCCAGTACGTGCAAGAGAAATACGGCCGCGACAAAGTCGGTCAGATCATCACCTTTGGCGCTCTGCTGTCGAAAGCTGCGGTGCGAGATGTGGGCCGTGTGCTCCAAATGCCTTATGGGCAAGTCGATCGCTTGTCGAAAATGATCCCTGTGGAAGGGGTGAAACCCGTCTCCATCGAGAAAGCCCTTAAGGATGAGCCTCGTCTACGCGACGCCGCGCGGGAAGAAGAGGTTGTCGACCGCCTGCTGACCTATGGCAAGCAGGTTGAGGGGCTCCTGCGCAACGCCTCCACCCATGCAGCCGGAGTGGTCATTGGGGACCGTGCGCTTGATGCGTTGGTACCGCTTTACCAAGACCCGCGGTCCGACATGCCGGCCACGCAGTTCAACATGAAATGGGTGGAACAAGCCGGTTTGGTCAAATTCGACTTCCTGGGTTTGAAGACGCTGACCGTTATCCAAAACGCGGTTGATCTGATCCTGAAATCCGGCCGCCACCTTCATATCGCAGCCGACGGAACAGAACTTTATGAGCCCGCCTCTGGGACCGAGGACGATATCAACGCGATCCCGTTGGACGACGAAGCCTCCTACAAGCTCTATTCCGCCGCCAAAACCGTCGCAGTTTTCCAGGTGGAAAGCTCGGGCATGATGGACGCGCTCAAACGCATGAAGCCTGACTGCATCGAGGACATTATCGCTCTGGTGGCGCTCTACCGCCCCGGTCCGATGGAGAACATTCCAAAGTTCTGTGAGGTGAAGAACAACCTGTCCGAACGCGAAACGCTGCACCCATCGATCGACCATATTCTGGACGAGACGCAAGGTATCATCGTCTACCAGGAACAGGTGATGCAGATCGCGCAGGAAATGGCCGGATATTCCTTAGGCGGGGCTGATCTGCTGCGCCGTGCAATGGGTAAAAAGATTCAGGAGGCGATGGATGCCGAACGCCCTAAGTTCTTGGAAGGGGCCGCCAAGAATGATGTGGACAAAGACAAGGCGCTCGAAGTCTGGAACCTTCTCGACAAATTC
>CAYODE010000063.1:17160-19152 GCA_964402685.1 uncultured Aestuariivita sp. | reverse complement strand
GATCCGTCAGAGAGCAGGATCGTCTCGATGTTCCGCAGATGCGCGTCGCGCACAGTTGAGGCAACGCCACCATTGGTCACGATCCCGCCGATGATCAGTGCGTCGATGCCGAGGGCGCGCATGATGTACTCTAGTCGAGTTTGATAGAAAGCAGAATACGCCACCTTTTCAACGGTGTAATCTGCAGGTGCCAGTTCATCGACCAGAGAGTGTCCAAAGCCACCAGGAGCAAAATCACCCTTGGTCAAGAACGGGCGCAGCTTTTTCAGATGCGGCGCGATCAGAGGCTCGCCGCCCGGGCCGGGGACCAAAGTAAACTGAGCGGAGAAATATGTGCCGCCCTTCGCACGCAAAGCATCCACAACGGGTTTTATGCGCGCAGGCAAGGCAGTGATCGCCTCTGCCCCCTGCCCTGCCCGGCCGTAAGCGCCTTCTGGGTGCAGGAAGTCATTTTGCAGATCAATCGTCAGCAGACCTGTGCGTTTGGGGTCCAAGCTCTCGATACTCATACGCGCCTCTCGATGATGACGTTGCCATATGTGTCGACCGTACCTTTCAACTCAGGCTCGATCAGGATCGTGGTATCCAATTGTTCAAGGATTGCAGGGCCTTGGATCACGGCCCCAACAGGCAATGTGAGCCGATTGTAAATCGCCGTTTCATGCCATTCTGTTCCAAAATGAACCTGCCGGGTCGAGGTCCGCGACGCCTCCACTGACCCATCCGCGTCAGGGGCAAGCGCAGACAAATCGAATTTTGGCCGGCGCCCGATGACCGCGCTGCGCAAATTCATCACACGGCGGACACCGTTTTCCAGCAGACGACCGTAGGTGGCGTGGTAAGCTGCATCGAATGCTTCGGCGATCTCGTCCCGTGTCGGGGCGACAACGGTCGTGCCATTCACCTGAACAGTCAGCGGCACCGACACAGTGTGGGTTTGACCAACATACGCCATGTCCAATTCGAAGATCATGTCGCGACGTTCAAAGGCCGATTTCGCGGCGTCGAGCATTGCAAGTCCTTGATTCACATGCGATTGCATGACCTCGCACAGCGCCGCTTCATCAACTTGATCCGCCATCATGTTGAGGGTCTGCACAAAATCCTGACGCATATCGGCAATCACACAGCCCATAGCCGACGTCACGCCGGGGAAACGTGGCACAATCGCGCGAGCAAGTCCGACATCGGCCAGGATGGCCCCTGCATGCAGCGCGCCGCCGCCACCGAAAGGCATGTAGGAAAAGCGTTTGGGATCAAAACCGCGTTCGATGCTCACCAGCCGGATCGCCCCTGCCATGCGCGAGTTTGCGACGGTCAAAATGGCTTCGGCTGCAGCCATCGTATCCAGCCCCAGAGGTCCACCAACATGTTGATCAATAGCGATTTTTGCCGCCTCAACATCAAGTTTTGCAATCCCGCCAATTGGACTATCCGGATCGATCCGACCCAGCACCACATTCGCATCCGTCACCGTTGGACGGGTATTGCCGCGGCCATAGGCGACCGGACCAGGATCAGAGCCCGCGCTTTCCGGGCCGATATTCAAGAGCCCTCCTTTGTCGACCCAGGCGATGGAGCCGCCACCAGCGCCGATCGTGGCAATCTCGATCATCGGGGTGCGGACGACCATGCCAAAGTCAATCGAGGTTTGCGGAGCCAGCATCGATTGCCCACCCGCGACAAGGGAGACGTCAAAGCTGGTGCCGCCGACATCGCCGGTGATCACATCCGGAAAGCCTGCGGTTTCGGCTATGTATCCAGCCGCAATCACACCGGCGGCAGGTCCAGACAGCGCAGTCCTGACAGGCAATTGGCAGGCCGTATCGACGCCCATGACACCGCCGTTTGACTGCACGATCATGAACTCCCCTTCAAACCCGCCATCCTTCAACGCGGTTTCAAGTCGGTTTAGGTATCCGGCGACTTCAGGCTGCAGATAGGCATTTAACGCAGCAGTGGAGAAGCGTTCGAATTCCCGGATCTCGGGCA
>CAYODE010000063.1:0-17060 GCA_964402685.1 uncultured Aestuariivita sp. | reverse complement strand
GAAGACGTCCGTGAACGTGCCGCCGACATCGACGCCAACCATCTTGCCGGTCATTCTGCGGCCTCCTTCCATGCGGGGCCGTAGATCGTGGTGGCATTGTCCTCAGACAGAAAGCCCAGCGCCACGTCGCGCGCGACCGCCTCTGGATCGCGTTTCGCCGCGTCGCCATAACCGCCGCCCCCTGGTGTCTCAAGCCGCACGGATTGGCCGCGTTTCAACGCCATGCCCAGCATTTTCGAACTCATCGGCGGTGTGTGCCAGCCATCGTCCTGCTCGTATTCAAAGTGGTTCATCGCCCCGTCGCCCCCACCTGCGATGCCCTTTGGTGCAAATCGGCCGCGTTCCCCAAAGAGGAAGGCACGTGCATTTTCTTCCAACACCTCGATCTCATAGACCGCGCCCAGGCCTCCGCGATGGCCCCCCGCGCCGGCGCTGTCCGGGCGCAGCGCCCATTTCTTGAACATCACCGGATAGGCCGCCTCAAGGATTTCCAAGGGAGGAATGGTGGCCGTGGAGATCGGCGCATTGCCGTGGTTCAACCCATCGCTTTCGATGGATCCACCGTGTCCGCCGCCGAAGAAGGAAAACATCACCCAGGGCTGACCGTTCGCGCGCTTGCCCGCGATGGAGAGGGCGTTGATCGTGCCGTAAGCATTGGCGACCACGCGATCGGGCGCAGCCTGCGCCATGGCAGAAAAGATCACGTCGATCATCCGCAGGATGGTTTCTGTGTAGCCACCAACTGGTGCCGGAAACTCTGCTGACAGAAGAGAGGCGTCTGGGATGCGCACGTCGATGGGCCGCATAACCCCAGCATTAGCAGGCAAGGCGGGGAAGATATGCTTGATCGCGACATAGGCTGTCGCCACGGCCGTGGGCAACGCGATGTTTACCGGCCCAGCTGTGACAGGCGCAGTGCCTTCGAAATCGAGGACCATCTCATCGCCCCTAATCTCAAGCGCCACACGAATGGGAAGAGGCGTGTCGGTGATCCCATCGTTGTCGAGGAAGTCCTCAGCCTCCCACCGACCATCTGGAAGATCCTTTAGCTCTGATCGCATCAGTGCTTCCGCCCGGTGCCCCAATGCGTCCAGAGCTGCGCGCACGGTATCAGCGCCATATTCATCAAGCAGCGCATCCAGCCGTTTGACTCCCAAGTCCAGCGCGCCAAGCTGCCCATTGAGATCCCCCTGGGCCGATTGCGGCAGACGCGTATTGCGCATCAGGATATCAATCACGTCCTGCTGGATCACTCCTGCGCGGGCGATGCGTACGGGCGGCAGTACAAAGGCTTCCTGAAACGCATCGGTTGCCGACGGGTTGTAGTTGCCCGGAACCGCGCCACCCACGTCATGCCAGTGTCCGACAGAGGCGAGGTAGCAAAAAAGCTTCCCCTCCCGGAAGTAGGGCCGGACAAGGCGCATGTCAGACAAGTGCGTTCCACCAAGATGCGCGTCGTTGAAGATATAGATGTCACCATCGGTCAGATCGCCATCGCGTGCAGCCTTGTCGATCACCGCTTTGACCGCAAAGGCCATCACGCCGACGAAGATAGGCAAACCGGATTTGCCTTGCACCAACGTGTCGCCGGATGTGGCGTGATACAGCCCATGAGAGGCATCATGCGCCTCGGCAATGATGGGATTGAACGCAGCACGGAAGAGGGTCGCATCCATCTCGTCCGCGATCTGTTCCATGCGACCTGCCAAGACGGCGAGTGTGATCGGATCAATCTCGTTCATCGGCGCACCTCGGCAATATCATTCCAGACGTCCTGGCAGACGATCAGACCTTCGCTAAACTGAAAGCGATCTATGAAGCGAATGCCATCGAACGGCGTACCATCGGGCCATTCGCCATTCAGAGTACCGTAGCAGTAAACAACCGGGCCCTCTTTACTCATGGCCTGGTCAAAGCGCTCATAGGTTTTTTTCACAAACCGATATCGAGGTTTGGCCCATTCCACCAATTGCGGCAGGGTGTTCATCGGTTGAGCTCCGGGAAACTGCATGCGGAACCCCGCGCCAAGAAACGTTTCTGCCTTGGCAAGATCGCGAGCCTCCATTGCTGACAGAAAATCGCGGACCGCTTGGACGGCATCTGGCAGCGCGGGAGCTCCAGCCCGCGTTTCGCCGCCGCGCACATAGTTATCCGGGTTCATCTCGTGGGTCATGACGATGACCGCCTCAGGGGGAGCGGGGACGACGCTGCGCACGGCATCGCTGACCGCATGGCCCAAGCGCTTTTTCTCGGACGGTCCGTATCCTTCCAGGATGTGGATTTCGACAATGGGCATAACCCCTCCCCTGCATATCTGTATTTTCGATAATACAGATTTTGACTCTTTGGAAGGATATATTGTTGATTTCCGAAAAACCGCACCCTATGGTACCGGTCGCTAATGGGGGTAGTCTTGCGCGATCAAGTCACATCTGAGCTTCCCGAAGGGGGGAAATCTCGTAGGGTCTACCTTTTGCTAAGAGACGATATAGCAACTGGGCAGCATGCTGAGGGGTCGGTTCTGCCCAGTGAGCAGCGCCTGGCTGAGATCCACGGGGTTTCGAGGGTCACAGTCAGGCGCGCCTTGGACGCATTAGCGCGCGATGGGTTGATCGAAAAGAAAACCGGCGCCGGCTCGATCGTCCGGGCAGCCACCGCGCCCGATGGCGCCATCACCGCAGATATGGCGACGTTGATCCCCCAGATCGTTCAGATGGGCCGTGAGACGTCGGCGCGACTACTGTCGTTCGCTTATGCGCCCGCGCCTGCGCTGGTGCGGGAGGCGTTGGCCTTGGAGCCGGGGACACGGGTTCAGACCGCGATGCGGGTGCGATCCAGCGATGGCACCGCCTTCTCGCATCTGACAACTTATGTGCCCGAGGCAATTTCACGGAATTACTCCGAAGCGGATTTGGCGACGACACCGCTTTTTGAACTGCTGGAGCGATCTGGCGTGGTCGTGGCATCTGCCAAGCAAAGCGTGACCGCCACACTCGCCGCACCCGATGTCGCGGACGCGTTGGACATCTCAGTGGGATCAGCGTTACTGGCGTTGACGCGGGTCGTGCATGACGATCAAGGACGCGGGATCGAATATCTTTCGGCGCTTTACCGGCCTGATATGTTCCGGTTGGACATGGCGTTGACCCGTGTGGGCGGACAGGACAATCGGCAATGGGAACCTGTCATCGGTGGTGCGCCGTGAGTGGACCGAAAAGTCTCTTTGATAAGGTCTGGGCGGCGCACGTGATCCATGCGCGCGACGATGGGACAGATCTGCTCTGGGTGGATCGGCATTTCGTCCATGAGGGTTCACACCACGCGTTTCGCAAGCTGGCGGCGCGCCGGTTACCAGTGGCGGAACCGGGCCTGACCTTTGGGGTCACGGATCACTATGCGCCGACGCGTGGTCCTGCGGCGAGCGAAGACATCGCGGGGATGATCCAAACGTTGTCGACCAACACAAAAACCCATGGATTACAGCATTTCGCGATGGGTGATCCGCGTCAGGGAATTGTACATGTGATCGGCCCGGAACAAGGGCTGACCCTGCCGGGCTTGGTGATTGTGTGTGGAGACAGCCATACCTCGACCCACGGGGCGTTTGGTGCGATCGCCTTTGGGATTGGGGCCACGGATGTGTCTCATGTGCTGGCTACGCAGACGATCTGGCAAAAGCGCCCGAAATCGATGCGTATCTCCGTTGAGGGCACCCTTGGGCCTGGGGTGACGGCCAAGGACATCGCGCTGGCTTGGATTTCTAAACTCGGTGCCGATGGCGCGCGGGGACATGCTGTGGAATATGCTGGCAGCGCGATCCGCAATCTGTCGATGGAGGGACGTCTGACGCTTTGCAACATGTCCATCGAAGGAGGTGGACGCTTTGGGATGATCGCACCGGATGAAACGACGCTGACTTACGTCAAAGACCGCCCGTATGCGCCCACCGAAAGCTGGGAGGCGGCCAGCGCATATTGGTTGTCTCTTTGTAGTGACCCAGAGGCCGATTTTGATCGTGAGACCACGCTCGATGCAGGGCAAATCGCACCCACAGTGACATGGGGCACGAGCCCAGATCAGGCCCTGCCGATCACCGCAAATGTGCCGCTGGACGCGGCCCGGGATGCGCTGGAGTACATGGGGCTTGAGGCTGGCAAACCGCTCGAAGGGACAACGGTGGATCAGGTCTTTATCGGGTCCTGCACCAATGCGCGGATAGAGGATTTGCGCGCCGCGGCAGCAGTGTTGCGCGGGCGGCAAGCTCGGGTGCCAGGCCTTGTATCTCCCGGATCGGCGCAGATCAAACGGCAGGCAGAACAGGAAGGTCTGGACAAAGTATTTCAGCAGGCTGGGCTCGACTGGGTCGCTTCGGGTTGTTCCATGTGTGTGGGCATGAACGGAGATATTGTGGCACCCGGCAAGCGCTGTGCGTCCACCACCAACAGGAACTTCAAAGGGCGGCAAGGACCCGGCGCGCGCACGCATCTGATGTCGCCCGCTATGGTAGCCGCAGCAGCCGTTACCGGGACACTGACAGACGTGCGCCCCCTATTGGAGGGTCGCACGGGATGAGCGTGTTCTCAGAAGTCAAAGGGGTTCCCGCAAGGCTGCCATTGGAAAACGTCGATACCGATCAGCTAATTCCGGCGCGATTTATGTCGCGCCCACGCAGTGAAGGTTATGGGTCTTTTCTGTTGCACGATCTGCGCGAGGTCGAACCAGCCGCGCGGTTGGCTCAAGGCAGCGAGATCCTGATTGCAGGGCGCAATTTTGGCTGCGGATCTTCACGGGAGGCTGCGGTTTATGCGCTGGTTGATTTCGGGATCAAGGTCGTTCTGGCCCCGTCTTTCGGGGATATCTTTGCGTCGAACTCTGTGAACAATGGTCTCTTACCCGCGCGGATGGAACAAGCCGCTCTGAACCGGATTGAGGGCGCTGTGCACGTGGATCTTACGACACGCAGCATCCAACATGATGGTGGGAGCGAGACGTTCGAGATCGACCCCGTCTGGCAGACGAAACTCCTAAACGGGTGGGACGATATTGATCTGACCATACAGCACCAAAATGATATTAAGGCGTTCAAGGCCCGGCATCACGAAACCGCGCCTTGGACCAAGGTGTGACACTACACACAAGCCCTTGACCTTCCAGTTACTGGAACCCTTATGTAAAAGGCCTCAGTAACTGGACGGCGGGTGCAATGTCATCGCTCACTTTGAAAATTGACGGTATGAACTGCGCGTCCTGCGTTGCGCGGGTGGAAAAGCTGCTCTCCGCCGCGCCAGGTGTCGACAGCGCGCACGTGAATTTTGCAACGCACTCAGCCCAGGTAACCGGTGAGTTCGATCTGCCCCAAGTGTCCAGCGCTTTGAGCAAGGCGGGATATCCGGCGCAGTTTGAGACGACCTCTCTCCGCATCGCGAATATGTCTTGCGCATCTTGTGTCGGACGGGTTGAGCGGGTTCTTTCAGAGGTGCCCGAAGTCACGACAGCGCATGTGAATCTGGCGACTGGTGAGGCGCGGGTCAGTTATGTCGCTGGGTCGGATGGGTTAGAGCATGCGATTGCAGTGGCGACGGAAGCAGGCTATCCCGCCGAACGGATCGCGACAGACGCACCTCGTGGTGAAGCAGATACGACAGAAATGGATGCCTTGCGCCGCGCCACGGTGATCGCTGCAGTCCTGACGTTGCCTGTCTTCGTTCTGGAAATGGGCAGTCACATGATCCCTGCGTTTCATCATTGGGTCATGGGCACTATTGGCATGCAGACAAGCCGTGTGATCCAATTTGTGCTGACGACTGCCGTCCTACTCGGTCCCGGACGATTGTTTTTGACAAAGGGCTTCCCTGCGCTTTTCAAACGCGCGCCGGACATGAACTCTCTGGTTGCGATTGGCACCACAGCGGCGTGGAGTTTCTCCGTCGTCGCGACTTTTGCGCCGAGCCTCCTGCCGGCCGGGCGGGTCGCGGTCTATTTCGAAGCGGCCGCTGTGATCGTAACCTTGATCCTGCTGGGTCGGTTTCTAGAAGCTCGCGCGAAAGGGAAAACCGGCGCAGCTGTGGCGCGCTTGGTAGGCCTCGCCCCAAGCACCGCACATGTTGAAAAAGATGGTGCTGTTATTGATCTTCCCGTCGAACAGATCGCGGTGGGAGACATTGTGCATGTCCGGCCCGGCGATCGGATCGCAGTGGATGGGCGCATCGTGTCAGGCCGAAGCTATGTTGACGAAAGCATGATTTCTGGGGAACCGGTGCCGGTGCCAAAGGACGCAGGTAGCGCCGTTATTGGCGGTACGATCAACGGCACAGGTGCCTTTCAGTTCCGCGCCGAAAGCGTTGGTCGCGATACAATGCTGGCGCAAATCATCCGTATGGTGGAAGAGGCGCAAGGCGCGCGTCTCCCGATCCAGGAGCTGGTGAACACGGTCACCGGGTGGTTTGTGCCTGCGGTGCTGGCCATTGCCACGGTAACGCTGCTGGCTTGGTTGGTCTTGGGTGCGGGGGTTGGGCCCGCGATTGTGGCAGCTGTAGCCGTTCTGATCATTGCCTGCCCCTGTGCGATGGGTCTGGCGACGCCAACCTCTATCATGGTCGGCACCGGCCGCGCGGCAGAGTTGGGTGTACTGTTTCGCAAAGGAGATGCCCTGCAAAGCCTGAGCAGTGTCGACCTGGTCGCCTTTGATAAAACCGGTACGTTGACACAAGGGCGTCCAGAGCTGGTGACTTTCGACGTCGCCGAGGGTCAGGACCCCGATAGGGTTTTGCGCCTTGTTGCAGCGGCTGAGGTGCAATCCGAACATCCGATCGCGCGCGCGATTGTCCAAGCGGCCGGGGATCAGAACCTTCCCCCTGTTTCAGAGTTCCAGACGATCCGAGGGATGGGTCTGCGTGCAATTGTCGGCGGTGTAGACGTGCAAGTGGGTGCGGACCGGTATCTGCAAGAACAGGGTCATGACGTGTCGGTGTTTGACGAGACTCTTCAGCGGATCCCAGCAGAGGGGCAAACCCCCTTCTTTGCAGCAGTGGAAGGCAAGTTGGCTGCCGTAATGGGTGTCGCTGATCCTTTGAAACCAAGCGCTAAACAGACAATTGACGCCTTGCACCAGATGGGCTTGAAAACCGCGATGGTCACCGGCGACAATACCGGAACTGCACACGCAATTGCCGGGACGCTGGGCATTGATCAGGTCGTGGCTGAGGTCCTGCCTGACGGCAAAATTGCCGCGCTGGATGTGCTGCGCAAAGACCAAGCGCGCATCGCGTTTGTGGGTGACGGCATCAACGATGCGCCGGCGCTGGCGCATGCAGATGTGGGCATTGCCATGGGCACCGGCACAGATGTTGCGATTGAAACGGCGGATGTTGTTCTGGTATCCGGCGATCCGGATGCCGTTTTGCGCGCGCTGAGCATCAGCCGTGCCACGATGCGCAACATTCGTCAGAACCTTGGCTGGGCCTTTGGCTATAACACCCTGCTGATCCCAGTGGCGGCGGGTGTCCTCTATCCCATCTGGGGGATCTTGCTGTCCCCGGCTTTGGCAGCGGGTGCTATGGCGCTGTCATCTGTTGCGGTGCTGACCAATGCGCTTAGGTTACGTAACGTCGGACGGACCGCAGCTGGGCAACCGCCGCAGCCACCTGCGCACATCGTGCAACCGGCGGAGTGAGCGTAATGAACATCGGTCAAGTTGCAGAACGTGCGGGATTGCCCGCAAAGACCATCCGTTACTATGAAGACATCGATCTGGTCCGCCCCGCGCGGGATGCAAATGGCTATCGCGCCTTTAGCGATGCTGATGCACATAAGCTGATTTTTCTGGCCCGGGCCCGCGCGTTGGGGTTTTCCATCGATGAATGCCGGGCGCTTCTTGCATTGTGGGAAGACCGGGCTCGTGCGAGCGCAGACGTGCGTGCAATCGCCAAAGGGCATCTGGCCCGCATCGAAGAGAAGATCACCGATCTGGAAGCAATGCGCGATACGCTGAGCGACCTTGTGCGGTCCTGCGCCGGGGATGACCGGCCCGATTGCCCGATCCTGACGTCTTTGGCAGAGGGTCAGTGAGGTCTGCGCGCCTCAACCTCGGCCCGCAGCTGCGCTTCGATCTCGTCTACGGCGCGCTCAGCATCTTCAGGATTTTCCGATGGCACGGCATAGCCGCCGTTGAACCAGCGCGCTAAATCCACGTCCGCACAGCGTTTTGAACAAAATGGGCGGTATTTGGGATCCGTGTCGGACTGGCAGATCGGGCAGCTCATCTCAAAACCTCACTCAACGGCAGACGGGCGCGTTTGCGTTGCAACTCATAATGACCCAGAGGGGTCCAACCCGCCAGAACCGTTTCCACATCATCGGCGCGAAACGCCGCGCGCAGCGCATTTTCAAAGCTCCTGCGATCCTTTTTTGGCATAGGCGCAAGATCAAGGGTGATCTGGCCACCCAGACCGCGGACGCGCAGCGCACGGGGCAGAGCCTTCGCCGCAGAAATATTCGCCTTTAGACCTGCGGCAAAAGTGCCGTCGACGCCTGTGTTAATGTCGACCGCCACAAGAGCACGGGTCGCCTCAACATACATCGAGGCCTGCGCCCCCAAGGAAACATGCGCCCCTTTTGCGGCGTCAATGGCTTCGAGCACACCAAGATCATCCAACCCATCCGGTGTGTCGATAACGTCGGCCGGCTCTGACCATTCCCGCCAAGCCACTTGCCAGGGATCATCGCCGGAAACCAAAACATCCGGTTGATTGGATGGATCACCCGTGACCGCCTCTGCCAAATTGCGCATGTCGATGATGTCAGCAGCAATCTCCTCGGGGTCAGCGTCTGCACAAGAGGAGCGTAAGATAAGACCCATATCTGAGCCACCCATGCCTTCATGCGCGATCTCGAGGAGCCCGTCGCGCAGATCATCATCCTTAATCCTGCGGGAGATGTTCAACCCCGGCGCATCCGGCGTGACAATGGCGTAGCGGCTTTTGAAAAGAACCCGTGTTGTGACAGGGATGGCCTTGCCAGGTTCGGCATAGCCGGTCACCTGAACTGTCAGGGCTTGCCCCTGCCCGATCCCTTTTGCCTGCCGCAGGTAAGCTGACCCATCAGGGGTTTTCAGAAACACGCCGCCCTGCCCTTTGACCGGTCTATCTGCAACGGCGCGGTAGATGGTGCCGGGCGCTGGAGCGTCCGCTTCAATCAAGAGATCATCCAGCTGCCCGCCTTCCAAAAGCGCGGCTACTTTGCGATCGCCGATATGACCCAAAACTATGGTACGCGCAGTCATGGAGCCCTCCAGATCGGATAGCCTGCCGCTTCTAGTAGGCCTGCGGTTTCTGCGAGCGGCAATCCGACAATTCCGGTAAAAGAACCTGAGATCCACGGAATAAACGCCCCGGCGGGGCCTTGGATTCCATAACCACCCGCTTTGCCGTCCCAATCACCGGTGGCCAGATAGCCTGCAATCTCAAGATCTGACAGTCGTTTCATGCGAACCTGACTGACGCTGTCTGCCTGCCAAACACGATCACCGCGCCGCAGTGCAACAGCGGTGATGACGCGATGTCTGCGTCCGGACATCTGGCGCAGAAACGCGGCCGCTTCATCCGCATCTTTGGGTTTGCCAAGAATGCGCCGCCCCAGAGCCACAGTGGTATCTGCACAAAGAACGATGTCATCGGCATCTGCATCAACCGCGTGCACCTTCTCCCGCGCCATCCGTGCGCAATAGGGGCGCGGCAGTTCACCGGGCGTAGGGTCTTCATCAATGTCGGGCGGGCGAATGTCATCCGCCGTCACGCCAATCTGGGCCAAAAGCTCTTTGCGCCGTGGACTACCCGATCCAAGAATCAGCTTTGGTCTCTGGACGAGCGCCGTCATTCAGGCACCCCTATTGGCTACCCGCTCGCGCACATCTTTGCGCAACGGCTTCCCCTCAATATGCAACGCAAACGCGTTACTTGAAGCGGTAATTGATCCGGCCTTTGGTCAGGTCGTAAGGCGTCATTTCCACTTGGACTTTGTCGCCTGCCAGAACACGAATGCGGTTCTTGCGCATTTTTCCTGCCGTATGAGCGATGATTTCATGGCCATTCTCAAGCTCGACCCGAAACGTCGCATTCGGCAGGAGTTCCTTCACGACACCGGGAAATTCGAGCGTATCTTCCTTGGCCATGTTCTCTCCTTTGCTCATCCGCCCGCCAATTTACGGGCGCGCTTTAAATGGGGGCAAATCGCCCAATTATCAAGGCTTTTTCGCGCGCAGTGAGCACGTTGTGACTGATTGGTGACGTGGGCTTTGCTCCCCCCAATGCGCGCGATTGAGGACGTGACCGTCACGGCGCACCTCAGAAATGGCAGCGAGATCGATGTCGGCGTAGGTCCATCCGGGCACATCCATCTTTCCTTCTGCAAGCACACCAGTTTCAGGAAACCCTTTGTCCGGAGGGCCAAACACACCACCCGTACCCGTGTTCACATCGACCGCTTCGCTCCAGTCAGCGGGCCCAACAAGCGAGGACATGACAGAGACGCATTGCGCCTCGAGCGCGCGGGCCATGGCCCCGATACGAACGCGCCAATAGCCTGATTGTGCGTCCGTACAGGATGGCACCAAAAGCAAATCCACCTCGGCCAGGGCCCGACCTAACAAGGGAAACTCGCAATCGTAACAAATGAGAATGCCAATGCGGCCCAGGTCGGTTTCAAAGATCCGCAACGGTCCACCGGGGACAACACCCCAGATCTCGCGCTCGAACCGGGTCATGATCTGCTTGTCCTGTATCCCGATGGCCCCGTTAGGCGTAATCAGCCGCGCGCGATTAACCGGCCGTGAGACGCCACTTGCTGGGCCAGAGGCGGCCAGAATATGCACGCCGTACTGCCGCGCCAGATCTAGGTGCACTGCATTGGCCTGGTCCAACCGCTCAGCGACAGCGTGCAGAGACCTTTCCAAATCACCCGCCGCTTCTAGACCTGCTAGCGTGGCAAGCTCCATCGCGCCATATTCCGGAAACACCAAAAGCTGCGCGCCTGCACCCGCCGCCTCAGAAACCCACGCGGCCAGCTTGTCTTCATAGGCCTGCCAGCTGTCGAGAAAATCCAAAGGGTATGCCGCAGCGGCAACTTTCATAGTGCGCTCCGCGCTGAATTGCAGACTTTCGATTTGGCTGAGGGTCGAACTGCGTGCTGCCAAGTCACAAGCTTCGGATCCAAAACTGAAGCGGTTTCAAGGTCTCTTCCTGTTGTCCAAGGTCTTTCCACGAAAACTGCGCGACAGCTCCGACTAACGGGTTGTATCCCCGGCTGCGCCAGAAAGGGTCTAAAGGCCGGTATGTCGCGGATCGCGCCAGATGATCGTCTGGGCGTATGACGCCGCAAAAAGCCGAATAGTGAAACCCGAGCGCCCGTGCATGCGCCTCCCGCAGATCAAAGAAGCGATGCCCGATGCCATGGCCCCGATAGTCCGGCAAGAGTACAGATTCGGCACAGTAAAAGACATCATTCAAGTTGTAGGGGTGACCTTCGAAGGCCGCGGCGAAATCCTGGGCATGTTCAGACAGGGGAGCGCCAGTGGACGCGCCGACCAGAGTGTCCCCGTCAAACGCACCGACAAGAATTGCGCGATCGCTGTCGCGGTAGGCCTGCAAATAGCTCCGTTCATAGTCCGCATCGCCGTCATAAAGGTAAGGCCAATCCCGAAAGACCGCGATCCGCAGTCGGGCCACATCGTCCAGTGCCGCTTCGAGTGTCGTCCCGGTCAGGGCCCGCACATCGATCATGACACCTGACGCACCCAATCGGCGAGGTTGTAATAGGTTGTCACGCGCGCGATTTTTCCATCACGCAAGGTGAAAAAGGATCCGGCGGGCAGCTGATAGGTCTGACCAGTGGCCTCGGGCAGCCCGGCATCTGTTTCTAGATAGGTGCCGTTGACAGTAAATTCCGCCGCCGCACGATCGCCTGTTCGGAAGATAACCAGATCTGTTAGGTTCTCTCGATATGTCCGGCTCATATGCGCGCAGAAGGCGGCGAACTTCTCCTTGCCACGGCGCACCTCGCCTTCGTTAACATGGTGAGCCACATCTTCGGTCAGGCAATTCAGCATCCCTCGGACATCGCCCGCATTGAAGGCATCGAAATAGGTTTTGACGATATCGCTCATGTGATCTCGGTAGGTTCGCCCCATTTTTCGACCAATTTACCAACGATCTGATCGCGTGCTTGACGATAGGACGCAAGTTTTGCGTCGCGTGTTTCCCCCAATCCGGTCGGATCGATGATGGGCCAGTATTCTACGGTAAGGTGATAAAACCGTGTCAGTTCCAGCGCGCGGCGTTGCGAGGCGGGCGAGAGCGCCACGACCAGATCGAAGGAACTCAGGTCGTCACCCCACTCTTCCATCTCGTCAAAAGAGCGGGACCTGTGACGGTGCAGTTCCACGTCCATTTCCTGGCAGACAGCAATGGAGAAGCCGTCGATCTCCATATCATTGTGGACACCTACAGACTGGACGTAAGTGCCCGTACCATAGAACTTTTTCATGATACCTTCCGCCATCGGCGAGCGGACTGCGTTGTGATCGCAGCAAAACAACACCGACTGGGGAAGTGAGTCTGTCACTTCAGCCTCCGAAATGCAGGACGCAAATCAAAGTGAAGAGCCGGCGCGCGGTGTCAGTGTCGATCTCAGCTTTTCCTTCCAGACGTTCCTGAAGCACGCGGCTGCCTTCATTGTGAATCCCTCGCCGGGCCATATCGATGGTTTCGATCTGGCTGGGCGGCAGGTTCTTGACCGCGTTGAAATAGCTCTCGCAGATTTGGAAATAGTCTTTGACCACCTGCTTAAACGGGCTGAGTGAAAGGTGGAATTCGGCGGCCTTGTCATCGGCTTCAGTGAGCAAGTCAAACACCAAACGCTTATCGCGAATGGCCAGGTGCATCTTATAGGGACCTTCCGGTACCGGGCGATCGTCACGCGTTGGAAGGACAAATGTGTTGTCTTCCAACAGATCAAAAATGGCGACCTTGCGCTCCTGTTCGATCTCGGGCGTAGGCGGGGGAAGCCCCGCATCGTCCAACTCGATCTCGATAATCCGCGACATATCCATTACCTGTTCAACTTTTCCAATCTTGCCCGCACTGACAGACCGTGTGCCTCAAGGCTTTCGGACTGCGCCAGACGTTCCGCCGACGGGCCAATAGCACGCAAACTGTCCGGCGTCATCTGCGCAAGGGTCGTACGTTTGAGGAAATCCATAACACTCAAACCTGAGGAGAACCGCGCGGAGCGGGCAGTTGGCAAAACGTGGTTCGGACCGCCGATGTAATCTCCAATGGCTTCCGGTGTCCAATGGCCCAAAAAGATAGCGCCGGCATGCACACATCTTTCGGACAAGGCCACAGGGTCTGCGACGCAAAGCTCCAGGTGTTCTGGTGCGATGCGATTAGAAAGCTGTGCGGCTTCGTCCAGATCACGAACGGTGATCACCGCTCCGTAATCCTGCCAGCTGGCGGCGGCGATATCGCGTCGTTCCAGCGTTTCCAAACGGGTTGTGACCGCCTCGGCCACCGCTTTGCCGAAATCCGCATCGGTTGTGATCAAAAGCGATTGCGCGCTTTCGTCATGTTCGGCCTGGCTCATCAAATCCAGCGCAATCCAGTCTGGGTCATTGTCTGCGTCCGCGATGACAAGGATCTCTGATGGGCCAGCGATCATGTCGATGCCGACCTTCCCGAAGACGCGCCGTTTTGCAGCCGCGACAAACGCATTACCGGGTCCAGTGATTTTGTCGACCGGAGCGATGCTGGGCGTACCGTAGGCAAGGGCTGCCACTGCTTGCGCCCCACCAATGCGGTAGATCTCATCCACACCGGCTAGCCGTGCGGCCAACAAGACCAGGGGATTGATCACACCATCGGGGGTCGGCACCGTGATCGCCAGACGTTCGACGCCTGCCACTTTGGCCGGGATTGCGTTCATCAGAACAGAGGACGGGTAAGAAGCCAGCCCACCGGGAACGTACAGGCCAGCTGCGGAAACAGCCGACCACCGCCACCCCAGCGTGGCCCCGGTGTCATCGACCCAGCTGTGATCCTGCGGCATCTGGCGTTCGTGGTAGGCGCGGATGCGATCCGCAGCAAGTTCCAATGCCGCGCGATCTGCGTTGCCCACTTTTGCGCATTCCGCCTCTACCTCATCCGCCGAAAAAGCAAGTGTTTCAGGCGTCAGATCCAGACGGTCGAACTTCGCGGTGAGCTCAATAACGGCTTCGTCTCCGCGCGCACGAACATCCGAAATGATGTCGGCGACGACAGCATCTACATCGGGGCTGTCTTCACGCTTTGCGTTCAGAAGACCGATAAAACGGTCTTCAAAATTGGTATCGGATGTATCGAGAAACTGGACCATGGCAGCGGCCTTACCTCAGCCATCAAGAAGGCTCAACGGTCAAGCATCTTAACGTAGAAGAAATCGTCCTGACCTTCGCCATCTACAAGGATCGCTCGGGGCTGCGTACCAAAGCGCTCAAAGCCGTTGCGTTCGTAAAACCGGATGGCGCGCGGATTGCTTGCCGCAACCGAAAGCTCCAGTTGCAAAGCGCCCTTTTGGCGCGCCTCAGCCTCAAGCGACTCCAGAAATGACTGCGCAGCATCAGTTCCCCAAAACGCCTCGCTCACGTAAAGCGCGCCGATCTCGAACCGATGCGCCGCAGCGGCATAGCGCATCGGAATCAAGGCGCCGATGCCGATCATCTTGCTCTCATGAAAGAGCCCGCGCCAGCAGCCCTGCGCGAGTTGCGCACGGTCATCGGAGGCCGCTCGCCTCTGCTGCTCTTCGGCCGTCGTAAGAAACGCTTCGGGAAAACGCTCAAGCGCCTCAATGCGCACCTGTCTCCATTGCGGTTGGTCCGCCGGGGTCAACACGCGCGTCTCGACAATCACCGCCTTACCCTTCGTGTGCTGGCGCTTGACCGGATGGCGCTTTATAAGGACGGGTCACGTCTTTGAGCACGACCTCCAAAGCCTCAATTTCCAATCGAATTGCCCCGTCACCAGCCAGTGTTAGCAACACATGCCCTGCCCCGTCTTCGCCTGGTTCAAACGTGATCGAAAGAAGCGACAAAATCATATCTGGATCAGACCGGTCGATACCCTGACTGGCAACGCGGAGGACGGAATCGATAACCAGCAGGGATTGCACCCTTTCTGCGCCATGGCGTCCGCGTCCGGCATCCTCCCAGCGAAAGCGGTTCAGCAAGACAGCAAAGCGCCGTTCGCTAGAGCGCCACGTCATCTCCGTAATGGGGAATACCGCGTCCTGGGTGAGGCTCGCGATGACCTGCAGATCCTCCTGATCCAATGCCCCCAGATGCAAGGGGCGTTCGCGGCCGTCTTCGAACCGGGCGTCTTCGCTCACGACTCTCGCACTCGCTCAATCTGCGCGCCAACGCCTTCAAGCTTGCGCACCACGTGTTCGTACCCGCGGTCCAGATGGTACACGCGGCTCACCACAGTTTGCCCTTCAGCTGCAAGACCCGCCAAGATAAGCGAGACCGACGCCCGCAGGTCAGTTGCCATCACAGGTGCGCCTTTCAGTTGCGGAACACCCGTAACCGTGGCCGTGCCGCCTTGTACGTCGATTTGGGCTCCCATACGCATCAGTTCCGGGGCATGCATGAACCGGTTTTCAAAGATTTTCTCTTCAAGGACGCTGACGCCATCGGCGGTGCACAACAGCGCCATCATCTGCGCCTGCAAGTCTGTCGGGAACCCCGGGAAAGGTTCGGTTGTTACATTCACCGCGCGGATGCCGTTTCCATTACGCGTGACCTTCAGCCCCGCTTTGGTTTCTTCGATATGCACACCGGTTTCTTCCAGTTTTTGGCAGAAGGCTTCGAGCAGATTTCGCCGACCACCCAAGAGCTCGACTTCGCCCCCTGCGATGGCCGGGGCCAACATATACGTACCCAATTCGATCCGGTCAGAGACAACGGGGTGAGTAGCCCCGTGCAAGCGATCGACACCCTGGATCGTGATAGTGTCCGTGCCAGCCCCATCGATTTGCGCACCCATCTTTTGCAGACACTCGGCCAAATCGACAATTTCTGGTTCTTTGGCGGCGTTTTTCAAAACAGTTGTGCCTTTGGCTAAAGTGGCCGCCATCAGCGCATTTTCCGTTGCGCCAACTGAGACGAACGGAAACTCCACCACACCGCCTTTTAGACCACCCGGAGCCTGCGCGTGCACGTAGCCTTCCTTCAGCTCCAGTTCGGCACCCATCGCTTCAAGCGCCTTTAGGTGCAGATCCACGGGCCGCGCGCCAATGGCACACCCACCCGGCAGCGATACAACCGCGTGGCCATCGCGCGCCAGCATAGGGCCCAGCAAGAGGATAGAGGCACGCATCTTGCGTACGATGTCATAATGCGCGACGTGATTGTCCAAGGCATGACTGGACAGGGCGATAACCTGGCCGTCCTGCAACTGGGTCACTTCCGCACCAAGCGAT
Source organism: uncultured Aestuariivita sp. (assembly GCA_964402685.1). Classification (GTDB taxonomy): domain Bacteria; phylum Pseudomonadota; class Alphaproteobacteria; order Rhodobacterales; family Rhodobacteraceae; genus Aestuariivita. The sequence continues at coordinate 557 of CAYODE010000063.1, read as the reverse complement.
TGCAACAGGGTGGTCATCGTCTGAATGTCGCTGAGGCGCGGCGCATTGGTAAGTGTCAGCGGTTCATCGCTTAGCAAAGTGGCCGGCATGAGCGTGAGGCACGCGTTTTTTGCGCCTGCAATCGGGATCTGCCCGGAAAGCGCCCCGTTCCCTGTGACGATGATCTGATCCATGGTTCTGCCCTTTTCACTGCCCTGGTTTATCTGCCTCTGGCGCCTCTGTTGCGCCTTTGCGTGCCTTGGCCTGCGCTTTACGACGTGCAAGGTTTGCTTTCAACGACGCTTTGAGCCGATCTTCGCGGCTGCCACCGGTTTTCCCGGGTTTCTGAGAGGGGGATTTTTGCGCCATACCCCTGTCTATCCCAGCCGGTTAAAACCGTCCAGATTGCGCTTGCACGAATACACGATTGGGTCTATCAGGCCGCTCAATCGGCGCTGCTGTAGCTCAGAGGTAGAGCACTCCCTTGGTAAGGGAGAGGTCGAGAGTTCGATTCTCTCCAGCAGCACCATGGTTTCTTATCAATGCGAACAATCGGTACGCAAGGCATGAGCCTCAAC